>NZ_QKLE01000028.1:0-47068 GCF_003224275.1 Curtobacterium sp. MCSS17_011 | reverse complement strand
GACTCCGGAAGTCGTCGAGGTGCAGCCAGTCGCTCTCGCCGGGCAGCCCTGCGAGCTGTCCGGCACGGTGCAGGGCCGCGAGCTGCAGGAACCAGGCGTGCTGTTCGGCACCGACGCCGAGCCGGTTCTGCGAGTAGGGGAGCGTGCCCCAGGTCAGCTGCCCGCGCACCCAGTTGCCGGCGTCGCTGCGGGTGACCGGACGGACCCCGAGCCGCACGCTGCGGGACGGCGCCGGCAGGGCGCGGCCGGCGGCACGCGCTCGCGAGGCGAGCTTCGCGGGGACCGCGTCACGCAACTCGAACTGCAGTCCCATCCGCGTGCCCTGCGGCGTGGGGGGCTGCGCGTCGTCGTCGCCGGCGAGGCGGGCGAGGTCGTGCCTCCAGTCCGAAGGCGGCGGAGCCGGCGTTTCCGGGCGTGGGCCGGCGTTCGCGGCGAGGGCACGCGCGTTGATGGTGAGCAGCGCGGCTGCCACGTGCTTGCAGTCGCCGCCGAGCGGGCAGGTGCAGGTGCTGCGCACCGGGCGGACGAAGTCGCCGCGCGCCGGGGTGGTGTCGACGCGCAGTTCGTAGGGGTCGTCGGCGGTGCCGGAGACGACCGCGGTGACCGTGCCGTCGTCGTCGTGCCAGGTGGCGTCGTCCACCAGACCGGCACGCACGACGTCTCGTGCGCGGCCGAAGGTCTGCGGCCCGACGAAGCGGATGACGTCGACGGCGTCGATCATCGGGGCAGCTGGCACAGGTCAATCGTGCCAGCCACCACCGACGATCCGCACCGCCACCCTGTGCGCCGCACATGCGACAGGGCTAGCGTCCAACTCGGAGGGCGACGACCGTGCTCCACGGAACCGATTGGAAACCATGCCGGACCGACTGCGGTGGGTACGCGACTCGGAGGACCACTGGAACGTGTGGCTCGACTCTGAGGTCGTGTGCGACATCACCCGGACCGACACGTACAACGTCGATTCGCCGGACCACACGTTGACCGGAGGGCACTCGTCCTTCGAGAGCGCAGCGGCGCAGGTGCACGGCTGGGTTCGCTGGACCGGCCGTTAGGCCGCGGAACGCAACCTGGTTGTAGGACCACCCGCTGCTCCCTAGCGTGAGAGGGCAGGCTGGGGACCACCCGGAGGTGACCACACCGCTCTGCTCCAGGAGAGAGAGGTGTTCCCATGACCGACACGACCGAGTCGCAGTCGCCTGTCCACCTGCCTGCTCCACCACGCTCGCTCGTCGCCGTGGCCGGCCAGGACACCGACGAAGCCATCAGCTCGCTCGCCGGCATGTACGCGGGCAAGGCCTGGTACTCCCGGGCCCTCGACCAGGACTACTGGTTCAAGTACGTCGGCGTCGGTGACGAACGGCTGAGCATCCGCCGTTCCCAGATGCACGGGTACCTGCGGGGAGACGTCGCCACCGAGGGCGAGGTCGTCGTGCAGTGGCTCGAGCGCGGTGAGGCCCGCGTCGACGTCGGCCGCGACGAGGTGCGCATGCAGCCGGGCGTCCCCACCATGTTCCCCGTCGAGCGCCGGTTCGAGATGGAGTACCAGGACTGGGACCAGCGCCTGGTGCACCTGCGCCGCGACCTGGTGCTCGACGTCGCCGCCGAGGACCACCTGGTCGACGGCACCATGGCCTTCGACACCACCGTCGCGCCGGACCCCTCCGCGGTGGCCCTGTGGCGCACCGCCGTGTCCGGTGCGCTCCGCGCGCTGCGCGAGGAGGGCGAGGGGTCCCTCGCCTGGCACGAGGCGCAGCGTGACGTCGCCCGTGCCCTGTTCCGGATCTACCCGCTGCAGGCCGAACGGTTCCCCGCGGGCTACGGCACCCGCAGCGACGGACGGCTCCGGGCCGCGGTCGAGTTCATCCAGGCGCACGCGCACGAGCCCCTGACCGTCGCCGACATCGCGCAGGCCGCGGGGCTGAGCATCCGCGGGATCCAGGAGTCGTTCCAGCGGGCGTTCGAGCGCTCGCCGATGACGTACCTGCGCGAGGTGCGGCTCGGTCGCGTGCACGAGGAGCTGCGGATCCTCGACCCGCAGGCGACCTCGGTGGCCGACGTCGCGCGGCGCTGGGGGTTCGCGCACATGGGGCGGTTCGCCTCGGTGTACGCGAACCGGTTCGGGGAGTACCCGCGGGAGACGTTGCGGCGCTGAACGGCGCGGTCGCAGTCGGCGTTGGCTGTGCGCGGCGCTTCGTCGGCTGTGCTCAGCGCTTCGCCTGCTCGGCCAGCTTGCTGTGCTTCCGCGAGTACCCGAAGTAGACGCCGAGCCCGATCGCGAACCAGATCGCGAACCGCACCCACGTCTCCCACTGCAGGAACGTGACGAGCCACAGCGACGCGATGACGCCGATGATCGGGATGACGGGCATGAACGGCAGCCGGAACTGGCGGTCAAGGTCGGGCTGCCGGTAGCGCAGCACCACCACGGCCGAGCACACGACCACGAACGCGAGCAGGATGCCGATGTTCGTGAGTTCGGCGACGACGCCGATCGGCAGCACGCCGGCCAGGATCGCCGACGCGATGCCGAGGATCCACGTCACCCGGGTCGGCACGTGGCGCTTCGGGTCGGTCTTCGCGAACCACTTCGGCATCAGGCCGTCGCGGCTCATCGAGAACCAGACGCGCGAGGCACCGAGCATGAAGGTGACGAGCACCGTGACGATGCCGACGATGGCACCGATCGCGATGACGTTGGCGACACCGCCGAGCCCGACCGACGCGAACGCCGACGAGAAGCCCGAGGCCGGAACGATGTCCTTGTAGTTCTGCATCCCGGTGAGCACGAGCGTCGCGAGCACGTACAGGACCATCGAGATGCCGAGGGACAGCAGGATCGCCTTCGGCATGTGCCTGCGGGCGTCGGTGGACTCCTCGGCCGCGGTGGACATGGCGTCGTAGCCGAACACGGCGAAGAACACCGTGGCGGCACCGGTCATCACGCCGCCGAAGCCGAACGGGAAGTACGGGGAGTAGTTCGCGCTGTTGATGTGGAACACCCCGAGCACCACGATGAGCACGACGAGCGCCACCTTGATGCCGACGGCGACGAACTCGAACCGGGCGGCGCTCCGGATGCCGCGCGTGAGCACGAAGGCGGTGAGCAGGCACAGGGCGATCGCGAAGACGTCGATCACGTGGCCGTCACCGGTGCCCGGGGCTCCGAGCATCCAGGCGGGCAGGTCGATGCCGAACTGGCCGACCAGGAACCCCACGTAGCCGGAGATGCCGATCGCGACCACCGCCACGATCGCCGTGTACTCGAGCAGCAGGTCCCAGCCGATGAACCACCCCACGATCTCCCCGAGCACCGCGTAGCCGTAGGTGTACGCGCTGCCGGCCTTCGGGATGAGCCCGGCGAACTCGGCGTACGACAGTGCAGCGGCGGCGCTCGCGACCCCGGCGACCAGGAAGCTGATCAGCACCGCGGGTCCGGCGACGCCGTTCGCGACGGTGCCGGCGAGGGTGAAGATGCCGGCACCGATGATGCCGCCGATGCCGATCGCGGTGAGCTGCCACAGACCGAGGTGCCGTTTCAGGCCGCCCTCGCCCCCGGCCTCGTCATCGATGGTGTCGATGGGCTTCCGTCGGAACAGGGTGCGTGTCGTCGTCGTCACCCGCCCATGGTGTACCCGGAGGCGATTCCGCGCACGCCCGCACGCGGGCGGTCGCGGGCGTTCGCGGCGGCCCGGGTGGGGTTTCGCGCTGGGCGACACTTCTCGCGCCGCCGCGCGCGTGAGGTGTCGCTGGGCGCGAAAGGTCGGGCGCACGGACGTGCACGCCCGCGCGCACGCGGCTGCACCGCAGGCACCGGGCGTAGACCTGGAGCATGCGCCACCCGAAGAGGACAGAGCCCGGCCCCGGCCAGGAGTCCGTCTGGGACTACCCCCGCCCGCCCGCCGTCGAGCGGGTCGCCGCCCGCGTCGTCGTCCGCCTCGGCGGTACGGTCGTCGCCGACACGACGGACGCTGTCCGCGTGCTCGAGACCTCGCACCCGCCGGTCTACTACCTGCCGATGGCCGACCTGGCCGAGGGTGCGCTCGTCGGGGCGCCGGGTTCGAGCATGTGCGAGTTCAAGGGCCTGGCGCGGTACTTCGACATCGTCGGCGGGGACGGGACGGTCGCGAGCCGTGCCGCCTGGAACTACCCGACGCCCGTGGCCGGCTACGAGTCGCTGCGGGAACGGGTCGCGATCTACCCGTCGGCGATGGACTCGTGCGAGGTCGGCGGCGAACGGGTCCAGGCGCAGGAGGGCGACTTCTACGGCGGCTGGATCACGGCGGACATCGTCGGGCCGTTCAAGGGCGCGCCCGGCACGCTCGGCTGGTGACCCGGCGTCAGCGGTTGGCGTACGGCGACCAGAACGGCGGCGGGAACGCGCCGCCCGTCACGATCACGAGCACCTGCCAGACGAGCATGACGAGCCCGGCTGCCCCGATCACGATGCCGATCCACGACCACACCTGCACCGCCCGACGGCGACCGGCGATCCGGATCGCCCGCCAGCCGCTCAGCACGCACACCAGCCCGAACACGGCAGCGAGCAGCACGTGCCGCACGGTCGACTGCGCGGGCACGATGATGCCGAGGTAGAACGCGACCGGTCCGAGCAACACCGCGAAGGTCGCCGGAGCCGCCGGCGGTTCGTGGTCCCGAGCGACTGCTCCCATGGACCGCATGTTAGCGAGTGAACCTCGCTTCGTACACGTCCAGGTCGCGCAGCGCGGGCATCCGATCGAGGGAGCGGGCACCATGGGGGCATGCGTTCTGTCTTCCGCGTCCTGCTCGGCTTGGCCCTCGTCGTCGCGGGCACGAGTCACCTCACCTTCGCGCGCAAGGAGTTCACGGCGCAGGTGCCCGACTTCGTCCCCCTGGACGACGACGCGACGGTGCTCGCGTCGGGGGTGGCGGAGATCACACTCGGGTCGGCGCTGGCGCTCGCCCCGAAGCCGGCCCGCCGCTTCGTCGGCTCGGTCGCGGCCCTGTTCTTCACGGTCATCTTCCCCGGCAACCTGTCGCAGTGGGTCAACCGTCGCGACGCCTTCGGCCTGGACAGCGACGAGAAGCGCTTCGTCCGCCTGTTCGGCCAGCCCGTCCTCATCGCGCTCGCCCTCTGGTCGACGCGTGGTCGGCGCTCCTGATGGGCGCGCCCGCGCGACGCACCGACCCGGCCTCCGGCGTGGGTCCCGGCTCGGGCCCCGATCCGCTCGGGTCCGGCCCGGCACGCTTCGGTCGGGAGGCCCGGCACCCCCTGGCAGGGCGAGCTCGCGTCGCGGACGTGGTCGCCTCCACCGCCCTGCTCGTGGTGCTCACGGTCGGTGCGTTGGCAGCGGGGTGGGGGATCAAGCTCATGTCGCTCGCGTTCGTGTCGTGCGCGGCGCCGGGCAACACCTGCAACGAGACGCTGGGCGACTCGGTGGTCGTCGTGGGGCCGATCATCGTGGCGGCGGTGCTGGTCGCGACGCTCGCGGTCTGCGTGCTGCGGCTCGTGCGGCGGCGGCTGACCTGGCCGGTGGTGCTCGTCGGCATGGCGGCGATCGTCGCGGTGTTCTTCGCCTCGCTGCTCCTCGTCGACAGCTCGGTCACGCACGGCATCTAGGCGTTCGTTCCTCCACAGGCGGGGATTGTCGAGCTGCTCTCCACAGAAGCTTGCGTCCGCCTCGGTGGAGGTGGTTCGGCGGTCACGCTGGAGCCATGCCTGACACCGAGATGCTCGACCGCCTGATCCGTGAACCCGTTCGCACCGACGACGACGTCGTCGCACTCGTGGAAGCCGTCGTCGAACGGCCCCTGCGCCGACAGTGCTGGGTGCTGTTCCTCGACGACCGCGGGATGTCGATCCCGTTCCTGCTGCCGATCGCCGACCTGCCGTACTCGCCGGACGAACACGTCGACGACTTCGCGGCCCTGATCGCCGACATCGTGGCGCAGCTCGGTGCCGTCGACGTCGTGCTCGTGTGGGAGCGCCCCGACGCCGACCGGCTCTACCCGGTGGACTGGGAGTGGGTCGACGCCTGCGCGTGCGCCCTCGACGAGCAGTCGGTCCGGCTCCGCGCCCAGGTCGTCGTGCACTCCGGGGGAGCCGCGATCGTCGAGTTCGACGACGACACGCAGGCGGTGGCGTCGTGAGCGGTCAGCCCTGGGGAGCGGCGTCCGGCACGTCCTGGCCGGTGAGCTCCTCGACGATCGCCTTCGCCTGCGGCCACGACTTCGCGTAGTGGTCGGGGTCCGAGTTGATCTGCACCGCGTGCGCCATCTGCGTCGGGCTCATCGTCTTCCAGCCCGGCACCTTCACCAGCTTCGCGTAGAACATCGACGCGGCCGTGTACGGGTCCATCCGCTGCTCGTACGTGCCCCAGGCGCCGTTGTCGCGCTGCTGGAACAGGCCTCGGCTGTCCGGACCCGCTGCATCGCCGTGGTCCAGGTTCACCAGGCTCGACTCGCCGATCGCGGTCATCACCCCGACGGCCTGCGTGTGCGGGCCGATGCCGAGCGCCTGGGCGGCCTGGATCACGTACGCGGCGTTCACCAGGCGGTCCTGGCAGAAGCCGCCGACGGGTCCGGCCGGCACGACCATCCCGCCGATCGTCTTCGACGCAACGGCCGGGCACGCGGGAGTCGGGGTGGCGGCGCTCGACTTCGCGATGCCGGCGATCGAGTTGACCGCGATCACCACGAGGACGACCACGCCGATGCCGACCGCCACGATCCCGGCGCCGAACACCGAGGCGAGGGTGATGCCGACACGGCGCATGACGGGACCTCTCGACGGGCGGGGCGGGCGGAGCAGGATGGGCAGCACGAGCGTACGGGCGCCTCCTGGGAAGCATGCGGCGGCCCGCCGTGGTCGCACGTTCGGGGATCGGGGTTCGCCGCCGGTTGCTCGCCCCGGGTCGGGTGCATCCCCGGCAACGAGTGACGGTTCTGGTTCACGAAGCGCAGGGCTTCGCGAACCAGAACCGTCATGGGTCATTCGTGCACGGCGGTCACCGCCCGCGTCGACCGTCCTGTCGACCCCGACCCCGACGCAGGCGCCAGCCTCCGGCGGACAGCGACAGCGCGGCGATCACCGCGATGACGATGGTCCAGATGACACTGGTCGCGTCCATCAGACGTCGCGGTGGTCGTGCGGCGGGCGCTGCACCTTCGTCGGCTCCGTCACGAGTCCGGTCGGGGCCTTCTCGGCCTGCTTCCGCCCGTGGGTGAACCAGGTCAGGATCCAGAGCAGCACGCCCAGGGAGAGCAGGGCACCGGCGATCTGGTACTGCTGCGGGTCACGTCCGGACGAGAACGGCATGACGAGCCACAGGCACGTGACGATGCCGATGACCGGGATGATCACGCCGGCGCGGAAGTGCTTGTGGTCGACCTTGTCGCGGCGCAGCACGAGCACGGTCACGTTCACGACGGCGAACACCGTCAGCAGCAACAGCGAGGTGGTGCCACCGAGGACGACGACGATGGGGGAGTCCGGGTCGAGCGAGACCCACCCGATCAGCAGCAGCGAGATGAGCGTGGTGAAGACGATCGCGGTCGACGGGGTGCGACGGGCGGGGGAGATGCGGGACAGGAAGCCCGGCAGCACGCCCTGCTTGCTCATGCCGTAGAGCAGGCGCGACGCCATCATCATGTTGATCAGGGCGGTGTTGGCGACGGCGAACATCGAGATGAAGGGCAGCAGGTCCGCGATCGGGAAGTCCGGCGCGGCGGTCTGCACGACGGTGACGAGCGGGGTCTCGTTGCCGGCGAGCTCACCGATCGGCACGACGGCCACGGCGCAGATGGACACGAGGACGTAGATCACGGCGGTGATGCCGAGGCCGGTGAGCATGATCTTCGGGAAGATGCGCGAGGGGTCCTTCGTCTCCTCGGCCATGTTGACCGAGTCCTCGAACCCGACCATGGCGAAGAACGCCAGCGACGTCGCGGTGCTGATCGACAGCAGCAGGGACTTGTCCTCCGGTGTCTCGAACATCACGACGCGCGAGAAGTCCGCGTTGCCGCCCGCGATCGCCCAGAACCCGATCAGGATCACCATGACGAGACCGGACAGCTCGACCAGCGTCAGCACGACGTTCGTCTTGACGCTTTCGCTCACACCGCGGAAGTTGATGAACATCACGGCGAGCATGAACCCCATCGCGATGAGCATCACCACGCCGTTCGGCAGTTCGATGCCGAACCCGGCGCCCAGGTTCGCCGCGAACGCCCGCGATGCCGTCGACGCCGACGTGATCCCGGAACACATCACGATGAACGTCACGATGAAGGTGACGAAGTGGATGCCGAACGCCTTGTGCACGTAGAGGGCGGCGCCGGCGGTCTGGGGGTACTTCGTCACGAGTTCGAGGTACGAGAACGCCGTCAGCAGCGCGACCGCGAACGCGATGAGGAAGGGGAGCCACGCTGCCCCGCCGACCTCGGCCGCGACCTGGCCGGTGAGCGCGTAGACACCCGTGCCGAGGATGTCGCCGACGATGAACAGCAGCAGGAGCTTGGGACCGATGACCCGGCGGAGCTCGTGCTGCTCCTGCTGTGGGCGGTCCGTCTTGGTGGTGGCCATGCGTCACCCTTGCGCGCGAGATGCCTTGCTGTCCAGTCCCACAGGAAGGTTTCTCTCGATCGCAACACGGTCGCTCGTCGACGGATACGCTCCGGGCCATGGACCAGCAGTCGAACACCACCGAGGAGCCCATCGAGTTCGCGGACTTCAACGCGAAGCTCCTGGTGCTCGACGTCCTCTGCTACGACCTCGACGTCCTCGAGCCCTACGACCCGGACGCCGAGGACGAGACCGACGAGGACCTCGACGTCGACGGGCAGGACGACCGGGCGCGCGAGTACTACGACGACCTCGACCTGCTGCCGTCGCACCTGTCGCTCGTCACCGAGATCACCGTGGACTCCGACCTCGAGGTGCTGCAGGACGTCCACCCCGGCTGGGACGGCTCGGACGACCGCTTCGACCCGCAGAACTGGGACGACCTGCTCGACCTGCCGGAGCTCCGCACCGTGTACGCCGCCGCACCGCTGCCGGCCCACGTCGCCGAGCGGCTCGCGGCCAAGGGTGTCGAGGTCCGCTCCGCCTGAGCGGGACGCGCGCGGGATCGACCAGCTGGCTAGCGGTCCAGCGCCCGCAGCTGGTCGGTGAACTGCTTCGCGCCGCCCTGCGCCGGGTGCCGCACGGCGATCGCCTCGATGCCCGCCAGGGCGAGCGCCCCTTGCGCCTTCCGACCGACGGCGACCACCCGGACCCGGTCCACCCCGCCCAGGGCCTCCAGCAGCGCGAGCGCGACGGGCGCGCCCGAGCGGACCTCCGTGGGTCGGGGCGTTCGGTTCGTCAGCCTGTCGGGTACCACGAAGGGGTGGTGCGGGAAGATCGCCCACGTGACCGGGAGCGCACCGCGCCAGCCCTCCAGCGCAGCGTGCACGACGCGGGACGACGCCTCCCACGGCGCGGTCGGCTCCGGCAGCACGAGGTACTCGGGTCCGAGCTCGCGCATGCTCGTGAACGGCACACCCGTGTTCGTCATGCCACGCCAGCCCGGGGCCTCGGCCACGAGCAGCGTGTCGGCCGCCGGCCCGGACCGCTCCAGGTACCGCGTCAGGTTCGCACGCCGCAGCCGGCCCTCGGCCGATCCGACGTCGTAGAGCGCCTCGGCGTCCGGCTCCACGGGCACGGCGTCGATCGCCGCCCAGAACGCGGCGAACCGACCGCCCGACCCGCTCACGAGCGCCCGAGCACCCGGCGGTAGACGTCCTCGAGCCCCGCGGCGGACCGCTCCCAGCTCAGCCGCTCCGCGTGCTCCCGCCCCGCTGCAGCGAGCCCGGCGGCGTACGGCGCATCCGTCAGGATCCGCTCGATCTCCGCCGCCCAGTCGTGCGGGTCACGGGACTCGAGCACGACGCCCGTCTCCCCGTCGACCACGGCCTCACGCAGGCCCCCTGCAGCGGCGGCCACGACCGGCACCCCGGAAGCGGAGCCCTCGAGCGCGACGAGCCCGTACGTCTCGGAGTGGGACGGCACGAGCACGGCTGCCGCGCCACGGAACAGGAACGCCAGGTCGGCACGCGACTGCGGGCCGATGAAGGTGACGTGGTCGGCGATGCCCCGCGCGTCGGCGAGCCGACGCAGTTCGTCCACGTAGTCGCCGGCCTCACTCGAGACGTCGCCCGCGATGACCAACGTGGGGCGGGCCTCCAGACTGATGTCGGCGATCGCCTCGATCGCCAGGTCCAGTCCCTTGAGCGGCTGCACGCGTGCCGCCGCGACGACGTAGGGGGTGGCGGCTCGGCGCGCACCGACCGCGGCGGGGCGGAAGACGGACCCGTCGACCCCCGGCGGCACGATCCAGATCCGGGCGTCGTCGCCGCCGAGCCGGGTCCGCACGGTCGAGGCCTCGGCCTCGGACACCACGACCACGGCGTCCGACTCGCGAGCCAGCAGTTCCTCGCCGGCGATGCGGCCGGCGGACTCGGGGCGCTCGCCCTCGGACAGCGGTGTGGCCGGGTCGGCGGCGATGGAGTGGAACGACTGCACGTGGGGGATGCCGCGCTCGCGGGCGACGGGCAGCGCGGCGGCACCGGAGAACCAGTGGTGCGAGTGCAGCACGTCGAACGGCCCGAGCTGCTCCAGCTCGTGACGGAACGGCTCGATGAACGCGTCGTGCTCACCCTTCGGTACCGGCTCGGCCGGCCCCGCGGACAGGAACCGCAGGCACACACCCGGTACGAGCGACACCGAGTCCGGCTGCGTCGGCGCGGACCGGCGCGTGATGATGTCCACGTGGTGGCCCAGGTCGGCCAGCGCCTCGGCCTGGTGCCGGACGACGACGTTCATGCCGCCGACCTCGCCCGAACCTGGTTCGTCTCCGGGGGAGGTGTGCAGCGACACCAGCCCGATGTGCAGGGGTTCGGTCGTCGTGCTCACCGCTCAACCCTAGCCGCGCGGCCTCCGCTGCGACGGGCGTGCGGGCGCCACCACGACGGGCCGTCCTGGCGGGTCTGGAACACGTGGGCGCCCCGGCGTAGCATTGGTGCATGCCCAAGCGAATGGTTCGGACCGTCTCCGGCTCGGAGCGCGTCAAGCGGACGCGCGCCGTCGCTGCGGTGATCCACTCCGGGCGACTCGAAGGCTTCAAGGACAACCCCGAGTGGATCCGGTACATGGACCGCTTCGCGAAGGGCGAGATCAGTCGCGAGGAGCTCCGGGCTTTCGCGCACCGTCGGTGAGTCCTCGACCCGACGGCGGGTACTACGACGACCAGTACGTCCTCCGCAACAAGTTCGGGGCCACGAGCCGTGATCAACTCGCGGAACTCGAGGTCCCCGAGGTGCAGGACCGAGAGTTGGACCTCCTGCTCGGTGAGGTTCCCGGACTCGCGGGGCTCCTGCCATCGGAACGGGTGCGCCGTATCCACGCCCATCTCTTCCAGGACGTCTACGTCTGGGCAGGTGAGTACCGGCTCGACGGCATCGCGAAGAACCCTGTCGAACCGTTCCTGGTGCCTGAACTGATCCCCGCACGGATGGCCCGGCTGGACGATGAGCTCGCTTCGCCCCGGATGCCGGAGCGTCCTCTGGACTTCTTGACCGAACAGTTCGCGACGCTCAACTACATCCATCCCTTCATGGAGGGCAACGGGCGAACCCAGCGGGAGTTCTGGCGCGAGTACGCGGCCGAGCGCGGTGTCGTGCTCGACTGGCGGAGGGTCACGACGAATGAGAACCATCACGCCGCCCGCCGGTCGATGCTCGGTGACTTGCAACCCCTTCGCGAACTCCTCACGAAGGTGATCTGCACGGCGGCAGCAACGGGCGAGATCTGATCCTTCTCGCGCCGTCAGCGCTGCGACGGGCGTGCGGGCGCCACCACGACGGGCCGGCGGCCCGCCTCGTCCGGCGTGTCGGTGGGGAGGGCCGGATCACCTCCCAGGATCTGCACGCGGTCGTCGCCGTGTCGCTCCCAGAACGCCGCCGTCCACGCGCACAGCGCGCCGTCGAGCAGGTCCTCGCGGTGCTTGTGCGTCGGACCGTGCAGCACCGACGGGTCGGCGAGCCGCTGCGTCAGCGGGTGTGAGTCCAGCAGCAGCGGCGGATCGAGCGGGGTCTCGCGCAGCCGCCGGACCAGCTCGTCGAAGGCTCCGGCACGACGGGCACGAGCCTCGGCGGCAGGGATCCGGAGGTCGAGTCGCTTGTACCGGGGTCGTTCCACGTCGTAGCCGAGCTCCTCCACCCCCACCAGCGTCGTGTACGGGTAGCACTCGAACATCGCCGGACCGGCGCGTCGGCGCATCGAGTCCGTGTCGGAGACGTAGCCGACGCCCAGCGTGGTCAGCCGGTCGAGCAGTGCTGAGCCGGCGCTCGCCGCCGACGCCTGGTTGGTCGGGTTTGCCGCGACCTTCCACCGGCCGTAGCGCTGCCCGACCTGCCGCTCGGACTCGCGGATGCCCGTCGGGTTCGTCACGACGAGCGAGGCGTCGACGGCGATCAGGGATCGTGGCCCGAGGTGCTCGGCGATCCAGTCCGTGACGGCGTCCACCCCGCGGGCCCACCCGGCGTCGGTGAGCGTGCCGTCGTGTTCCATCGCCACCAGCCCGGTCTCGTTCGCGGCCTTCCGCTCGGAGCCGAGCCCCCACGCCAGGTCGATGCCGAGGTACGCGTTCACTCGCCCATCCTGCCCGGCGGGCGGTTCATCCTCACAGCGCGGCTGCCCCGGAGTGGGGGTGCAGCGGTCGACGGAGCACGGGGCACCCTGGATCGTCGTACCGAACACGAGGGGATGTCGCAGGATGCGCTGGTCAGCACTACCGACGAAGGCGAAGGCTTCGGTCGTCGTCGCGATCGCAGCGGTGATCTGGGTCGGAGGCGTGGGCACCGCCGGTGCTGTGGTCGGTGCCGCCGTGACCAGTGCCAGCCAGGACACGGCTGCTCCGCGAGCCGTCGCCGACGTCGCCACGACCCCGACACCCAGCGCGACGCTAACCCCGACGCCGACCCCGGTCGTCGAGGTGTCGGAGGTCTCGAAGGACTTCCCGATCCACTTCCGGAAGACCACCATCGACGATCCGACCCTGGCGAAGGGCCAGACGCGGCTGCAGACGGCGGGTGTCGACGGCGTGCTCACCCGCACGTACCGAGTGACCACCACCGACGGCGTCGAGACGGACCGAGTCCAGGTGTCCAGGACCGTGTCGACGGCACCGGTGCCCGAGGTGACCGCGGTCGGGTCATACGTCGAGCCTGCTCCGGCCCCCGCGGTTCCCGCGCCTGCGCCAGCTGCTCCTGCTCCCGCGCCCGTCGAGCAGGCGCCCGCGCCGTCGCAGGACTTCATCACGCCCGGGGCGTTCTGCGCCGATGCGCAGGCCGGAGTGGTCGCCCAGGCCGCGAGCGGCAACTCGTACACCTGCGGCGGCAAGGGCCCTGACGCGAACGGCCACCTGCACTGGAACGTGATGTGAAGTCTGCCCGCAAGACACCGGTGTCCGCGCGCTGAACACCGGCGTGCGCGTGTTCGACCAGGGAACACCGGTGTCTTGCGGAAGCGCGGGAGCGCGGGCGGTCCCGGCTGCGGGCGGGCGGCCGCCACGCGTGTACGGTCCGCTGCATGGCGAGCGAAGCGACGACGGTGCGGGTGCCAGGGGCCGACGGTGACCGCGAGGTCCGGATCAGCAGCCCCTCGCGGGTGCTCTGGCCCGGGGCGGGCATCACGAAGCTCGACCTGGCGGAGTACCTGGTGACGGTGGGCGACGCCTTCGTCCGGGCGAACGGCGACCGGCCGATCTCGCTGCAGCGGTTCCCCGGCGGTGTCGACGGCGAGCAGTTCTTCTCGAAGAACCCGCCGAAGGGTGCCCCCGACTACGTCCGCTCGGTGACGGTGACCTACCCGAGTGCCCGGTCGCACCCGCAGCTCGTCATCGACGAGCCGGCCGTGGCGGTGTGGGCAGCCCAGATGAACACGGTGGTGTTCCACCCGTGGGCTTCTCGTGCCGAGGACAGCGACCACCCGGACCAGCTCCGCATCGACCTCGACCCGCAGCCCGGCACCGACTTCGGCGACACGGTGCCGGTGGCCGAGGAGCTGCGGAAGGTCCTCGACGAGGTCGGCTTGACCACCTGGATCAAGACGAGCGGCAACCGCGGCCTGCACGTGTTCGCGCCGATCCGCCCCGAACACGAGTTCCTCGACGTGCGGCACGCGGTGATCGCCGCGGCGCGTGAACTCGAACGCCGGATGCCCGACCGGGTCACGACGGCGTGGTGGAAGGAGGAGCGGGGGCAGCGGATCTTCGTCGACTTCAACCAGGCGAACCGCGACCGGACGATGGCCGGTGCCTACAGCCCCCGGGCCCTGGCGCACGCCTCGGTGTCGACGCCCATCACGTGGGACGAACTGCCCACCGCGGATCCGACGACCTTCACGATCCGGACGGTGCCGGAGCGGCTGCGGACCACCGGCGACCCGTGGGAGTCGATGGGGCAGCAGCCGGGCAGCATCGCACCGCTTCTCGAGTGGTGGGAACGGGACCTGGCGAACGGCGAGGGTGAGCTGCCGTTCCCGCCGGACTTCCCGAAGATGCCGGGGGAGCCGCCGCGCGTGCAGCCCTCACGGGCGAAGAAGCCGAGCTGAGGCCGAGCGGCCGAGCGGCCGAGCCTCAGGCTGCGGAGGAGACGTCGCGCTGGCGGTCCGGGTCCTCGACGCGCGTGGTGTGCGTCGGCAGCCCGATGCTCGCGGTGTGCAGGCGGGTGAGTCGCGACCAGGTGCCGCGGTGCACGTCGGTGATGCCGTCGACGATCACAAGCCGAGTCCGACCGTGACGAGTGCGAGTGCCGTGGCGGTCACGCCGGCGATGGCGCTGATGACCGCGCTGAGCTGCAGGACGCGCTGGCGCCGTGCCTCTCGGACTTCTGTGAAGGGGCTCCGCCGAGGGTGGCGGACAAGCGTGCTGGTGCTCATGTCGATCCGCTCCGATCTGGGCATCCGGACTGGATGCCTCGTGCTGCTGTGGACATCCTGGCATGGCTTCGCTAGTTCGGCTAACTACTTTTCCGGAACCAGCACAGGACAGCGACAAACGGACACCGGGTCGCGTTCCACCGTCAGGACAGCACGTCGTTCAGGTCGTACGCACTCGGCACCTCGAGCTGCTCGAACCCGCAGGACGTCGCGTCGCGGTCGGGCCGCCACCGCTCGAACTGCACGGTGTGCCGGAACCGGTCGCCCTCCATCTGGTCGTACCGGACCTCGAGCACCAACTCCGGCGCCAGCCGGACGAACGACGTGTCGCGACCCGACGAGAACCGCGACCGTTCCCCGTCACCGGTGACGGGCCTCCCGTCCGCATCGCGGAGCACGACGGGCTCGAGCTCATCGATCAACGCGGCCCGGCGCTTGTCGGAGAAGGCGGAGACGCCGCCGACCTGGCGGAGCTCGCCGTCCGCGTCGTACAGGCCGACCAGCAGCGACCCGACGCCGGAGCCGCTCTTGTGCACGCGGTAGCCGATCGCGACGACGTCGGCGGTCCGGTGGTGCTTGACCTTGAGCATCGAGCGCTTGTTCGGTTCGTAGGGCCGTGCGCGGGGCTTCGCGACGACGCCGTCGAGTCCGGCGCCCTCGAAGGTGGTGAGCCACTCGCGTGCCTGCTCGACGTCGAGCGTGGTGCGGGTGACGAAGAGCGGGTCGGTCATCGCGTCGCCGAGCTGCTCCAGGCGCTCGCGACGCTCGTCGAAGGGGCGGTCCACCAGCTCCTCGCCGTCCACCGCCAGCAGGTCGAAGGCCACGAACTGCGCTGGCGTCTCGACGCTGAGCTTGGCGATCCGTGAGGCCGCCGGGTGGATGCGTTGCGACAGCGCCTCCCAGTCGAGACGCTCGGCACCGGGCTCGCCGGAGCGCAGGATCACCTCGCCGTCCAGGACGACCGGGTGGTCGCGCCCGCCGAACTGCGCGCGGAACGCCTCGACGAGCTCGGGGAAGTACCGGGTGAGCGGCTTGGCCCCGCGGCTGCCGATCTCGACGTCGTCGCCGTCGATGGTCACGATGCCGCGGAAGCCGTCCCACTTCGGTTCGTACCGCAGCCCGCCTTTCGTGCTGTCCGGGTCGGGGACGGTGGCGACGGCCTTGGCGAGCATCGGTGCGATCTCCATGGGTCCTGTCTACTCGCGCGCGTGGGCCGGGCTGTCTGCCTGGAGGCCCGTGCTCCGCCCGGCACGTGCGTTCGGTGAGCAGAAATGGTCGGGTCCAGTGCCCGCACCCGACCATTTCTGCTCACCAGGCACCGCCAGAACGTTCAGCGCCGGCAGTCCGGCTCCATCTTCACCTGGGTGTAGGTGTTGGCCGTGTACGAGCGACCTTCGGCCTTGTAGCCGATGAAGATGGGGCCCGTCGTACCTGATGTTCCCTTGTCGCGTGACAGGTGAATGGCGAGGTCGAAGTGCTCGCCTGCTGGAACAGACCGGCCGATCGCAGACCTCGGATCGCCCCATTCCTCCGCCAACGGCCACGACACCGATCCGGTCCTGCTGTACGGGGAGACCGGAACCAACAGGACTTCGTGCGTCGTCACGCCGGTCTGCTCCGGCGTTCTGATGCCGGTGACCACGACGGGCGGACCGTTCGCCCTGTCGATGGGGATGCCGATCGAACCATCGAGTCGGGCGCTCTGGCACCAGACGGTGCCGCTGTCGGTGAACCGGAGCGGTCCGTTCGTCGAAGGTGTGCACGAGGTGATCCCCAGTACAAGCATGATTCCCAATGCCGGTGCTGTGCACTTGTTGCGCATGGCTTCCTCTCGACCGGTTGGACGATACTGAGATGTGAGGCTTGAAACCCAGCATTTCAATCCTGACCTCGCGAGGCCATCGGTAGGGTGGCCGGCGTGACGACCGTGCCCCCGCCGGCAGCGCCGGCCCCGGAACCGATCAGCCCCGTGCAGGCCGCCGCGCTCCGCGACGGCGTCCTGCCACCCGCCGAGCAGGTCCGGCCGGGCATCTGGACCCTCGCGGTGCCGTTCCGGTTCGGGGTGCCCGACGCGACCCTCGTGTACGTCGTCGAGGGGTCGGACGGCTCGCTCGCGGTGATCGACCCCGGGTGGTCGGCCGACGGCGGGCTCGCCGAGCTGCGGGACGGGCTCGCCGCGATCGGACGCACCTTGGACGACGTGTCGCTCGTGGCCGTGACGCACCTGCACGCCGATCACCTGGGTGCCGCGGCCGCCGTCCGCCGGGCGACGGGAGCACGTGTGGCGATGCACGGCCTCGAGGTCCGCGCGCTCGAACGAGAGCGCACCGACGCCCAGCGGAACGACGCCGACATCGCGACGTGGGGGCTGCCGGAAGACCTGCGGGCCGGGGTCGTCGAGGCGTGGGGCAGCGGACGCCGGATCGGGATGGGGCGGATCGAGGCGCCGTACGCCGACGTGCTGCTCGAGGACGGCGACCCGCTGCCGATCCCCGGCCGGACGATCCGAACACTGTGGACTCCGGGGCACACGGCCGGGCACGTCTGCTTCCTCGACGAGGCCGACGGGCTGCTGTTCTCCGGCGACCACGTGCTGCCGCGGATCAACTCCGGCATCGGGCTCGGTGGCCGGACCGGCACGAACCCGCTCGGGGACTACCTGGCCTCGCTCGCGCGGCTCGAGCCGTACTCCGACCTCGAGGTCTGCCCGGGGCACGAGTACCGGTTCCGTGACGTCGTCACCCGCGCGCAGACCCTGGCCCTGCACCGGGAGGAACGCTCGCGCCACGTCGCCGCGGCCCTCGATGCGCTGGACCGTCCGACGCTGTTCGAGGTCGCGGCCCGGGTGCCCTTCAGTGGCGGGATCGAGTCGATGACCGGGTTCCTGCTCGCCAGCGCGCTGACGCAGACGGCCTTCCACGCGGACCTGCTCGGGCGGGCCGACGAGGTCCGGCCCGCCTGACGAGCGTCCGCCTGACGAGGGCCCGCCCGGGCGGCCGGGTCAGCCGAGCGTCGTCGCCAGGCGCTCGATCGTCGTCTTCGCGTCCGCGAACTCCGCGGCTGCGTGCTCGGCCAGCGGCGCGAGGTCCGGCAGCCGGTCGGCCAGGGTCGCGCTGACGGTGATCGGGTACAGCTTCATGCCGAGCGCGGTGCCGAGCACGATGTGCAGGACGGGCGAGCCGTGGTCCCAGCCCTCGGTCGGGGTGCCGGCGTCGTAGGTGGCACCGCGGCTCACCACGGTCACGACGGGTCGGCCGGCCAGGGGCTGCACGCCGCCGGTCAGGATGCCGGGGACGTGGATGCGGTCGATCCAGGCCTTCAGGGTCGACGGCACGGTGTAGTTGTACAGCGGTGCACCCACCACGACGACGTCGGCCGCCAGGAGCTCGTCGATGACCTCCTGACGCAGGGCCTCGGCCTCGGGCGCGACGGTCTCCTCGGCAGTGCGGTCGGCTGTGGCCCAGTGCAACGCCGAGGTCTCCAGGTGGGGGAGCTGGTCGACGTGCAGGTCCCGCCGGACGACCGTGTACTCCGGGCCGCGGGCGCGCCAGGCGTCGGCGAAGGCCGCGGTCAGTGCGCGCGAGCGGGAGTGGGAGAGGTCGGCCGAGGAGTCGATGTGCAGCAGCGTGGGCATGTCGCCCACGCTACCGGCGCGGACCCGGCCGGGCGCGGATGCGGAAACGGCCCCGCCTGCTCCGGTGGAGGAGCAGGCGGGGCCGTCACGGGCCTCCCGTCCACCGCGCGGGCACGCGACGGACGGGAGACGTCTCAGGGTGTCAGCGCTGGGCGCGACGACGGCGCGCGAAGCGGGCGCCGATGAGGCCGGCACCGGCGACGAGCAGGCCCAGGGCCCACGGCAGGGCGTCGGTGGTGTCCGAGCCGGTGTAGGCGAGCTGGCCACCGGCGTTGACCGGGGCGACCGGGGCTGCTGCTGCCGGCGGAGCCGGGACGGGCGCGACGATGCCGGTGACGGTGGGCTGGACCTCGACGGCGAAGGACGTGCTGAACGAGCCGAACGCGACGGACAGGTTGTGGACCGAGGCGTGCGGGAAGGTGACGCCGACGACGCCGAAGTCACCGAGCTCGGGGTCCGGAGCGATCACGTCGCTGGCGATGTCCGACGTGACGGTCGGCAGGACCGTCTCGTCCTCGTCCTCGTCGGCCAGGACGTCGTTGCCGTACCGGTCGACGAGCCCGCCCTGGACGACGAGCGTGCCGCCCTGCTTCACGGTCGGACGACCGCCGTCGGTGAACACGACCGAGAAGGAGTCGTCGGTGGACTCGGCGTCGACCGTGTAGACCGAGCCGTCGGGCGCGATGATCCACGTGCGCTGCTTGTCAGCGGTCAGCTGTGCGCGGTCGATCGTGTAGACCTGCACCCCGAGCGGTGCGCCGGCCTCGACGTTCAGCGACACGTACTGGGTGACCGACTCGGTGCCGCTCGTCGCGGTGACGGCGAAGGTGTACTCCCACGCGTCGGTGGCGACGCCGCTGAGTTCACCGGTCGAGGCATCGAAGGAGATGCCGTAGGGCAGCTGCTCGTCGGGCTCGGGGATGTACTCGTCGCCGTTCTCGTCGAAGTACGTGGTGTCCTCGAGCTCCTCGTCGTCGAACCAGGCGAGGCTGTACTTCGGCTCCGGGAAGCCCTGCGCACGGAAGGTGTGCGAGAAGGCGTCACCGGCGGCGGTGCTCAGCTCGAGCGGGCTGTCCTGCGTGGCACCGGCCTTCGTGGGCTGGCCGTCCTCGCCGAGGAACGCCGGGGTCTGCGTCACGGCCGCGGTGGCCTCGGACTCGACCGTGGAGGTCTCGGTCGCGCCGGGGAGCGTGCCGGTCACGGCGACCGTGATGGTCTTGCGGACGTCGGTCGGGTCGACGACGTAGCTCGCGGCCTTCGACAGGACGTTGCCGTCCTGGTCGGTCCACGAGTACTTGTACCCCGCCTCGTCGTCGAAGCCGGTGACGACGGCGACGAGTCGGGTACCGACCTTCGCCGTGCCCTCGATGGTGACAGTGGCGTCGGCGGCCTTTGCCGTGACGTCCGGCTTCGGGGTCTCGGTCGGCTTCGGAGCCTCGGTGGCGGCCGGCGCGGTGGTCTCCGGCGCGACGGGCTCGTCGGTCGGAGTCGGAGCGGGGGTCTCGTCCGTCGGGACCGGGGTCTCGTCCGTCGGGACCGGGGTCTCGTCGGCGGGTGCCGGCGTCTCGGCCGTCGGGTCCGCCGGTGCGGGCGTCTCGTCGGAGACGACCGGGGCGGGCGTCTCGGCGGCCACGATCGGCTGCGTCGTGTCGAGCGTCTCGGCGTTGGCGGCCGTCGCGGTCATGATGCCGAGGCCGGTGGTCAGGCCGACCAGGGCGACGGTGGTGCCGACGGCGCAGGCGCGACGGACGGTGGAGGTGCTGCGGTGCACGGGTTCCCCCCAGGGGTCGGTCCGGGCTCATCGCCCGGATCATGTGAATTTGCCGAGAATGTCGGCGTTCTCGGATCGTAGCGGGATGACGTTGCCGATCCGGGCTGATCGATCGGAATGTGACCCGGGTTGGGGGTGCGTGCGGGAAACCGCCTGACTCCCGCACGCGCGGCGCGTCCTGTGGGTGCGGAAGGACGGACGGGAGGCGCGGTGCGGGCCCGCACCGTGCCTCCCGTCCGTCCGGCGTCGCGACTCAGGCGCGACGGCGACGCAGGCGGTGGACCAGCAGACCGCCGCCGGCGGCGAGCAGGCCGAGGGCCCACGCGAGCGGCCCGGAGGCGTCGGCGCCCGTGTAGGCGAGGTGCCCGCCGCCGCCGGCCGTCGGGGTCGGGTTGCCGACGGTCGCGACCGACGGCCGCACATCCACGTCGAACGAGGTCGAGACGTCGCCGAGGGCGACCGTGATGGTGTGCGGCGAGGCGTGCGGGAACCCGACGCGGGGCTCCCACTCGCCGTACGGCAGCGTCACTTCGTCGCTGGCCACGCTGCTCGTCACGACGGGCTGCGCGCCGTCGGACTCCTTCGTGCTGTTCCCGAACGCGTCGAGGGCCGTCACCCGGACGACCATCGTCGCCCCCTGCGCCACCGGGACGGCGTCGACCGGGATCGACTTCGGGCTCTCCGCGAAGATCTCGCGCAGGCCATCGGCGTCACGGAGCCACCCCTTCGGGGACCCGATCGTGCCGACGAGCAGGCTGAGTTCCTTCGTCGCGGCCGGACGGATGGACAGGTGGACGTACTGGGTGGCAGCGCGGGACCCGTTCATCGCCATGACCTGGAAGTCGTACTCGCCGGCCACCGTCGGAGCGCCGCTCAGGACCCCGCTCGTGTCACCGACGGCGAGGCCGAGCGGTGCGATCGGGTGTTCGTTGCCCGGGACGGGGAACGCTGTCGGGCCGGTCAGCAGGACGTAGTGCAGCTCCGTCGACGACCCCGACGCGGTGAAGGTGCGCTCGATCTGCTCGCCCGCGGTGGTCTCGATGCGGATGGGCGACTCGGGCGTCGAGGGCTCGGTGAACGCGATGGTGTCCGGAGCGGCGGGCTCGTCGGTGTCCTCGGCGCCGACCACGACCTCGAACGACGTCGAGACGCCCCCTTCGGAGACCGTCACGGTCCGGGTGCCGGTGCCGCCGAAGGTCACGGTGTTCGAGGAGTCCCCGTCGTTCCACACCGTCGCGTCGGAGTCGTCCGTGCTCGTGACCGTCGACCGGGGGTAGTCCGGACCCGGCGTGGTCCGGTTGCCGTACGCGTCGACCGCCAGGCCGGCGAGCGTGAGCGGGGTGTCCTCGGCGACGGGGATGTTCGGCACGATGCGGACGCGGCCCTGACCAGCGGCCTGTTCCCAGATCGTGCCGTCGGTCTCGACCTGCCACAGCCCGTTGTGGTCGGGGGTGGCGACACCGAACGTCACGCCCACGGGGTCGCCGGGTGCGACCGTCAGCTCGACGTACTGCGTGATCTCGGTCGAGCCGCTCAGGGCGACGACCTGGAACCGAAAGGTCCCGGCCTCCTTCGGGTCGCCGCTCAGGACACCGGTGTCGACGTTGACCCAGTAGTCGGAGGACGGCGCATCCTGGATGGCGTAGCCGACGGTGCCGTCGCCGCCCGTGGTCTCGAAGGTGCGGGTGAAGGGCGTGCCGCTGGTGGCGGTGAGCTCGATCGGGTCCTCGGCGGTCGACGGTTCCGTGAAGGCGAGGTCGCTGCCGTCGTCGGCGGCCGGCGTCGGCTCGGCCGCCGCTGGCGCCGCTGGTGTCGCAGGCGTGGCCGGTGCGGTGGGTGCTGTGGGCTCTGGTGCCGCCGTTTCCGGGACGGGAGCCGGCGTCGGGTCGGTGGGCGGGCCTCCCGGCTGCTCGTCGGTGTCGACCGTCGTGACGGGCACGGCGGGACCAGCCGGCGTACCGGGCGTCGCCGTGCTCGTGGCGGTCGTGGGCTCGGCCGCGACGGCGGTCGCGGCGCCGATGCCGAACGCCGACGACGCGGTGACGATGGCGACGGCTGCGCCGATGGCAGCGACCCGTCGCGTGGTGGAGGTGCAGGGCTGGTTCATGGGATCCCCCTCGGATGCCGGTCGGGGCACCGGGAGGTGCCCTCATCCAGGAGATGTCTGCACCGACGGGATCCTGACGGATGCCCAGGTCTCGATCCGGTCACGGCGCTGGATGGCGTGCGCGCTGGCGGATCAGTCGCCGACGGCTGCCGCCGCACGCTCGAGCGCGTCGCGGAGTGCGCGGACCGCCGGGGACGACGACCCCGCGGACCGCACCACGGTGAAGATCGTGCGCCGAGGATGATCCGGCAGCTCGAGCAGTCGGCAGGTCGTCGTCCGGCCGGTCCACATCAAGTCCGGCATCAGGCTCACCGCGTTGCCCGACTCGACCAGGCGGATCTGCGTCTGCAGGTCGGCGGTCTCGTACCGGACGTCGGGCTCGAAACCCCAGCGCCGACAGACCTGCTCGGCGAAGTGCCGCGACGCGGTCCCGCGGGGTTCCATCACCCAGGGCATGGCGCGGGCGTCCTCGAGCGACGACACCGGACGCAGCGCCGTGTCGAGCGGGGGCAGCGCGAGCCGGACCGCGTCGGTCGTCAGGTCGGAACGGTCGAGCCCGGGCAGGTGCGGTGCGGCATGCGCTGGGTACTGCTCCGCGATGACCATGTCGAAGTCACGAGCCCACGTCTCGTTCAGTGCGGTCTCGGGTTCCCGCTGCACCATCTCGACCCGGACGTCGGGGTGTTCCGTGGCCATGTCGTGCAGGGCGCTCGGCATCAGGGCGAGCGCCGCGGACTGGAACACGGCGACCCGCACGCGGCCCTGCACGGACGACAGGGTGTCCTCGACCTGCGACTGCGCGTGCTCGAGGACGTCGAGCACCTGGCCCGCCGCGGCCACCAGCACCTCGGCCTGCGGGGTGAGCTGGAGCCGACGCCCGGCCTTGCGGAGGAGCTGCACGCCGGCCTCCCGCTCCAGGGCGCTCAGCTGCTGCGAGACCGCCGACGGGGTGAAGTTCACCGCCTCGGCGACGGCCGCGATCGTGCCGCGGATGGACAGCTCACGGAGGAGCACGAGACGGCGGACGTCGAGCATGGTCCGACGCTAGCCGGGTCACGACCGGAACGGTAGCGCAACTGAACGGTATCCATCAGGAACGCTCACTTCCGCTACCGCATCCCGCACCTCCACACTGAACCCATGACGACGCTGCACGAGGACTCCGCCATCGACCACGACGCCCTGGCGGACCAGTCCGTCGCGCTCGTCCGACAGTGGCTCGCCGAGGCCGAGTCCTACCCGGTCGACGGCTCCGCGAAGCAGCTCGCCGGCGTGCTCGCCGACCCCGCCGGTCTCGACTTCGCCGTCGGGTTCGTCGACGGGGTCGTGCGACCGGAAGACCTCGCCGTCGCCGCCCGCAAGCTCCGCCAGATCGCCCCGGACGCCCCCGGGTTCCTGCCCGCCGCGCTCCGCGGTCTCGTCCGGCTCGGTGGCGGCATGGCCCCGGTGCTGCCGAACGTCGTCGTCCCCATCGCCCGACGGGTCCTCCGCAACATGGTCGGCCACCTGATCGTCGACGCCACCGACTCCAAGCTCGGCCCGGCCATCGCCGGGATCAAGCGCGACGGCGTCCGCCTCAACGTCAACCTGCTCGGTGAGGCCGTGCTGGGCGAGCGCGAAGCCGCCCGCCGTCTCGAGGGCACGCACAAGCTCCTGTCCCGCGACGACGTCGACTACGTCTCCATCAAGGTGTCCTCGACGGTGCACCCGCACTCGCCGTGGGCGTTCGGCCACGCGGTGGACGACATCGTCGAGCAGCTGCGACCGCTCTTCCAGCGTGCCGCAGCCGCCAGCCCGGCCAAGTTCATCAACCTCGACATGGAGGAGTACAAGGACCTCGACCTCACGATCGCGGTCTTCACGAAGCTCCTCGACGAGCCGGAGTTCCTCGGACTCGAAGCCGGCATCGTGCTGCAGGCGTACCTGCCCGACGCGCTCGCCGCGATGCAGGAGCTGCAGGAGTGGTCGGCCGCCCGCCGCGCCCGTGGCGGTGCCGGCATCAAGGTCCGACTGGTGAAGGGTGCGAACCTGCCGATGGAGCAGGTCGAGGCCTCGGTCCACGGCTGGCCGCTCGCCACCTGGCACACCAAGCAGGACTCGGACACCAACTACAAGCGCGTGCTCGACTGGGCGCTCACGCCGCAGCGGATCGAGAACGTGCGGGTCGGCGTCGCCGGGCACAACCTGTTCGACGTCGCCCACGCCTGGCTGCTCGCCGGCGAACGCGGCGTGCGGGACGGCATCGAGTTCGAGATGCTGCTCGGCATGGCGCAGGGGCAGGCGTCGGCCGTGAAGAACACCGTCGGTTCGTTGCTGCTCTACACGCCGGTCGTCCACCCGGGCGAGTTCGACGTCGCGATCGCCTACCTGATCCGTCGCCTCGAAGAGGGGGCATCGCAGGACAACTTCATGTCCGCCGTCTTCTCGCTCGTCTCGTCCCCGCCGCTGTTCGCCCGCGAAGAGGAGCGCTTCCGCGCCTCCCTGGTGCCGCTTGCGACGCCCGAGGGCCTCGAGGCGCCGGCATCCCACCGTGTCGCCGACCGCTACGCCGCGGTCGGCCGCCCCGGCCCCGGCCACTTCGAGAACACCCCGGACAGCGACCCCTCGGTCGGCGCCGTCCGCGCCTGGGGCGACGCCATCACCGCACGGGTCGCCTCGTCGACGCTCGGCGTCCGTGCCGTCCAGGAGGCCCGGGTCGACTCCGACACGGCGCTCGACACCGCGCTCGGCCGAGCCAAGGCCGCCGGTGCGGTCTGGGGGACCTGGTCCGGTGGTGCGCGTGGCGCCGTGCTGCACGCCGTCGGCGACGCGCTCGAGGCGAACCGCGCCGCCCTCATCGAGGTGATGGCGTCGGAGACCGGCAAGACCATCGACCAGGCCGACCCCGAGGTGTCCGAGGCGATCGACTTCGCGCACTTCTACGGCACCCTGGCGTCGTCGCTCGACGAGGTCGACGGAGCGACGTTCACCCCGGCCGAGCTGACGCTGGTCGCGCCGCCGTGGAACTTCCCCGTCGCGATCCCCGCCGGGTCCACCCTCGCCGCGCTGGCAGCCGGGTCGGCCGTCGTGCTGAAGCCCGCGCCGCCCGCCGAGCGCTCCGGTGCCGTGCTCGCTTCGATCATCGAGACCGCGCTCGACGCCCACGGCGCCCCGGCCGACGTGCTCGCGTTCCTGCAGGTGTCGGAGAGCGACCTCGGGCAGCAGCTCATCGCGTCCCCGATGGTCGACCAGGTCATCCTCACCGGCGCGTACGAGACGGCCGAGCTCTTCCGCTCGTTCCGCCCCGACCTGCCGCTGCTCGCCGAGACCTCGGGCAAGAACGCCGTGATCGTCACGCCGTCGTCCGACCTCGACCTCGCCGTGAAGGACGTCGTCGCGTCCGCGTTCGGGCACGCGGGCCAGAAGTGCTCGGCCGCGTCCCTCGTCGTCATGGTCGGCTCGGTCGCGAAGTCGAAGCGGTTCCGGAACCAGTTGCTCGACGCCGTGTCCTCGCTCACGGTCGGCTACCCGACCGACGCGGCGACCCAGATGGGCCCGGTCATCGAGCCGGCCTCGGGCAAGCTGCTCGACGGCCTGACGAAGCTCGGCGCGGGGGAGTCCTGGGCCGTCGAGCCGAAGCAGCTCGACGAGACCGGCAAGCTCTGGAGCCCCGGCGTCCGACAGGGCGTCCGCCGTGGTTCGGACTTCCACCGCACCGAGTACTTCGGCCCGATCCTCGGCATGATGACCGCCGGCTCCCTCGACGAGGCGATCGACATCGTGAACGAGGTCGACTACGGCCTGACCTCGGGCCTGCACTCGCTCGACCCGGCCGAGATCGGCACGTGGCTGTCGCGGATCCAGGCGGGCAACCTCTACGTCAACCGTGGCATCACCGGTGCCATCGTCCGACGCCAGCCGTTCGGCGGGTGGAAGAAGTCGGCCGTGGGTGCCGGCACGAAGGCCGGTGGGCTGAACTACCTGCTCGGGCTCGGGTCGTGGACACCTGCACCGGCGGGCGCTGCGTCCGGTGTCGCCGTGTCGGGTCCGGTCTCGGCGTTCGCCCGGGCTGCCGAGGTCGCGTCGCCGATGCTCGACCGTGCGCTGGCGTCCGACGAGCAGGCGTGGTCGACGCTGTTCGGCACCGCGACCGACGTGTCGGAGCTCTCCGCCGAGCGGAACATCGCCCGGTACCTGCCGTTCCCGTCGGTGCAGGTGCGGCTGGCCGCGGTTGCCGACTCGGACGCTGACGCGGACGCCTCGACGGTCGAGCTCGTCCGCGTCGTCGCCGCTGCGCTCCGGGCCGGCACGACGATCGAGGTCTCCACGGCCGCGACCCTGCCGTCGTCCGTCGCCTCGGCGATCCGTTCACTGCCGATCGTCCGGTCGCTGTCGCAGACGGTCTCCGACGAGGCCTTCGCGAGCTCGGTCGACTCGGGTCCGTCGACGCGGGTGCGGCTCATCGGTGGCGACACCTCGGCGCTGTACTCGGCCGTCGGTGGTCGTCCGGACGTCGCGGTCTACGGCGGCCCCGTGACCGAGGCCGGGCGGCTCGAGATGCTGCCGTTCGTCCGCGAGCAGGCGGTGTCGATCACGGCGCACCGCTTCGGTACGCCCAACCACCTGACCGACGACCTGATCTGACCCCGGACTGCGGTGCCGGCGTTCGGGTCCAGCGCCGCTTGCACAGCCGAAGTGCCCCCGAACCGCGCGATCGCGGGGTTCGGGGGCACTTCGGTTGTGCGGAGGGTCCTGGTCAGTCGGCCACGGCGGGTTGCTGCGCGACCATCGAGCCGGTCACGAGCTCGCGGAGCTCGGTGGGCAGGGGGATCGGACGGCGGGCACCTTCGCGGTCGATGATGACGTGCACGAACTCGCCGGTGGCGAGCAGGGCGCCGTCGGACTGCCGGAACAGGCCGAAGTCCCACGACAGGCTCGTGTTGCCGAGGCGCTTCGAGCGCATGCCGACCTCGATGACGTCCGGCCAGACGGCGGACTCGACGAACCGGCAGCTCGACGACACCAGCACGGCGATCCACTCAGACGAGAACGGGTCGAGCCCGGCGACCTCGCGGAACCAGTACGTCGACGCGTTGTCCATCGCCGAGTAGTAGATCGTGTTGTTGACGTGCCCGAACATGTCGTTGTCGTTCCACCTGGTGGGGTAGGTCCGGCGGAACGGGTACTCGTCGATGGTCATCGGTCTCCGATCGGTGCGGGTGTGGCGTGCACCGCGTCGGGCCGCAGGACGTACTCGAACGCCGCGCGGGCCCGGTCGGGATCAGGGGTCTCACCGGAGATGAACTCGGCGTAGGTGAACGACTCGGAGATCCGGACGAGCAGCCGCGCGAGCTCCTCAGCCGACAACGGTGCCGGATCGAACGTACCCGACGACTCCTGTTGCTCGATGAGTGTGGTCACCCGGGCGACGAACCGGCTCTGCACGTCGCTGTCCGAGGTGGTGAGCAGACGCATCGCCCGGGCGGGTTCGCGGGTCAGGAACGCCCGGAAGTACGGGGCGTCGATGAGGTCGGCGGTGAACCGGTCGAGCACGACGACGAGCCGCGCTGCTCCGGTCGCCCCGACCGCTTCGGCGGCGTGGGTGGCCCCGTCGAGGGTCGGGACTGCGAGGGACCACAGGATCTCGGACAGCAACCGGTCACGGTTGCCGACCCAGCGGAACAGCGACGTGCGGTCGACGCCGAGCGACGCGGCCAACGCGCCCATGTCGATCCGTGAGCCGGCGATGAAGGTGTGACGGGCCTCCCGGAAAGCGCGCAGCGCAGAGTCCGATGTGTACACGCGATCCTCTCTTGCAACGTTTTCGAGAATGATGCATCGTGGTTCCCATGTCAACGACGATGCCCGCGACGCCCCAGCTCGAATCGGACTTCTACGGCTTCCAGCAGCAGCTCACGGAGCAGGAGCGCGCGTCGCTCGGGCAGCTCCGGCAGTACCTCGAGCGCGAGGTCCGGCCGATCGCCGACGAGTACTGGGCGCGCGCCGAGTTCCCGATGCAGGTGATCGCGCCGCTCGCCGAGCTCGGCATGTACGGACCGGGCGTCCCGCTCGTGCGGCAGTTCGAGAACTCGGCCGTGTACCGCGGCTGGGCGGCCCTCGAACTCGGACGCGTGGACGCGAGCGTCGCCACCTTCATCGGCGTGCAGTCCGGCCTGGCGATGAACTCGATCGCGGTCGCCGGCAGCGAGGAGCAGCAGCGCGAGTGGCTGCCGCGGATGGCCACGGGTGAGATCGTCGGGGCCTTCGGGCTGACCGAGCCGTACTCGGGCAGTGACTCGGCGAAGGGCCTGCGCACCACCGCTCGGCGCGAGGGCGACGAGTGGGTGCTCGACGGCGAGAAGCGCTGGATCGGCAACGCCACCTTCGCCGACGTCGTCGTGATCTGGGCGAAGGACGTCGCCGACGGCCAGGTCAAGGGCTTCCTCGTCACCACGGACACCGCGGGCTTCACCGCGACCAAGATCGAGGACAAGATCGCACTGCGCGGCGTGCAGAACGCCGACATCGTCATGCGGGATGTCCGCGTGCCCGAGTCGCGTCGGCTGCAGAACGCCACCTCGTTCCGCTCGACCGCCGAGGTGCTCCGACTGACCCGCACCGAGGTCGCCTGGCAGGCCGTCGGCATCGCGGTGGGGGCGTACGAGGCCGCGCTGGCCTACGCCCGCGAGCGGATCCAGTTCGGCAAGCCGATCGCCGCACACCAGCTCGTCCAGGACCTGCTCGTCAAGTCGCTGTCGAACATCACGGCCTCGATCGCACTGTGCACCCAGGCCTCGGCCATGCAGGACGCCGGGGTCGGTGGCGACGAGCACTCCGCGATGGCCAAGGCGTTCGCCACCGCGAAGATGCGGGAGACCGTCGCCTGGTGCCGCGAGGTGCAGGGCGGCAACGGCATCGTGCTCGACAAGGGGGTGGCCCGGTTCTTCGCGGATGCCGAGGCGATCTACTCGTACGAGGGCACGCGCGAGGTCAACACCCTGATCGTCGGGCGGGCGATCACCGGGCAGGCCGCGTTCGTCTGACGGCCCGCCGCCTCCGCTGAACACCGGTGTTCGTGCGTTGCACACCCGCATCGAGGGGTTCGTTGCGCGAACACCGGTGTCTTGCGGCCCACTTGCGCTACCCGAGCAGCGCCGGCCGCTCCCACTCCTGGTCGAGCACGTGCTGCCCGAGGAACGCGAACACCGTCTCGTACCAGACCACCGCGTGCTGCGGAGCGAGCACCCAGTGGTTCTCGTCCGGGAAGTACAGGAACCGGTGCGGCATCGAGCCATCCGGCGCCGCGTGGTGCTCCGCGAGCTCGGACCAGAGCCGCAGCCCCTCGCCGATCGGCACCCGGTAGTCCTTGTCGCCGTGGATCACGAGCATCGGTGACGTGATGTCGGCCACGAACCGGTGCGGATCGTTCGCCGCGATCCCGTCGGCGTCGAAGATCGAGGACCAGTACTGCGACATGTCCGTCGTGCCGTTGAACTGGTCGAGCGCCCACAGGCTGGCGTGGGTGACGATCGCGCGGAACCGGTCGGTGTGTCCGGCGACCCAGTTCGCCATGTACCCGCCGAACGAGCCGCCCATCGCGGCGGTGCGGCTCGCGTCGATGTCCCCGCGGGCCTCGGCGGCGTCGGTGATCGCCATCAGGTCGGTGTAGGGCGCCTGCCCCCAGGCGTTCCAGCCGCGGTTCACGAAGTCGAGTCCGTAGCCGGTCGACAGTGCGGGGTCGGGCAGCAGCACGGCGTACCCGCGGGCCGCGAGCAGCATCGGGTTCCACCGCCACGACCACTGGTTCCACGAGTTGAGCGGTCCGCCGTGGATCCACAGGACGAGCGGGTGCGGCCCGTCGCGCTCGGGCACGACGAGCCAACCGCGCACGCGGGCGCCGTCGGCTGCGGTCGTCTCGACCTCTTCCAAGTGGGCGGGCACGTCCGGCAGGGGCGCCGGCGTCGCCAGCGGGGTCACCGTGCCGTCGGTCGCGATCCGGACGGGGTGCATCGGTGCTGCCCAGGAGGCCCGGAGCGCCACGACCACGCCCGTCGCCCCCGCCACGCGCAGGCTCGAGTACGCCCAGTCGTCGTGCGTCAGCTGCTCGACGGCTCCGCCGTCGAGGGGGATGCGGAAGACCGGTGCGCGGCCGTCCTGGTCGGCGACGGCGAGGAGGGCTCGGTCGCCGTGCTCGAACACGAGCTCGCTCGGCCAGCGGTCCCAGTCGGTCGCGATGCGGCGGGCGTCGGAGCCGTCGATGCCGGCGACCCATACCTCTTGCTGGTTCGCGCCGGCCGGGGTGGAGCGGACGGTTCGGACCCAGGCGATCGTCCGGCCGTCGTGGCTGAGTGCCGGCATCTCGTGGTCGACGTCGACGTCGTCGAACAGCACCGTGCGGTGGCCGGTGGACAGGTCGATGGTGACGAGCGTCGAGCGGTCTCCACGGGCCTCCCGGACGCCGACGGATGCCAGCAGGACCGATCCGTCGGGCGTGAGCGCTCCGCTGACGTGGTCGAGCGAGCGGCCCGGTGCCGGCGTGCGGTCGAGGGGTCGGGCGGGGTCGCCGCCGACGTCCGCGGCGTCGCTGGCGGCTGTGTCGAGCGTGAGGACGTGGGTCTGTGCCGGGCCCAGGTCGTGGTCCCAGTACCGGACCGGGTAGGTCTCGTGCAGGATCGCGCGGACCTGCTTGTCCTTCCGGGTCCTCCGGAGCTCCGCGTCGGCCTCGAGCACGGTGGCCGGGTCGGAGCCGGCGCCCGGCAGCAGGTCGGCGGTCAGCGCGACGACGTCCGACGAGGCTGCGGTGGCGAGGACCCCACCGACGCCCCCGGCCAGGCGGGTGAGCGGACGGGCCTCGCCACCGGTCGCGGGCAGCACCCAGAGCTGGGCGGCCTCGAGGTCGGCGGCGTCGGCGTCGGGCCGGGCGGAGACGAAGAGCAGGTCGCCGGCGCGGGTGAACGCGATGCCGCCCTCGCCCTTGGCGGAGCGGGTCAGACGGACCGGGCGCGCGGCGGTGTCGGCGGTCGGCGTCACGGGCACCTGCCAGATCGATCGGCGGTACCCGGTGGCGTCCGGGTCGAGCGCACTGACCGTCAGCGCGACGCGGGTGCCGTCAGGGCTGATGTCGATGCCGTCGACGCGGGGGAGCGCGATGTACTGGTCGAGGTCGGAGAACCGGGTGCTCATGCGTGCACGCTCGCCAGGTCCTCGGCCCAGAAGGCGGCGACCTGCTCGGCGACCGCGGTGCCCTGGGCGTGGCCGGCCTCGGCCGACGGCGCCTGCGTGGCGAGCGAGAGCGAGTTCGTGCCGAAGGCCTGCTGGGACGCGCTGTCCGCCACGACGACCTCGACCGACGAACCACCGGCCCGCAGTGATTCGACGGCGACGTCGACCCACGGTCCGCACGGCGACGGCCCCTCGGGACCGCAGGCGATGACGAGCACCCGCTCGTACCCGGCGGCTGTGTCGGCGTTGGTGCCGGAGCGGACGCCACCGTCGACGTGGGGGCGGCCGTCGATGGCGACGGGGGTCCAGACGAAGGGAACCGAGCAGCTGGCGGCGACGGCGCGGGGGAGCGGGACGCCGTCCGCGGCCGTCAGGAGGCGGAAGGAGCCGTCGGTGGCGTCGACCGCCGTGACGGCGAGCGGCTTGTCCGGCCACTCGGTGGACGGGAGCGTCTCACCGAAGGTCGCCGTGCGCTCGTCGTCGCTCTGCCCACCGACGACCTGCTGGGCGGCCTGGCCGAGTCGAGCTCGGGCGTCCTGCTCGCTGGTCGCCCCCTGCAGTGCCGCGCCGACGTGCTGCTGCACGGCTTCGACGTCGATGGGGGCCGGCTCTTCGTAGGTGGTCGGCGCCGGGGTGTGCTGCTGGTCGTAGGCCTGCTGGACGGCACCGTTTCGGACGAACGCGCCGACGACGCTGCCGGCGCTGGTGCCGACGACGAGGTCGGCGGCGTCGAGGTCGACGCCGGCTTCCTGCAGGGCGACGAGGACACCGACTTCCCACGCGATGCCGGCGACACCTCCGCCACCGAGGACGAGGGCTCTGGATCCGGGAACGGGCGTGCTGACGTCGGTCATGGGTCCTGCTTACCAGCTGCGTGCGACGGGCCGGTGGAGGCCGACACGTCCTGTGGAGAACCCGCCTGTGGACAACTCCGTCCGCGTCGGTGGCGTGACCTAGCGTCGTGGTCATGGGGCAACAGCGTTCAGGACGGGTCGGCACGGTCGTGTGGCCGATCGTGGTGGCCGCTGCGCCCACCGCGGCGTTCCAGCTGCCGAACCTGTTCGTCACGCCGGCGGTCCGACTGTCGCTCGTCGCGTTCGGGCTCGTCGTGCTCGTCGGCGCCGTGACGGTGCAGGTGGTCCGGACCCGGCGCAGCGACGCCGCACGGTCGGTGGCCGAGGACAACGCCACCGCGGCAGAGCTCGAGCAGTCGACAGCGGTCCGGTACGCGTTCGGCCAGATCGCCACCCGGCTCGTCCGGTTCACCGAGCTGCCCCGGTCCGATCGCCACGGCGAACTCTCGGTCGTCGCCGACCGCGTCGCCGTGGCCCTGGCGTTCTACCTGCTGCCGAAGGTGCCCGACGTCCGCGCGAACGTGTACCAGCTGTCCACCGACCTGCGGGCGCTCGAGCCGATCGGTCACGGTGGCGCCGGCGACACCGCCGGGGTCTTCCGCGCGGGCACGCCCTACGGCGACCGCAACCTCGAGTGGGTGCTGGTCGGGGGATCACCCCGGATCGTCGGTGACCGCTCCGCCGATGTGGACGTCGACCAGGACCTGCCGGGCTTCGAACCGCGGTACACCTCGTACGTCTCGGTGGTGATCCGGTCCGACCAGTACTCGTTCGGCATGCTCACCGTCGACTCCCCGGTCCCCGACGCCTTCACCGAACTCGACGCCAAGAACATCGCGATGATGGCGTCGTTCATGGCCGTCGCGTTCTCGCTGACCTACTCGTTCCCCGAGCGCGACCGCAATCCAAGGAAAGGCCCGTGATGCTCACACGCTCTGTCGGACGCTCGACGTACGATGCCCCCATGACGACCGTGAACCCTGCTCCGCCGTCGTTCGGGCGTGCCCGGATCTCCTCGCCGAACTGGAACGACACCACCACCGACGCCGACTACGAAGACCTCGACGTCATCGCCGCCAACATCGAACGCGAGCGCGCTGCAGCCCGGCTCCGGGTCACCGCAGCCATCGCTGCGCGTCTGGGTCGCTGACCCCTCCCGCATCGTCCACGACGAACGGCCCCCACGCGTGCGCGGGGGCCGTTCGTCGTCTGCGGAGGCCGAGCCGGATCCGGTGTCGCGGCTACCGCGCCTCGGTCACGTCGATGAGCACCTTGCCGACCGTGTCCTGCTCGACCGCGTCGTGCGCCTGGGCGGTCTGCTCGAGCGCGAACCGGGTGAGCGGGAGACCGGCGTCCTCGCCGACCGGCAGCACGCCGTCGTGCAGCGCCTCGGTGAGGTCCTCGGCCGCCGCGGACAGCGCCTCGTCGCCGATCGTGTAGAGCAGCAGGAACTGGTAGCGGGCGTTCACGCTCATGTTCGGGCGGATCGGCAGGCTCGCCTCGTCACCGCCGTTGTTCGCGTAGATCGACACGACGCCGTGGTTCGCCAGCACGTCGGCGACCAGCGCGGCGTTCTGTGGGATCGACACCTCGACGACGATGTCGACACCGTCCGGCGCGATCGACCGGATGCGCTCGGCGGCGTCCTCTTCGCGGTAGTTCACGACGTGGTGGGCGCCGGCCGCAGTCGCCAGTGCCGCCTTCGCGTCCGAGCTGATCGTCGTGATGACGGTCGCTCCGGCCCAGCGGGCGAGCTGGATCGCGGCGTGCCCCACGGCACCGGCGCCCCCGGCGACGAGCACGGTGAAGCCGTCGAGGGCTCCGGGGCTCAGGCGTGCGGGGCCGTCCTCGTGCGTGGTGAGGGCCCGGTGCGCCGTCATCGCGGGGACGCCGAGCGAGGCGCCGACGTCGAACGAGACGCCATCGGGCAGCGGGACCACGCGCGACTCGGGCACGACCGTGTACTCCTGCGCGGTGCCGGTCGGCCGTGACGCCGCCGCCATGAACAGCCAGACGCGGTCGCCGACGGTCAGCCGTTCGACTCCGGGACCGACGGCGTCGACGACGCCTGCGCCGTCCTGGTTCGGCGTGATCTCGGGGAACGGCAGCCCGTCCCCGTAGGTGCCGCCGGCGCGGGCCTTCCAGTCGGTCGGGTTGACGCCGGAGACGACGACGCGGACGCGGACCTCACCGGCACCGGGCTCCGGGATCTCCCGCTCGACGAGTTCGAGGACGCTGCTGGCACCGGGCTTCGTGTAGACGATCGATCGCATGTCCCCAGGCAACCACTCGTCGCCGTCGGGGATTCCGAGTGCGGGGGACGCTGGGCCACATCGTGAGCAGAAGGTGTCGCTTGCGATCCTCGGACCCGACCGTTTCTGCTCACCAAGCCCGCGCGCCGCGCGCCCCGCTCGCGCCCGCCCGCGCCACGCCTCAGCGCGCGTCGTACCCCTCGCGCGCCTCGGCGACGTCGGGCATGTGCGAGGTGGCCCAGTCCTCCAGCGGCACGAGCACCGTGCGCAGCGACCGCCCGAGCTCGGTCAGTTCGTACTCCACGTGCGGCGGGATCTCGGGGAACACCGTCCGCGTCACCATGCCGTCGCGTTCGAGCGCCCGCAGCGTCTGGGTGAGCATCTTCTGCGAGACCCCCTGCACCCGGGCCGCCACCGCCGAGTACCGTGCGGGACCGTCGGCGAGGGCGCCGATCGTCAGCACGCTCCAACGGTCGCCGATCCGGTCGAGCAGCTGCCGGCTGGGGCAGTCCGCCGCGTAGGGGCTGTACTCGAGTGCTGACATGGTGTCCTCCGCAACGCACCGCCAGGTGCCTACTTACTGAAAGAGAGTAACTCTTGTACGGTGACTGTCAACGTCACCGACGCCCGTGACGTCCACGAAGGGAACACCATGACCAACATCGTCGTCTTCGGAGGCACCGGCTACGCCGGCTCCGCCATCACCCACGAGGCACTCTCCCGCGGCATCACCGTCACCGCGGTGGCGCGCGACACGAGCAAGCTCGAGCCGGCCGAGGGCCTGACCCTGGCGCAGGGTGACGCATTCGACGCCGACTTCGTCTCCGAGGTCACGAAGGGTGCCGACGTCGTCATCGTCTCGCTCCACGCCGTGCAGGCGGACGGCAGCGAGCTGAAGGACAGGTTCCAGCACTTCGTCGATGCCGCCGCCGCAGCCGGTGCCCGTCTCGGCATCGTCGGCGGTGCCGGTTCGATGCGCGTGTCCGAGGACGGCCCCCGCGTCTTCGACACCGACGGCTTCCCGGACGCCTTCAAGGGCGAGGCGACGAGCCACGCGCAGATCCTCGACGCCCTCCGCGCCTCGGGCACCGAGGTCGACTGGTTCTACGTGAGCCCCGCCGCGGCCTTCGGCAGCTACAACCCGGGCGAACGTCGCGGCACCTACCGCGTCTCCGACGAGGTCCTGCTCGCCGACGCCGAGGGCAACTCGGACATCTCCGGCGCCGACTACGCGATCGCCTTCGTCGACGAGATCGTCACCCCGGCACACCACCAGACGCGCTTCGGCGTCGCCTACTGAGGCACCGCCCCTCGCGGGACACCGGTGTTCGCGCAACACACCGCGGGATCCCGCGGCGTCGAGCGTGGACACCGGTGTTTTGCGCACCACCCCGCACCACCCCACGCGACCAGCGGGCGGACGGGAGGCGCGGGACGGGGCCGCCACGGGCCTCCAGTCCGGCGGGTGGTCACCACCAGTGCCCCCGCTAGTGCGCGACGATCGCCGGCACCGGCAGGTGGTGGCGCATCCGCACCGCCAGGTGCAGGCCGCCACGGCGGGCGAGCACGAGCGCGATCACCGCGGCCGCAGCGGCCGGCACGCCGCCGGCGACCATCATCCCCACGTGCGCCCCGAAGCGGTCGACGACCTGACCCATCAGCGGCCCGCCGATTGCCTGCCCACCGAGCAGCACCAGGACGTAGAGCGACATCACCCGGCCGCGGATCGCCACGTTCGACGACAACTGCACGAGCGAGTTCGACGCCGTCTGGAACAGCAGCTGCGACATCCCCACCGCCACGAGCGCGACGGTGAAGGGTGCGATCGCCGGGATCGATCCGGAGACGACGAGCAGCACGCCCGTCCAGAAGACCCCGCCGACGATGGTCCGGAGCCGCACCACGGCCCGGCGGGTCGACAACAGCGCGCCGACGAGCGCTCCGATCGCGACGGCGGAGTTGAACACGCCGTAGCCGCCGGCACCGACGTCGTACACCTGTGACGCGAAGGCGGACAGCAGCACGGGCATCGTCAGCGCGAACACCGAGAAGAACGCCACGAGGATCACCGGCACGATGATCGTCGGCTTGTGCACGGCGTAGCGGAGGCCCTCCACCAGCTGTCCCTTGCCACGCGGAGCCGAGGGCGTGCGGTGGAGTTCGGAGACCTTGAGGAAGCCGAGCGTCACCACGACGGCGACGCAGGCGATCGCGTTCACGCCGAACGACCAGCCGGCGCCGACCGCGACGAGCAGTGCTCCGGACAGCGCCGGACCGATCATCCCGCCCAGCTGGAACACCGACGAGTTCACGCTGATGGCGTTCCGCAGGTGCTTGTGCCCGACGATCTCGGTGACGAACACCTGGCGCGCCGGGTTGTCGATGACGGTGACCATGCCGACCAGGAACGCGATCACCCAGATGTGCCACGCTTCGACGACGCCGGCGAGCGTCAGGACGGCGAGCAGTGCGGACAGCACCGCGAAGGCGCCCTGCGTGATCATCATGAGCGCACGCTTCGAGAACCGGTCGACCAGGACGCCGCCGAGGAGCCCGAACAGCAGCATCGGCGCGAACTGGCACGCCACCGTGATGCCGACCTGCGCGACCGAGCCGGTGAGCTGCAGCACGAGCCAGTCCTGGGCGATGCGCTGCATCCACCCGGCGGTCATCGCCACGAGGTTCGTCGCGGTGAACAGCCGGAAGTTCGGCACGGACAGGGCGATGAGCGTGTGGCGCCACGGCGGGCGCGTGGCCTGGATCGGGAGCGGTTCGGTGGGCGGGGGGAGGGTCGTCGGTGACGCGCTCACGGTGCGGGGTTCTCCGGACGTCGGGGTGGATCTGGTACCCCAACGAAACTACGTGGTCCCCGGTCATTCGATGCCCCTATGGTGGTTATCACTCCATTGCGATGTCGAATGACCGCGCGAACGGCCGCGCGAACGAACGAGGTGCCCGTGCTCGATCCGGTCCTGCTGCAGACGTTCCTGGCCGTCGCCGAGACCGGCAGCTTCACGCAGGCCGGCTCCCGGCTCGGCATCAGCCAGCCGACGGTGTCGCAGCACGTGCGGCGGCTCGAGACAGCGGTGTCGCGCACCCTGGTCGCCCGCGACACCCGCGGCGTCGCGCTGACCGACAACGGGGACGCGATGGCCGGGTTCGCCCGGACGATCCTCGCCGCGCACGCCACCGCTGACGCCTACTTCTCCGGCGCCGCCACCCGCGGACGGCTCCGGTTCGGGGCTGCGGACGACCTCGCCATCACCCAGCTGCCCCGGATCCTGCGGGACTTCCGACGGCTGCACCCGCAGGTGAACCTCGAGCTCACGGTGAACCAGTCGTCGCCGCTGCTCCGCCGGGTGCACGCCGGGCAACTCGACCTGGTGTTCATCAAGCAGACGGCGGGGGCGTCCGCCGAGGGCACCCGGGTCGCCACCGACCAGATGGTGTGGATGGCGCAGGACGGCATCGCCCTGGAACCCGGCGAACCCGTGCCGCTCATCGCCTACCAGGCGCCGAGCATCAGCCGGCAGATGGCGATCGACGCCCTCGAGGCGGCCGGCCGCACCTGGCGGATCACCTGCAACACCCGTGACGTCAACGGGGTGCTCGCCGCGGTGCGAGCGGGCATCGGTGTGGCGGTGTTCCCGCACTCGTTGATCCCGGCGGACCTGGTGAAGGTGTCGCAGCGGCTCGGGCTGCCGGACCTGCCCGCGGTCGACTACGTCCTCATCGCGAACCCGACGGTGCAGCGGGAGCCGATCGACGCCCTGACGAACGCGATCCTGTCCCGCGGGGTCGTCCGCGCCGTCTGAGCTCATGCATCGACGGCGAGACGCCGGCGTGTTCGGGCTGGTGCCTGTAGCAAGACGCCGGCGTGTTGTCTCGACACCGCGTCGACGTCGAGACGCCGCGACTTTCGGGGGCGTCTCGACGTCGACGCGGCGTCCTGCCGAGACGACGGCGTCTGAGCGCTCGCTGCGCTACGGGGCGAGTGTCGGAGTCGTGCCGCTCCCCGTGACGTCCGGCAGCGTCACCCCCGCGAGCGGCAGCAGCGCCGCAGCGACCGCCCACAGCAGCACGACCGTGCCGACACCACCGAGCACGGCACCGAGCAGCCCGACGGGCCGCTGCCACGTGGCCGTCCGGTCGCGCAGGGCCACGATCGAGAGCAGCAGCGCGAGCAGTCCGAGCACCACGCCGACACCGTGCACGATCGCGGGAGCGGTGAACCACCAGGCCGCCAGACCGATCGTCGCGATCCCGGCGACGGCACCGAGCACCGCACCGGCGGTCGCGCCGAGCGCGCGGCGTGGCTCCGGCGTGGCGACTGCGGCCACGGGCTGGTCGAGCAGTTCGGTCGGGAGGCCCGCCTCGCCCCCGCCAGCACCCTGCGGCACCGGGGCGGGTGCGACCACGGCCGTGGTCGCGACTGCGGACGGTGCCGGGTGCAGCACGGCGTCGAACGACCGTGCGGGTGCGGGAGCGGGTGCAGGAGCGACCGATCGTGCGGCGGCCTGCTGGTGGGCGAAGCGTCGGGGTGTCCGGTAGCCGATCGGGCCGACGGGCTCGGGTTCGGTGCCCTCGACGACCACGTGCTCGAGCCCGGGTACCGAGAACCGGGGCTGTCCGGCGACGGGCACGGCAGGCGCGGCCGGGGCGGCATCCGGTGCCGGAGTCGTCAGCGGTGCGACGAGCGGGGTGGCGTCCGCCGACGCGGGTGCAGCGGCGACCGGGGAGACCGGCACCACGAGCCCCGACGCGGCGACGACCGACGACGGCGGCACCGCCGGGTTCTCGAACGGCACGGTGTGCACGTTCGGCGACGTCGGTGCCGGGGGCAGCAGGTCGTGCTGCGGCGGGAAGTCCGGCACCGGGGCGTCGGCCTCGACGAGGGCGGCGATCGATGCGGGCTCGGGGGTCTGCGCGTTCTCGGCCGCCGGGTCGGCAACCGACGCGCTCACGGCCGGGGTGACCGTGGTCGGTGGGACCGGCGCCGCGTGGGCGGCGCGTGGCGAGGCGGGGGCGGGGCGGGCCTCCCGGTCAGGGGCGTTCACGTGACCGACGGCGGCGACCCGCTCGGGCGCGACCTCGTCGACGGGCGGCGCGGTCACCCAGGCCGGTACGGGCCGACGGGGCCGGTCCGATTCGGGCATGCGATGCGCTGCCACTGCGGCGCTCCTTCCGTCGACTGATCCACGCTCAGTTGTAGCGGCAACCGCTGTGTGGATCGCAGCCCCAGTTCGGGGTCGCCGGTACGGTCGGGTGATGACCGGAATCGAACACCGTCCCCTGGGCCCCTCGGGGCTCGTCGTCTCCACCGTCGGCCTCGGCTGCAACAACTTCGGGCGGCGGGGCACCGCGTCCGAGTCGCAGGAGGGCACCGACGCAGTCGTCGCCGCCGCCCTGGACGCCGGGGTGACGCTCTTCGACACCGCCGACATCTACGGCGGCGTGCCAGGCATGTCCGAGGAGATGCTCGGACGCTCGATCCGCGGCCGCCGCGACGAGATCGTCCTCGCCACCAAGTTCGGTATGGACATGCAGGGCGCGAACGGCCCGGACTGGGGCGTCCGCGGGTCCCGCCGGTACGTGCGGCTCGCGGTCGAGTCGTCGCTTCGCCGCCTCGGTACGGACTGGATCGACCTGTACCAGATGCACCGGCCCGACGACGTGACACCGATCGAGGAGACCCTGTCGGTGCTCGACGACCTGGTCCGCGAGGGCAAGATCCGGTACGTCGGCCACTCGAACTTCGCGGGGTGGCAGATCGCCGAGGCCGAGTTGACGGCGTCGATCGCCGGCACCACCGCGTTCGTGTCCGCGCAGAACGAGTACAGCCCGCTCGCCCGGGATGCCGAGGCCGAGGTCCTGCCGGCCGTGCGGGCGTACGCGCTCGGGTTCCTGCCGTTCTTCCCGCTGTACAACGGGCTGCTCACGGGCAAGTACACGAAGGCGGGCGGTCCGGCCGACGGACGGCTGACGACCTCGAAGCCGCAGGTGCTCGAGGACGCCCCGTGGGACGTCCTCGAGGACTACCAGCGGTTCTGTGACGACCGGGGTGTCACGATGCTGCAGGCGACTTTCGCGTGGTTGCTGGCGCAGCCGGGGCTGTCGAGCGTCATCGCCGGGGCGACGAAGCCGGAGCAGATCACGCAGAACGTCGAGGCGGGAACGACGTGGACGCCGACCGAGGACGACATCGCGGACATGACGGTGATCTTCGACCGGGCCTGAGCGGACGGGCGCGGTTCACGTCGGTCGTTTTCGCGCTGAGCGACAGGTCGCGGGGTGCGGAGCCCGTGAGATCTCGCCCAGCGCGAAACGGCGGCGGTGTGGCGGTGCTGCGCGGAGCCCCCGGCACCTAGCGCGTCGCGGCGGCCAGGGCGTCGCGCAGTTCGGCGGCGGTCATCCGCGGGCCGTAGCCGGGGGTGTCCCGCTGGATGCGCCAGCCCTCGGCGAGCGGTCCGGCGTCGACGACGTCGAAGCCGAACCCGTCGATGAGCTCGGCGACGGTCTGCTTGGCGGATTCGTCGTCGCCGGCGATGACGAGGGCACGACGCTCGGGGGTGCCCGCTGCTGTCGCGTGCCCGGTCAGGTCGTCGGCGCCGATGTGGTTGAACGCCTTCACGACGCGGGCGCCGGGCAGGTGGTCCTGCAGCAGCTCGGCGGTGGTCGTGGACTGGTCGTCGAGGGCGGCGATGTGGCCGTCGCGCTCCCAGTAGTAGTTGTTCGTGTCGATGACGACCTTGCCGACGAGGGGTTCGACGGGGATCGTCTCGATCGCGGCGAGCGGTACCGTCACGACGACGATCTCGCCCGCTGCGGCTGCCTCGTCGCGGGTCGCTGCGCGTGCGCCCTCGCCGAGTTCCGTGACCAGGTCGGTCAGGGTCTCCGGGCCGCGGGAGTTCGCGATGACGACCTGGTGGCCGTTCCGTACCGCGAGTCGTGCGAGCTGGGATCCGATGTTGCCGGCGCCGATGATTCCGATGGTTGTCATGGTGTCCCTGCAACGCTGCCCGACGTCGTGCATTCCCCGGGCGGCACGAACGCCCTTCCGGGAGCATGATGGCGGGCATGGACCACGAGTTCCGCGACGAGACCGACCAGGACCGCTACGCGATGTACGTCGACGGCGAGCTCGTGAGCGTGCTGGACTACCGCGTCAACGGTGACGCGGTAGCGTTCCCGCACACCTACACGGTCCCGAAGCACCGCGGCCACGGCTACGCGGCCGAACTCGTCGAGTTCGCCGTCGCCGATGTCGAGTCGTCGACCACGAAGCGCATCGTGCCGATGTGCTGGTTCGTCGGAAAGTGGTTCGACGAGCATCCCGAGAAAGCCGACCTGCTCAGCCGCAGCGCCGCGGACTGAGCACCGAACGAAGGGGCTCTCGTGCCCACCATCACCCCGTTCCTCTGGTACGACGACCAGGCCGAGCAAGCAGCCGAGTACTACGTCGGGCTGTTCCCGGACAGCCGCGTGGACAGCGTCAGCCGGATGCCCGACGGCCGCGCCCTCGTCGTCGAGTTCACGCTGCTCGGCAAGCCGTACCGCGCGATGAACGGTGGCCCCGGCCACCCGCACACCGACGCGGTGTCGTTCCAGATCGACGTGGACACGCAGGACGAGCTCGACCGCCTGTGGGACGCGCTGCTCGCCGACGGCGGGAGCCCGATGGCGTGCGGGTGGTTGACCGACCGCTGGGGTCTGGCGTGGCAGGTGACTCCGTCGATGCTGGGGGAGTTGATGAGCGGATCGGGCGACCCGGAGGCCAACGCCCGGGTCTTCGAAGCGATGATGCAGATGATCAAGCTCGACATCCCCGCGCTCCAGGCCGCGGCAGCCGCCCGCTGACCCCACATCAGGCGTACCCGCCGGTATGGTGACGGGACGAGAAGACCGCCGGCCGGCGCCGGCACAGACAGGCTGGAGCCACCATGGACCACCCGAGCTCCAAGGTCCGGAACAGCGACATCAGCCGGGCGTACACCGAGCTCGCCCGCATCACCCGTCGGGCGAGCATCCGTGCCCGTGGCTCGGACCAGGTCCTGAGCGTCGTCGACCAGTCCCTCGTCGACTTCGTCGTCCAGCACCCGGGCTGCATGGCCATCGACATCGCGCGCTACCTGCGACTGAACCGCTCCACGATCTCGCGGCAGCTGTCCGGGCTCCTCGCTACCGGGCTGGTGCGGACGACCGACGGCGGCAGCGGCAACGCGAAGCCGCTCGAGGCGACCGACGCCGGCCGCGCAGCGCTCGAGCGGTCGGTGCAGCTGCACCGCGACGCGCTCGACGAACGGCTCGCCGACTGGTCCGACGACGACATCGCACTGCTCGCCGGGCTGCTGGAGCGCCTCGGTGCCTCGGACGAGGCCGGGCTCCCGATGCCGGCACCCACCGAGCCGTGACGACGTCGTTCGTCCTGCTGTCCGACACGCACCTGCCCAAGCGCGCGAAGGACCTGCCGCCCGGGCTGTGGGCCGACATCGTCGCCGCCGACCTCGTGGTGCACGCGGGGGACTGGGTCGACCTGGCCACCCTCGACGCCGTGCAGGCGCGGTCCAGCCGCTTCGAGGGCGTGCGGGGCAACAACGACGGTGCGGAGTTCGACGACCGGCTGCCGCTCGTCTCCCGGTTCGGCGTCGAGGACCTGCGCTTCGCCCTGGTGCACGAGACCGGCGCCTCGACGGGTCGGGAACGGCGGATGGACGCCGAGTACCCCGACACCGACGTGCTCGTCTTCGGCCACTCGCACATCCCGTGGGACACCGTGGCGCCGTCGGGGATGCGCCTGCTCAACCCCGGCTCGCCGACCGACCGCCGTCGCCAGCCCGACCACACCTGGATGCGCGGCACGGTCAGCGGCCCCGAGCTGTCCGTCGAACTGGTGCGGCTGCCTCCGGTCGCCCGCTGATCCCCGCCGAGACTCGGCCCGGAGGACAGTTCTCGGGCGAGCCGGCCCGAGAACCGTCCCTCAGCGCGAGACTCGGGCGCCGCGTGCCTCCGTCGGCATCCGGAAGAACGCGAGCTCCCACTCCGCCGAACGCCGGAACGCCCGCGCCATCCGCCCCCGCTCGTCGGGCGTCGCGGCACGGGCCAGCTCCTCGACGAGCCGGGTGGCCTCGGCACTCGACGCCGCGAAGCCCGGGTCCCCGTACGCCGTGATCCAGTCGGCGAAGGCGTGCCCGTCCGGAGCGACGCCGAGCTGCGCCCCGACCCAGGCGTAGACCCGGAAGCACGGCAGCACCGCGGCGGCGAGCACCGCCGGGGAGCCGGAGTCGGCGGCCTCCTGCAGGTGTGCGAGGTACCCGGCGCACGTGGGGTGCACGGGATCGTCGGCGTGCGAGCCGGCGAGCCGACGGTGGTGCAGGTCGCGGGCCTCGTCGGCACACCCCTGCGCAGCAGCCGCCCAGAACGCAGCAGCAGCACCGACACCCTCACCCGAACCGGCAGCGGAGCCAGCACCAGCACCGGGGGTACCAACGCCGAGCGCCGCCAGGTGCCGCTCGTACGCCCGCAGGTAGTGGACGTCCTGCGCCAGGTACCCCGCGAACACCTCCGGCTCGAGCGTCCCGTCCCGCAGTCCCACCAGGAACGCGCACTCGATGGTCTCCTGCAGCACCGACGCCGCATCCGCCCACCACACGTCCGTGTACGACACCGCCGGCAGGGCTGCCCGCGCCTGCGCCCCGTGGTCGACCGGACCGTTGCCGCTCCCGACCGCCAGGGCATCCGCCCCGCGCAGGGCCGCCGTCAGCCAGTCCTTCGCCACCCCGACCGCGAGTTCCCAGTCGCCGTGCCGCGCGGCGAGCGTCGCGATCGCACTCGACAGCGAGCACCCGGTGCCGTGCGTGTTCGTCGTCACGACCCGGGGACCCCGGAACACCCGCACGGTTCCGTCCGCCGCCACGAGCACGTCGTCGGAGGTCGGCCCCTCGTCGTGCCCGCCCTTCGCCAGCACCAGGACGTCCCACCGCGCCGCCACGGCACGCGCCGCAGCCAGCGACGAAGCCGACGACGACGATGCACCGGAACCAGCCGCGCCCGACCCGGCGAGCTCCGCCAACACCGCCAGCTCGGCACGGTTCGGCGTCACCAGGTCGGCGAGCGCGAACAACGCCCCCATGGCCGACGCCGCGTCCGCGTCGAGCAGCCGGTCCCCACTCGTCGCCACCATCACCGGGTCCACGACGACCACCGGCGGCCGGTGCTCCCGCAGCCAGTCCGTCACGACCCGCACGACGTCGGCGGTGCCGAGCATCCCGATCTTCACCGCGTCGACCACGACGTCGTCCGACACCGCGTCGAGCTGCTCCCGCAGGAACCCGACGTCCGGCACGTGCACCGCCCGCACCCCGTGCGTGTTCTGCGCGACGAGCGCTGTCACGACCCCCATCCCGTACCCGTCGTGCGCGGCGATCGCCTTGAGGTCCGCCTGCATCCCGGCCCCGCCCGTCGGGTCGGTCCCGGCGATGCTCAGCACCCGTGGGACGCTCATGCGTCCGCCCCGTGGTTCGTGGCGTCGGCCTGGAGGAAGGGCGCGCCATCACCCGACGGCCGCGCCTCCGCATCGTGGCCGGGTCCAGGCCCCCACGCGGCCACGTACGCCGCCGCGGCGGACCCGGGGTCGGCCGCGGCGCAGATGCCCGACACGATCGCGACCCCGGCGGCCCCGGCTGCCCGGAGCGGCACGACGTCGTCGAGCGTCACCCCACCGATCGCCACGCACGGCACCTCGGCGGCGGCGGCCAGCCGGGCGAAGCCGTCGTGTCCGAGGGCCGGCGGGTGGTCGGCCTTCGTCGCCGTGGGGTGCACGACCCCGACGCCGAGCAGGTCGACGGTGCCCCGGGGGAGTCGCTCGACGGCAGCCAGGTGCGCGAGCGTGTTCGCGGTGAGGCCCACGTGGGCGTCCGCTCCGAGCAGCGCGCGGGCGGCGGTGACCGGGACGTCGGACTGGCCGAGGTGCACGCCGGCGACCCGGTGTCCCGCGTGCCGTGCGGCGAGGGCGACGTCGAGCCGGTCGTCGACCACCACCGTCGCGCGGTCCCCGACGGCGTCGGCGACGGCAGCGGTGAGCGCCAGCAGGTCGCGGGCGGAGGCGTCCTTGTCCCGCACCTGCACGATCCGGACCCCGGCGTGCACGGCGGCACGGACGACCCCGAGCACCCCGATGCCGTACCGGTCGGCCAGGGTGCCGTCGGTCACCAGGTACACGCCGAAGTCCGCCGCGTGCCGCGCGCTCACGCCGACACCGCCCGGGCGTCGACCGCGGGTGCGGTCTCGACCGTGATCCGTGCTTCGCGGACGACGTCCTCCGGCGTCAGCGACGCCAGCCGGTCGAGGAACAGCGGCTGGAAGGTCCCCGGTCCACCGGCGTCCCGCGCCGCGAGCTCGGCGGCGATCGTGTGCACCGCGGTGGCGGCGACGGCAGCGGCCCCCGCGTCCTCCGGCGAGACCGACGTGAACGCGGCGACGACCGCGCCGAGCGCGCACCCGCCACCGGTGATCCGCGTCAGCAGGTCGGTCCCGTTCGCGACCCGGACCACACCGATGCCGGGCGCGACCAGCAGGTCGACCGCACCCGACACGGCCACCGCGGCCACGAGCCTCCCGTCCGACGCAGCGACGGACGCGACCCGGGCGTCCTCCGTGCCCACGGTGCTGTCGACCCCGCGGCCACCAGCCGAGTCGCCGAGCAGGGCGAGCACCTCGGACGCGTTGCCCCGCAGCACCGTCGGGCGCAACGCGAGCAGGTCGCGCGCCAGCGCGGTCCGCACCGGCAGTGAGCCGACGGCCACCGGGTCCAGGACCCACGGGGTACCCGCGTCACGAGCGGCGTGCACCGCCTCGAGCGCGGCGACCCGCGCTTCGGCGTGCGGGGTACCGGTGTTCACCAGCAGGGCGTCCGCGACACGGGCGAACGGCCCCGCCTCGGTCGGCACGTCGACCATCGCGGGCGAGGCCCCGAGCGCGAGCAGCACGTTCGCCGTGACGTTCTGCACGACGGTGTTCGTGATGCACTGCACCAGCGGGGCCCGGGCACGCACGGCCTCGAGCAGTTCGGCGGTTCGGTGGGCCCAGGCAGGGGAGGGCACAGCGGTCTCCATGGACGATCCCTTCGCGAGTACGAGCTCGAGCAGGTTCGACGGGTGTGATCTCAGCCGCTGGATGCGGCACCCCGTGTCTCGAGCGACACCGTACACGACGCCCGGTGACCACTTCGAGGCCCGCTCCGGGCACCGTGTGCCAGGGTTGGACCGTGCCAGACCTGTCTCTTATACACATCT
>NZ_QKLE01000027.1:0-48322 GCF_003224275.1 Curtobacterium sp. MCSS17_011 | reverse complement strand
AGATGTGTATAAGAGACACTCCACCACCCACACGTCCGGCCGCGACGACGCGGCCGAGGAAGCGAGAACCGCATGACCTCCACCCAGCGCACCAGCGTCCTGCTCGGCACCCAGGACCTCACCGTCGAGGACCGCCCCGTCCCCGCCGTCGACCCCGGCGACGTGCTCGTCCGGGTCGCCGCCGTGGGTGTCTGCGGCTCCGACGTGCACTACTACCGCCACGGCCGCATCGGCGACTTCGTCGTCGAGGAGCCCCTCGTCCTCGGGCACGAGCTCTCCGGCACGATCGAGGCCGTCGGCGAGGGCGTCGACCCGTCCCGGGTGGGGGAGCGCGTCGCCATCGAGCCGCAGCGCCCCTGCCACCGCTGCGCGCAGTGCCTGGCCGGTCGCTACAACCTCTGCCCGCACATGCGCTTCTACGCGACGCCGCCGGTCGACGGCGCCTTCACCGAGTTCGTCACCATCGAGGCCGAGTTCGCGCACCTCCTGCCCGACACCGTCTCGTTCGAGGCCGGCGCGCTCCTCGAGCCCCTGTCCGTCGGCATCGCCGCGGTCCGCAAGGCCGGCATCGTTCCCGGATCGTCGGTGCTCATCGCCGGTGCCGGTCCGATCGGCATCATCTGCGCGCAGGTCGCGAAGGCCTTCGGCGCGTCGCGCATCGTCGTCAGCGACCTGGTGCCGGAGCGTCGTGCTCGGGCGCTCGAGTACGGCGCCACCGAGGTCGTCGACCCCACCGCCGTGTCCGTCGCGTCCGACATCGTCCCCGTCGACGCGTTCATCGACGCCAGCGGAGCGCCCCGCGCGGTGTCGGACGGCATCAAGGCGGTCGGTCCGGCGGGTGCCGCGGTGCTGGTCGGGCTCGGCAACTCCGAGATGTCGCTGCCGGTCGAGCACATCCAGAACCTCGAGGTCACGGTCACCGGGATCTTCCGGTACACGAACACGTGGCCGGTCGCCATCGAGCTGGTCGCGTCCGGGCAGGTCGACCTCGACTCGCTCGTCACCGGTCGCTTCGGGCTCGACGACGTGCGCGAGGCCCTCGAGAGCGACACCGACCCGGAGTCGCTCAAGTCCGTCGTCTACCCCGGCGGCGTCCCCGCCTGAGCGCGCGGGCTCTCGACGCACCCACGGTGCGGACTGGAGGCACGGGGCGGGCCCGTCCCGCGCCTCCCGTCCGGCGCGTGACCCGGAACGGGGCCACCGGCGCGTCACCGGGACGCGCTACGGTTCGCGCATGACCGCTTCACCGGCCGCCGTCGTGCCGCAGCGCACCGACCGGCGCGCGCTCGTCTCCTGGGCGCTCTGGGACTGGGGTTCCGCCGCGTTCAACGCGGTCGTCACCACCTTCGTGTTCAGCACGTACCTGGCCAGCCGGGCGTTCGTGGACCCGGCGCTCGTCGGCGACACGTCGGCCGCGGGCAAGGCGGTCGTGGAGCGGGAGCTCGCGCACAACGCCGCCGTCGTGTCCACCGCACTGACCATCGCGGGGATCGTCGTCGCGCTCGTGGCGCCGGCCATGGGGCGGCTCGCGGACTCCTCCGGGCACCGCCGCCGGTCGGTCCTCATCGCCACGATCGGCGTCGCGTTGTCGATCGGCGGCATGGTCTTCGTCGCGCCGAGCCAGCCGTACCTGCTGCTCGGCGCAGCCCTGCTCGGCATCGGGACCGTCGCGTACGAGATCGCGAGCGTGGGCTACAACGCCATGATCGGCCAGGTCGCCTCCGGGGAACGCACCGGCCGCGTCTCCGCGATCGGGTGGGCCGCCGGGTACTTCGGCGGCATCGTGCTGCTCGTGCTGCTGCTCGTGCTCTGCATCCAGGACTTCCGGGGCGACGGGGTCGTCGGCGGGCTCCTGCAGCTGCCGGCGACGGTCGCCACCGGGCAGTGGGACGTCCGCGTCGCGATCGGCATCGCCGCCGTGTGGCTGGCCGTCAGCTCGATCCCGCTGTTCCTCACCGTGCCCGAGGCGGTGCCCGACCGCACCCGTGGAGGCGGCGTGCTCAGTGCCTACGCGGACCTCGGCCGTGACATCGCACGGCTGTGGCGGGAGCGGCGCAACGTCCTCGCGTTCCTGCTCGCCAGCGCGGTGTTCCGCGACGGCGTCGGGGCCGTCTTCACGTTCGGCGGGATCGTCGCCGCCCAGGTGTTCGGGTTCAGTCCGTCCCAGGTCATCCTGTTCGCCATCGCCGCGAACGTGGTCGCCGGCATCGCGACGTTCGTGTCCGGACGGCTCGACGACCGGTTCGGGTCGCGTGCGCTCATCATGGTCTCGCTCGTCGGACTCGCGCTGTGCGGGATCGGGGTCTTCGCCGCCGGCAACGAGACGCAGTGGTTCTGGGTGCTCGGGCTGACGCTCGCCGTGTTCGTCGGCCCCGTGCAGTCGTCGTCCCGCGCCTACCTGGCGCGGCTGGCGACCCCGGGCCGCGAGGGCGAGCTGTTCGGCCTCTACGCCACCACGGGCCGGGCCGCGTCGTTCCTCGCGCCGGCGCTGTTCGGCGTCGCGGTGACCGTCGGCGGGTCGACCCGTTTCGGGATCCTCGGCGTGGTCGTCGTCCTCATCGCCGGGCTGGTGCTGATGGCCTTCGTCAAGCGGGAACCACAGGTCCCGCTGCCCTGACCCGGCGTGCTGTCGGCCCGGCCTGGAGGCGCAGCGTGCCTCCCTCCACAGGCTGCGGTTGTGCGCACGGTTCCGCCCAGGGCCGTGGTCGCGTCGCGCGTCCCGGGCCGCGGTGCGCCAGGATGGGTGCATGACCGACCAGCGCATCGCCGTCGTCGTCCTCGCCGCCGGGCAGGGCACGCGCATGAAGTCGTCCACGCCCAAGGTGCTGCACCGGCTCGCCGGGCTGCCGCTCATCGGGCACGTCCTGCGCACGGCGTCGTCGCTCAGCCCCGAGCACGTCGCCGTCGTCGTGCGGCACGAGCGCGACCGGGTGGCCGCCGAGGTCGTCGAGCGTGCCCCCGACGCGATCGTCGTCGACCAGGACGACGTCCCCGGCACCGGCCGTGCGGTCGAGGTGGCGGTCGAAGCGCTGCCCGCCGACTTCGACGGCGCCGTCGTGGTGCTCTCCGGCGACGTCCCGTTGCTCGACGCGGCGTCGCTCCGGCTCCTGGTCGACGCCCACGTCGGCGGAGGCAACGGGGCGACCTTCGTGAGTGCCATCGCCCCGGACCCGACCGGCCTCGGACGGATCGTTCGGGATGCCTCCGGCGCCTTCGTCAGCGTCGTCGAGCACAAGGACGCGACGGCCGAGCAGCTGACCATCACCGAGGCGAACGCGGGCATCTACGCGTTCGACGTGGCACGCCTCCGCGCCGCCCTGCCGTCGCTCACCACGGCGAACGCCCAGGGCGAGAAGTACATCACCGACGCCCCCGCGCTGATCAGCGAGCGCGGCGGGCGCATCGACGTGGTCACCCTGACCGATCCGTGGCTCGTCGCCGGCATCAACGACCGCGCGCAGCTGTCCGACGCCGCACGCGAACTCAACGCCCGGATCGTCCGCCGCCACCAGCTCGCCGGCGTCACCGTGCAGGACCCGGCGACCACCTGGATCGACCTCGACGTCACCATCGAACCCGACGCCGAGATCCTGCCCGGCACCCAGCTCATCGGTGCCACCGCGATCGCCGCCGGTGCCGTCGTCGGGCCGGACTGCACGCTCCGCGACACCGAGGTCGGTGCCCGCGCCACGGTGAACCGGGTCGACGCGACCCTCGCGGTGATCGGTGACGGTGCCTCCGTCGGCCCCTTCGCCTACCTGCGGCCGGGCACGATCCTCGGCGACGACGGCAAGATCGGCACCTTCGTCGAGACGAAGAACGCCCGGATCGGCCGCGGCAGCAAGGTCCCGCACCTGTCCTACATCGGCGACGCCGAGGTGGGCGAGGACTCGAACATCGGCGCGAACACCATCACCGCGAACTACGACGGCGTGCACAAGCACCGCACCGAGGTCGGCTCGAACGTCCGTACAGGCTCGCACAACGTGTTCGTCGCCCCCGTTAGGATTGGTGACGGTGCGTACACCGGCGCCGGGACCACCGTCCGCAAGGACGTTCCGGCTGGATCGCTCGCGATCAGCTACGCCCCACAGCGCAACACCGACGGATGGGTCGAGGAACACCGACCCGGCACACCGGCGGCCGAGGCTGCTCGGCTCGCGAACGGCGAATAGATCCCGGCGACCACCCGTCGCCGACATCGACCCCTCGTGGGTCAGGGAGTGAGCACCGCACTTGTCCGGAATCAAGACAACCGGCCAGAAACGACTCGTCCTCGTCTCGGGGCGAGCACACCCGACGCTCTCTGCCGAGATCGCGGAGGAGCTCGGGGTCGACCTCGTGCCGACCGATGCCCGGACCTTCGCGAACGGTGAGCTCTACGCCCGCTTCGACGAGTCGGTCCGTGGCTGCGACGCCTTCGTCATCCAGTCGCACACCGCGCCCATCAACGAGTGGCTCATGGAGCAGCTCATCATGGTGGACGCCCTGAAGCGTGCCTCGGCGAAGCGCATCACCGTCGTCGCGCCGTTCTACCCCTACGCCCGCCAGGACAAGAAGGGCCGCGGCCGCGAGCCGATCTCGGCCCGTCTCGTCGCCGACCTGTTCAAGGCCGCCGGCGCGCACCGGATCATGAGCGTCGACCTGCACGCCGCGCAGATCCAGGGCTTCTTCGACGGCCCGGTCGACCACCTGTTCGCCATGCCGGTGCTGCTGGAGCGCTTCCGGCAGATCCTCGACCCGAAGACCCTGACCGTCGTGTCGCCCGACATGGGCCGCGTCCGCGTCGCTGACATCTGGTCCGAGAAGCTCGGCGCCCCGCTCGCCATCATCCACAAGCGCCGTGACCCGCTCGTGCCGAACCAGGTCTCGGTGCACGAGATCGTCGGTGACGTCAGCGGTCGCGTGTGCCTGCTCGTCGACGACCTCATCGACACCGGCCGCACGATCGCCAAGGCGGCCGAGGCGCTCAAGAACGCCGGCGCCACGGGTGTCGTCGTCGCCGCGACCCACGCCGTGTTCTCGGACCCCGCCACCGAGCTGCTGCAGAGCGAGTTCATCGACCGCGTGGTCGTGACCGACACCCTGCCGCTGCCGATGGAGAAGCGCTGGGACCGCCTCGAGGTCCTGCCGATCGCCCCGCTCATCGCCCGTGCCATCCACGAGGTCTTCGACGACGGCTCGGTGACCTCGATGTTCGACGGCGCCGCTTGACCCACCCCGCGCGTGACGCCCTCGCGGCCCGGCTCCGGGCCGCGGGGAGCGTCTTCGCCGAGGACGAAGCCGACCTGTTGCTCGAGGCCGGCGACGGTGAGCCGGTGCGGCTCCGGACGCTCGTGCAGCGCCGACTGGCCGGTGAGCCGCTCGAGTACGTGCTCGGTTGGGCCGCCTTCGACGGGCACCGCATCCGGGTGACCCCCGGGGTCTTCGTGCCGCGCGCCCGCACCACCGTCGTCGTCGAGCAGGCTGTGCGGCGGTTGCAGCGCTACGACCGCGTGGTCGACCTGTGCTGCGGCGCCGGTGCGATCTCGGTCGCCCTGTTCGGTCGTGTCGGCGCACTCGACCTCGTCGCCACCGACATCGACCCGGACGCCGTCGACGTCGCGGCCGAGAACATCGGCGACCGCGGCATCGTCGTCGCCGGTGACCTGTTCGCGCCGCTGCCGGAGCGGTTTCGCGGGGCCGTGACGGTCATCGCGGTGAACGCCCCCTACGTGCCGACGGGCTCCATCGAACTCATGCCCACGGAAGCGCGCGAGCACGAACACCGCGTCGCCCTCGACGGTGGTGCGGACGGCCTCGATCTGCACCGGCGGATCGCGGCGGGCGCGGGGGAGTGGCTCCGCCCCGGTGGCGCCGTCGTGATCGAGGTGTCCGAGGCCCAGGCCGAGGCGTCCGCCACTGCTTTCTCGGCCGCCGGCTTCTCCGCCGTGGTCGAGCGGGACGCCGAGGTCGACGGCACCTGCGTCGTCGCGACCCTGCCTGCCTGACCCTGAGCCTGCCCGCCGAACCCCGGCGTCGAGCGGTCACGACATGCCGCTCAGGTTCGCTGAGGCGGCACGAAGTGTCGCCTGCGCGTCCGCGAACCGACGCTTTCTGCACCCCCGGCGCGAGGCACGCAGCGTGTCGCGAGGCCCAGGGTGAGGGGCGGGACGGGCCGGCACCGGGCCTCCAGGCCGTGGCGTGATGGGAGCGCGCCGGTGCCGAGCGGTCACGACATGCCGCTCACGTTCGCCGAGGCGGCACGAAGTGTCGCCCGCGCGCCCGCGAACCGACGCTTCCTGCGCCCCCGGCGCGACGCACGTGGCGTGTCGCGCCACCCCGTTCCCGCACCGTCAGCGCGCGTCGACCGTCACCGTGTGCCAGCCCGTCGCCCCGTTCGGTGCCGGCGGCCGGTCCACGCTCGTCTGCACCTCGCCGTCGGCGCTGGTCGCCCGCACCTCGATGCGGTGCGAACCGGCGGGGGGCGTCCACCGCACCACCCACTGTCGCCAGGTGTCCGCGGAGACGGAGTCGGCGAGTTCGGCGCGCTGCCAGTCGCCGCCTCCGACGCGGACCTCGACGGCCTTCACGCCCTTGTGCGGCTGCCACGCGACCCCGGCGATCGCCACGGGCTTGCCCGCGGTCACCGTCGACCCGTTCCGCGGGGTGTCGATGCGGGACTCGAGCTTGACCGGGCCACGCTCCGACCAACCACGCGGTGTCCAGTAGCCCTGCGCGTCGGCGAACCGGGTGACCTCGAGCTCGGTGACCCACTTCGTCGCCGAGACGTACCCGAACAGGCCCGGCACGACCATCCGCACCGGGAACCCGTGCTCGGTCGGCAGGGGCTCGCCGTTCATCCCGACCGCGAGCAGCGCCGCGGTGCCGTCGTCCTGCAGCACGTCGAGCGGGGTGCCGGCGGAGAATCCGTCGATGCTCCGTGAGAGCACCATGTCGGCATCGCCCGTCGGACGTGCCTGGGCGAGGAGCTTCCGGATCGGGTAGCCCAGCCAGCGGGCCGTGCCGATGAGGTCACCGCCCACCTCGTTCGACACGCAGCTCAGGGTGGCGACGTGCTCCTCGAGGGGCAGCGCGAGCAGCTCGTCCCACGTCAGCGTGATCTCGTTCTCGACCGCGCCGTGGATGCGCAGCGACCATTCGGCGGGGTCGACCATGGGCACACGCAGGGCCGTGTCGATCCGGTAGAAGTCGGCGTTCGGCGTGATGTACGGGGTGATGCCGTCGACGTCGAGCGACGCACCCGCGGGGACCGCCGGTGCAGCGGCCGCCGCCGCGGGCAGCCGGATGGCCCGCCTGGCAGCAGCGGCCGCCTGCATCGCGGACGAGCCCAGCCGGGAGGCGGTACCCACCACGACCGCGACGGTCGCCGTCGCGACGCCCCAGACCAGGAACGTGCGGCGCTCCGCCGAGGCGGGGCGCGGTGCCGCCGTCGGCACGGTCGCCGCGGCCTCCCACCGGCGCAGCCGCTGGAGCAGCAGGCGCAGGACGACCACGGCCGCCGCGATGCCGAGGACCGTCGGGGCGCCGTCGAGCGTCCCGCTGCCCGAGCGGGTGCTGACGGCCAGCAGCGCCAGCACACCACCGGCGGCGAACACGAGGGCACCGAAGGGTGGGCGCACACGTTCGAGGACACCGGCACCGGCACTGATCGCGATGACGATCACCGTCATGAGCACGAACAGGGCGACCTTGTCCCCGGTGCCGAACACGGCGACCATGAAGTCCTTCGCACCCGGGGGCGCGAGGTCGATGACAGCGGACCCGACGGCCACCAGGGGGCTGCCCGCTCCGCCGAGCAGCAGCGCGCCGAACTCGGCGACACCGAGGAACGCAGCGGCGGCCACGACGCCGACGACGGCGGCGATCAGCGTCCACGATCGGGTGGTACGGCCGTCGGGCCAGCCCGGGCCGTCCGACGGGCTCGCCGTCGGTCGACCGATCGGTTCGTCCGTCGTCTCGGTGGTCACCGCCCGAGCGTAGGTCGCCCGGCCGCTCGTGGGCTGTGTGTGCGTGCTTCCCCGCGCGTTCATCGGGATCGGCCAGCAGGTGGCGCGCGGCTCGTGGGAGGATCGGACCGTGCTGCAGCGTCCGGATGGTGTCCCGCGGTCCGGTCGTGCCCGCGGTGCACGGCGGACACCGATGTCTCCGGCGCGTCGACTGGCCACCCTGCGCTGGGTCATCGTCGCCGTCTGGCTGGCCCTCCTGATCACCCGGATCGTCGTCGTCTCGACGGCGCCGGGTGTCGACCTCTCCTGGTACGGCATCGTCGAGTTCGGCGCGATCGCCCTCGGCGTCGTGGTCATCGTGGTCGCTGTCGTGCGGACCGCGACGGCACGGCGGCGGCAGGCGGACGAGGCGCTCGCGCTCGCCATCCGGCGGATCGACCCGACGGTGTGGCTCGTGCCGGCGGCGCCGACACCGGAACTCCGTGGCGTCGTCGACGAAGTCCGTCCGGACACCCACCTCGGGTCCCGCGTGACCTGGGCCTTCGGCGCCACCGAGGCCTCCCTGTGGGAACTCGACGAACGACGGGCGACCCGGCTGCTCGTGATCCGGTGGAGTCGCGTCGTGCACGTGGGGCTCGAAGACGTGGCGGAAGGCGTCGACGGCTCGGACGGCTCGGGGCGATCCGGCGGTTCCGGTGGTGCTCGCCGCGCGTGTGCGGTGGCGATCCACCACGTGCGGCCGGATGACACCCCGGCCGTGGCGACCTTCTTGGTCCGGACCGCTCCGGGTTCGCGTCGGCTGCTCGGGCGCGGTCCGCGGCTGGATCGACTCGTCGCCGACCTGGCGCGGGAACGCATCGTCGCCTGACGCGGCGGAGGGCCCCGGGGTCAGCGAGGCCCTCCTTGCGATGACCCTTACCGACCTCGGTGGTCGGCAGCGGGCGCGGTCATCAGTGCGTGGACGGCTCCTGCTCGACCTCGCGGCGATCGTCGTCGGACCACAGCGTGTGGAAGGTGCCGTCCTTGTCGATGCGCTGGTAGGTGTGCGCGCCGAAGAAGTCGCGCTGGCCCTGGATCAGCGACGCCGGCAGACGGTCGGACGCGAGCGAGTCGAAGTACGACAGCGCGGACGAGAAGCCCGGCGCGGGGACGCCCGATGCAGCCGCGATGCCGACGATGCGGCGCCAGGCGGCTTCGCCCTCGGCCACCGCGTTCGCGAAGTACGGGTCGGCCAACAGCGACTCGAGCTTCGGGTTCTCGGCGTACGCCTCGACGATGCGGTTCAGGAACTGGGCGCGGATGATGCAGCCGCCCCGCCAGATCCTCGCGACGTTGCCGAGGTCGATGTCCCAGCCGTACTCCTTCGCCCCGGCGATGATGAGGTCGAAGCCCTGCGCGTACGCGACGACCTTCGAGGCGTAGAGCGCCGCACGGACGTCGTCGGCGAAGGTGTCCGGCACCTCGGCGATCTGCGGACGGTTCTTGATCGACTGCTGCACGGCGGCACGCTGCGTCGGCTTCGACGAGACGGCGCGGGCGAACACGGCTTCGCCGATGCCGGAGACGGGGATGCCGAGACCGACGGCGTTCTGCACGGTCCAGACGCCGGTGCCCTTCGAGCCGGCCGCGTCACGGATGACGTCGACGAGCGGCTTGCCGGTGTCGGCGTCGCGCTGCTTGAGGACCTCGCCGGTGATCTCGATCAGGTAGGACTCGAGGTCGCCCTTGTTCCACTCGTCGAACACCTGCACCAGGTCCTCCACCGAGAGCCCGCCGACGCGACGGAGCAGGTCGTACGACTCGGCGATGAGCTGCATGTCGGCGTACTCGATGCCGTTGTGCACCATCTTGACGAAGTGGCCGGCGCCGTCGGTGCCGATGTGGGTCACGCACGGTTCACCTTCGGCCACCGCGGCGATCGACTTCAGGATCGGCCCGAGCGTCTCCCAGGCCTCCTTCGAGCCACCGGGCATGATCGACGGGCCCTTGAGCGCACCCTCTTCACCACCGGAGATGCCGGTACCGACGAAGTTCAGGCCCTTCTCGCGCAGGTCGTGCTCACGTCGGATGGTGTCGTGGAAGTTCGCGTTGCCGCCGTCGACGATGATGTCGCCCGGTTCGAACCGTTCGGCGAGCTGCCCGATCACGGCGTCCGTGCCCTTGCCGGCCTGCACCATGATGATGGCGGTCCGGGGCTTCGACAGCGAGGCGACGAACCCGTCGATGTCCTCGGACGCGATGAACCCGGCGTCGCCGTGCTCCTGGAGCAGTTCCTCGGTGCGGGCGTACGTGCGGTTGTAGACCGCCACCGTGTTGCCTTCGCGCGATGCGAGGTTGCGGGCGAGGTTCGAGCCCATCACTGCGAGTCCGACGACTCCGATGTTCGCCTGACCGTTGTTGTCTGCCACGAGGGTCTCCTTTGTCCTGACGTTGGCGCCCAACCTACGACCGGTGGTCTGGGATCGCACAGGTGTTCCGGGAACTGAGGACCAGAGTTCACCGGAGCAATACTGTGGAGGGATGAGCGAGCTCGCTGTCCACCCGCCCGTCCTCGTGATGGGGGTCTCCGGCTCCGGCAAGTCCACCATCGGCCAGGCGCTCACCGACGCCCTCGTCGCGCAGGGCGAACCGTGCGTCTTCGTCGACGCCGACGACCTGCACCCGGTCGCCAACAAGGAGAAGATGCGGCAGGGCATCCCGCTCACCGACGAGGACCGTTGGCCGTGGCTCGATGCCTGCGCCGAACGGATCGCCGCGGTCGAGTCGGACGGGTCGCGGTGCGTGATGGCGAACTCCGCGCTCAAGCGCGCCTACCGGGACCGTCTGCGCGAGTCCGCGCCGGGTCTCGTCATCGCCTTCCTCGACGGGTCGCGCGACCTCATCGCCGAACGGCAGTCCCACCGCCAGCACGAGTACATGCCGACGACGCTGCTCGACTCCCAGTTCGCGACCCTCGAGCGGCCGCAGCCCGACGAGGCCGCCGTCGCGGTGTCGATCGACGGATCGGTCGACGACACCGTGCGGGAGATCCTCGCCGCGCTCGCGGTCACCGCCGGCTGACGAACCTCGACGACCTGCGACGGATCCTGGCAGTTCCTCCACAGGGCGCAGCGCGGCCGTCGTCATCCCCAACCGATCCCCAGCACCGTCCGCGTCGAGGGGGACGCTCGTACCGTCGCTCCATGACCACGATCACTGCCGCCCGTTCAGGTACCACCTTTGATACCATCGACCCCATGGCCATGACCCTCCGACTCGACGATGCCGAGGCAGCGGCGTTGCGCAAGCGTGCTGACCTCGAGGAGCGCTCGATGCAGGACGTCGCCCGCGCCGCCATCCGCGAGTACGTCGAGCAGCACAGCCGCAGCGATCTGATCGACGGCATCCTCGACCGAGAACTCCCGCGCTACGCCGAGGCGCTCGAACAACTCGGCAAGTGATCTACCTCACGACCGACGAGGCATTGCACGTCGCTCGACGGACCCTGGGGGCCGACTCCGCGATCCGCGACGTCGGACTGCTCGAGGCGGCGGTCGCGCGACCCGCCGCGTCGGCGGGCGGGAGCGACGCCTACCCGACGCTGGTCGAGAAAGCAGCGGCGCTCGTCCACTCCGCCGTCCGCAACCACGCCCTCGTCGACGGCAACAAGCGCCTCGGGCTGATGCTGCTCGTGGTCTTCCTCGGTGTGAACGGGGCCCGGCTCCACGCCTCCAACGATCAGGCGTACGACTTCATCGTCGCGATCGCCGAGGGGGAACTCGATGCCGTGCCGGAGATCGCTGCGGCTCTGAGCACGATGGTCGCGGACGCCTGACCCGCCGCTGGAACGGACAGCGATCAGCGGCGCACCGCACTGATCGCCCCGTGCGGCCGGTGCCCCGGGTCCGTGCGGGTACGGACGTCCACGACGTCGAAGCCCGCTTCGTCCAGCAGCGCCACCAGGGACGCGACCGGCCAGCGGTACGCGAGGACGACCGCGTGGTCGAACGCTTCGGCCGCGGCGCCCTCGAAGAACCCGAGCAGCAGCCCGCCGCCGGTGGTGAGCACCCGGCGGAACTCGGCGAGTGCCCCACCGATCCGCGACGGTTCGTGGTGGATCACCGAGTACCAGGCCAGGACTCCGTCGATGCTGCCGTCCGCGAGCGGGAGCACGTCGAGCGAACCGACCCGGAAGTCGACCGAGGCGCCGTGCGTCCGTCGTGCGTGCTCGACGAACTCCGGCACCGCGTCGATGCCGCTGACACGGTGCCCCTGCCGTGCGAGGTGCGCCGTCCAGTGCCCGGGGCCGCACCCCGCGTCGAGCAGGGGACCGCTGCGACCGGCTGCCCAGGCGTCGACGAGGGCTCGGTCGTCCGGGTGGACGGCGTCCATCGACCCGAGCAGCGCCGCGTACTCGTCAGCTCGAGCGCTGTACGCCGCCGGCACCCGCTCCGTCATGCGCCGACCGTACCGCCGCAGCGCCGAACCGTGCGAGGTTCCGTGTTCCGTGCGACCCGGCAGCCCTCGCACCGAGCACGGAACCTCGCACCACCCAGCAGCACCAAGCACGGAACCTCGCACCGCGCGGCAGCACCCCCGCCGCGGCCACCCCGCGTCAGAGCTTGAACGTCGCCCGCGGGATGTCGGAGACGATGCGCTGCGCGGTGCGCACGGCGTCCTCCTCGGAGACCTGGCGCGTGACCACGAGCGATGCCAGGTACGCCGCGTCCGCCCGCCTGGCCATGTCGTGCCGCGCCGGGATCGAGCAGTACGCGCGGGTGTCGTCGATGAACCCGGAGGTCTTCGTGAACGACGCCGAGTCGGTGACGGCCGACCGGTAGCGGCCGATCGCTGCGGGGGTGTCGATGAACCACCACGGTGCGCCCGCGTACACCGCGGGGTAGAAGCCCGCGAGCGGTCCGATCTCGCGCGAGAAGACGGTCTCGTCGACGGTGAAGAGCACCAGGTGGAACCCGGGAGCGGTGCCGAAGGACTCGAGCAGCGGCCGGAGCGGCTCGGTGAAGGACCCGACGGCCGGCAGGTCGTGCCCGGTGTCCGGCCCGAAGCGCTCGAGCGTCGGGGTGTGGTGGTTCCGGATCACCCCGGGGTGCAGCTGCATGACGAGGCCGTCCTCGACGCTCATCTCCGCCCAGCGGTAGAGCATGTCGTGCCGGTACGCCGTTGCCTCGGCCTCGGTGACCGACGACGCATCGTGCAGCGCCGCCGCGTGGATGCGTTCCCGCTCGTTCGACGGCAGGGGAGCGGAGCCCGCGTCGAGCACCCCGGTGTCCGTGGCGGTCGCGCCGTGCTCGATGAAGTACCGGCGACGTGCGCGGAGAGCCGCCAACAGCCCTGCGTGGGTGCCCGTGTCGATGCCGGCGGCCTCGCCGATCGACGCGACCACGGGCCTCCAGTCCGACCGCGTCGGGTCGAACACGGCGTCCGCACGGAACGTGGGGAGCACCCGGCCGGTGAAGCCGCGGTCCGCCGCGAGCTGCGCGTGCGCAGCGAGGTCGTCCGCCGGGTCGTCCGTGGTGGCGAGCACCTCGATGCCGAAGGCGTCGAAGAGCGCGCGTGGCCGGAAGGCGGGGGACGCCAGCAGGCCGGCGATGTGGTCGTACTGGTCGTCCGCGTTCGCGGCGGACGGCGCCTGGTCGAGTCCGAAGACGTCGTGCAGCTCCGTCTCGAACCAGTAGCGCACGGGGGTCCCGAGGAAGTCGTCCCAGTGCTCCGCCAGCTGCCGCCAGATGGTTCGGCCTGGAGGCACGCCATGCGTTCCCGACAGGTCCGCGCGTCCCAGCGCGGCCAGGTCCACCCCGTTCGCGTGCAGCAGGCGGAGTACGTAGTGGTCGGGGGTGATGAGCAGCGACGCGGGGTCGCTGAACGGCTGGTCCGAGGCGATCAGCGCCGCATCGACGTGCCCGTGCGGCGAGATGATCGGGGCATCCCTGACCGTTTCGTACACGGTGCGTGCCACGGCTCGCGCCCCGGGGTCGGCGGGGAACAACCGATCGGGGTGCGGTGTGAGCCGGGTGGTGCTGCTGGTCTGGGTCATCATCGACTCCTTCAGGACGGACGGTGTGCCGAGGCGGGTGCGGGCCCGGTCGACTCGCGCACGGTCAGGTGGGTGGGCAGGGCGACCGCGCCGGACATGTGCTCCCCGGGCAGTTCGTCGGCGGGCAGGGCGCCGAGCCGTCCGAGCAGCATCCGGATCGCGACCCGGCCGGCCCGCTCGATCGGCGACGTCATCGTGGTGAGCGGTGGGTTGCAGAAGTCGGCGCCGAAGATGTCGTCGCAGCCCACGATGCTCATGTCCTCGGGGACGCGGAGCCCGCGCTCCCGCAGTCGGGCGAGCATCCCGATGGCGATCAGGTCGTTGAAGGCGATGCACGCGGTCGCACCGGCGTGCACGGCGGCGTCGGCGGCCGCGGCGCCGGAGTCGACGAAGGGTGCGTGCGGCCCGACCCGGGCGACGCGGATCCCCAGGCGCTTGGCGACCTGCACGAGCGCGCGCCAGCGACGCTCGTTGGACCACGAGCTGTCCGGCCCGGCGACGTACAGGATCTCCCGGTGTCCCAGCGACACCAGGTGCTGCACCGCCTGCTCCACCCCGCCGGGGGTGTCGATGAGCACCGAGGGCACGCCGGTGGGCCGACGGTTCACGACGACCAGGGGGACCCGCTCGGCGAACCGTGCGATCTGCGCGTCGGACAGGCGTGACGCCGTGAGCACGACCCCGTCGGCCTTCGCCCCCACGGCGGTGAGTGCGGCCATCTCGGCGTCGGCGGACTCCTCGGTGTCGACGAGCAGCTGCGTCCAGCCGGCCCCGGCGAGCTGGTGCTGGGTGCCCCGGATGACGTCGAAGTAGAACGGGTTCGTGATGTCGGACACGAGCACGGCGACGGCGCGGGTGCGGCCGGAGGTCAGCGCCCGGGCCTGCGAGTTGGCGACGTAGCCGAGCTCGCGGGCCGCCCGCTGGATGCGCTCCTGGGTGACGGGGTTGACCCGGTCGGGCAGGGACAGGGCGCGGGAGACGGTGGACGCGGCGACCCCGGTGGCGTCGGCGATGTCGCGGATGGTGACGCGACGCGCGGCACCAGCGGCGGTGCCCGCGGCACCGCCCGTGCGCCCGCCGCCGTCCGTCGAGAGGTCCTTCACGAGGCCGAACGTATTCGCGTCTGGCAACAAGTGGCAACCGGTTGCCGCATGTTGCCAACGGCGGAACAGTGGTGCCACCGAGCAGCGCCGCTCGGAGGAGGTCTCGAGGAGGAAACCCCCGTGAAGACGCGAAGACTGCAAGTCCGCACCCTCATCGGTGCCGTCGCCGTGGTCGCCCTCACCGCACTGTCCCTGCAGGGATGTGCCGTGGTGAACGGCAGCGGCGACGACCCGAACACCCTCCGCGTGATGATGGGCGCGGACACCACCTACCCCAAGGAACGCAAGCAGTGGCAGCGGGAGACCGCCGCCGAGTTCAAGCGCACGACCGGTGCGGACATCCAGTGGGAGACCTACTCGTCCGCGCAGGAGGAGTTGACCGCGATCCAGACGAGCGTCATCTCCGGGCAGGGCCCCGACGTCTACGCGATCGGCACCACCTTCACCCCGACCGCGTACGCCACCGGTGCCTTCGTCGAGATGGGCACGAAGGAGTGGGACGCGATCGGCGGCAAGGACCAGTTCGACCCCGCGTCGTTCGGCATCTCCGGTCCGAGTGCGTCGAAGCAGATCGGGATCCCGTTCGCCAGCCGTCCGTTCGTGATGGCGGTGAACAAGGACCTGCTCGCGAAGGCCGGCATCACCGACATGCCCACGACGTGGGACGAGCTGACTGCCGACGCGAAGGCCACCACGGGTGACGGACGCCACGGTATGGCGATCGCCTACGCCGACGGCTTCGACCCCTGGAAGTTCGTGTGGGGGATGGCCCAGAACGCGGGCAACACGATCGTCGACGGTTCGAAGGCCGAGATCGACAGCGAGGCCGTCGAGAACGCCTACCGCACCTACTTCGACTGGGTGACGAAGGACGGTGTCGTCGACCCGGCCGCGATCGGGTGGAACAACGCCCAGGCGCTCGCACAGTTCACCGAGGGCAAGGCGGCGTTCTTCCCGATGACGACCACCACCGCCATCAACTCGTTCCAGGACACCGAGGTCGACGGCAAGTACGAGTTCGCCCTGCTGCCCACCGTCCCGCCGGGGGCGTCCGAACGGCCGTCCGACGGCATCGAGGCAGCCAGCATCCTGTCCGGCGACAACTGGGTCGTCGCCGACTACGGCACCAAGCAGGAGCTGTCGTTCGCGTTCGTCGAGCAGCTCAGCGCCCCGAAGGCCCAGCTCGAGTACTACGACCTGTTCGGCAACCTGCCGACCAACGCCTCGGCCGCCGCCGACCTGGCGGCCGACAACCCGCAGCTCAAGCCGATCATCGACGCCGGTCGCCTGTCCAAGCCGACCGCGTTCACCGGCGCCTGGTCCGACATCCAGCTCGCCCTGGTCGACGTGGTCGTGCAGTCGATCCCGTCGCTGAAGTCCGGCGAGGTCACCGACGACCAACTCCGCAAGCGACTGCAGGACGCCCAGAAGGACGCCCAGGCCACCCTCGACCGTCAGAAGAACGGAGGTCTGTGATGACCAGCACGCAGACCAGGCCCCGCACCGACGCGGCGCCGCCCCGGCCGGTCCGCCCGGCCGGCAAGACGCCCCTCTACAAACGGGAGCGCCCGCTGTGGATGCTCCTGCCCGGCGGGGTCCTCATGCTCGCCGTCATCGTGGTGCCGCTCCTGGTGGGCTTCTGGATCGCGATGCTCGACCTCGACCAGTACACGCTCCGCCAGTGGTTCAGCGCCCCGTTCGTCGGGCTGGCCAACTTCACCGAGGCGTTCACGAACTCGCCGCTGCTGCACTCCATCTGGATCTCGGTGTCGCTGTCGGTGCTCGTCACGGCGGTGACCGTGCCGATCGGGGTCGCCGCCGCGATCTCGACGCAGAACCGGTTCCCCGGTCGCGGGCTCGTCCGTTCGATCTACCTGATCCCGTACGTGCTCCCCGCGTTCGTCGTCGGCACGTTCTTCCGCACGATGCTCCAGCCGCAGGGGGTCGTGAACTCGATCCTGCACACCGACGTGCTGTGGCTGAACGGCTCGGCGTCGTACTGGGCGCTCGCCGGCGTGATGATCTGGACGAGCTGGCCCTTCGTCTACCTGCTGTCCCTGGCCGGCCTGCAGGCCGTGGACAACGAGGTGCACGAGGCCGCCGCGCTCGACGGGGTGACCTGGTGGGCGAAGCTGCGGTACATCATCTTCCCGTACCTGCGCGGACCCCTCAGCCTCGCGGTGATCATCTCGATCCTGCACAACATCAACAACTTCACGCTGCCGTTCGTGCTGTTCGGCATCCCGCTGCCGTCCAGCGTCGAGGTGATGCCCGTCCTGACGTACATCGCGAGCTTCCAGTCGTTCCGCTTCGGCCTGTCCGCGGCGATGGCGATCTGCTCGCTCGTGATCGTGGCGATCCCGCTGTTCGTCTACCTGCGGGCGGTCAAGCTCGACACCGGCGACGACGCCGGCCCCAACCGGAAGCAGCGTCGCGCCGACCGCGCCACGCTCGCAGCCGCCCCGACCGCCGCCGACATCGACGGAGCACGCGCATGACCACCCCGAGCACGTCCTTCAGCACCCGCACCCGCCCCACCGCGACGCTCACCGAGAGCATCACGACCGGCGACGGCGGGCGACGGAGCAAGCGCCCCTACGACACCGACGTCACCCGGCTGCTGCCGCGCTGGCTGCTCGTCACCGTCATCGCGGTGATCATCGCGTTCATCGCCGTCCCGGTGCTCTACATCCTGTTCGGCTCGGTCAACTCCGACGTCGCCGTCGCCCGCGGCGAGTACTTCCCGTCCGAGTTCACCCTGTCGAACTACGTCGAGATCTGGTCCACCGTCGCCCTCGGCGAGGGACTGGTGAACTCGATGCTCACCGCCGGTGCCGTCGCCGTCGCGAGTGCCGCGCTCGCCGTGTCGACGGCCTACGTGCTCGTCCGGTTCCGGTTCCTCGGGCGGCTGACCATCCTGCGTGGGCTCCTCGCCCTGCAGTCGATCCCGGGCACGCTCCTGCTCCTGCCGGTCTTCGTGGTGTTCTCGAACATCGCCAGCGCCACCGGCGTGCAGATCATCGGCACCCGTTGGGGCCTGTTCGTCACCTACCTGACCTTCGCCCTGCCGTTCTCGACGTGGGTGATGGTCACGTACCTGCGCGGCCTGCCGAAGGAACTCGAAGAAGCGGCGCGCATCGACGGCGCCAGCTCGACGAAGATCCTGACGAAGATCGTGCTCCCGCTGTCGTGGCCGGGCATCGTCGTGTCCGCGATCTTCGCCTTCCTGCTCGGCTGGAACGACGTCCTGTTCTCCACGATCATGACGACCCCGAACACCCGGACGGTCGCCGTCGTCCTGCAGGTGCTCGGCACCACCCAAGAGGGCGGCGCCGTCCCGATCTACGGCCAGATGATGGCCGCTTCGATCGTCTGCGCGGTCCCCGTCGTCGCCCTGTACCTGATCTTCCAGCGCTACCTGGTCGGCGGGCTCACCGCCGGCTCCGTCAAGTAGCGCTGTGCAGTCTGCCGATTTGTCCACAGACTGCCTGGAGGCGCGGTGCCAGCCCGCCCCGCGCCTCCAGGCTGGTCGCATGAAGGGAATGCAATGACCCAGCCCAGTTGGGAACTCTCCGGTTTCGGCGACGAGATCGACGCCGACCCGGTCGTCCAGGTCGCGGTCCTGCAGGCGCTCGGCGCGAGCGCCATCGAGGTCCGCAGCGCCTGGGGTGTGAACGTCGTCGACCTCGACGAGGACCAGCTCGCCGGCCTGCACCGCTTGTTCGAGGAGCGCGGACAGACCGTGTCCGCGATCGCGTCACCGATCGGCAAGGTGCCCGTCGACGAACCCGTCGAGCACGAGGTGTCACGGCTCGCCCGTGCGATCCGTGCCGCGCACGCCCTCGGCACGACGAACATCCGGATCTTCTCGTTCTACTTCGAGGGCCGCACGCCCGACGACGTCCGCGACGACGTCCTCGTTCGGATGCGGGCGCTGGCCGACCTCGCCGAGCGCGAAGGGGTGACCCTGCTGCACGAGAACGAGAAGGACATCTACGGCGACGTCCCCGCACGGGTGCTCGACATCGTCGAGAGCGTCGGGTCCTCGTCCCTCCGCCTGGCCTGGGACAACGCGAACTACGTACAGTGCGGCGTCAAGCCGTTCACCGACGGCTGGGCACAGCTCGCCCCCTACGTCGACTACCTGCAGGTCAAGGACGCCGTCGCTGCCGACTCGTCGGTGGTGCCGGCGGGCGAGGGGGACGGCGAGCTGCTCCAGACCCTCACCGCGCTCCGCGACGCCGGCTACTCCGGGTACGCCTCGCTCGAGCCGCACCTCAGCGACTTCACCTCCCTCGGCGGGTTCTCCGGCCCCGCGGCCTTCGGTCGTGCCGGCCGGGCCTTCCGCACCCTCACCGACCAGATCGGAGTCACCCTGCGATGACCGAACCCACCACCCCGCTCCGCCTGGCCGTCGTCGGCGCCGGCGTCATCGGACGCCACCACGCCACGGTCGCCGTCCACCACCCCGACCTGCAGGTCGTCGCCCTCGTCGACTCCGTGCCCGAAGCCGCCACCAGCGCAGCGGACGCGGTGCAGGAGCTGGGTGCCGCCAGGCCGATCACGACCTCCACCATCGAGGAAGCGATCGAGCAGACCGACTTCGACGTCGTCGCCATCTGCTCCCCGTCGGGCATGCACGTGCAGCTGGCCGAGGCCGCCCTGGCCGCCGGCAAGCACGTCGTCATCGAGAAGCCGCTCGACACCACGATGCCCCGGGCCCGGCAGATCGCGGCGCTCGCCGCAGCGGCTCGCGACCGTGGGCTCGTCACGAGCGTCATCAGCCAGCACCGCTTCGACCCCGCGTCGGCCGCCGTCGCCCGGGCCGCGCACGACGGCGGGTTCGGCACCGTGACCTCGGGGCTCGCGAGCGTCGCCTGGTACCGGTCACAGGGGTACTACGACTCCGGTGACTGGCGCGGCACCTGGGCGCTCGACGGCGGCGGCGCGGTGATGAACCAGGGCGTGCACACCGTCGACCTGCTCGTCTGGGCGCTCGGCCGCCCGGTCGAGATCTCCGCGCAGACCGGGCTCCTCGCGCACGACCGCATCGAGGTCGAGGACACCGCCGTCGCCACCGTCCGGTTCGCCGGCGGGGCGCTCGGAGTCGTCCACTGCACGACCGCCGCGTACCCGGGGCTCTCCGCCCGGTACGCCGTGTACGGCACGCACGGGTCCGCGATCGTCGACGACGACCGGCTCGCGTACTTCCACATCGCCCCGGACACCGCGACCCTCGAGTCCGCCGCGACCACGTCGAACGCCACCGCGGTCGCCGGTGCGGTCGACCAGAAGGACCAGGTCGTCCCGCCCGAGCACGTCGTCGGCGGCCCGGCTGAACCCGACCACTTCGCCGCAGGGCACGCTCGGCAGTACACGGACATCGTCGACGCGATCCGGCAGGGGCGCGAACCGGGCGTCACCGTCGACGCGGCCCTGGTGTCGCTCGCCACCGTCCGCGGGCTGTACGTCAGCGCGACGCTCGGACACCCCGTGCGCATCGACGACGTGATCGAGGGGAAGTACGACGACGTGGTGCCCGTGGTGGGCGCTGCTGCAACCGAAGGAGCAGTCCGATGAAGTTCTCCGTGTTCACCGCCTCCACCCCCGACTGGACCCCGTCCGAAGCCGCCCAGACCCTGGCCGCGCAGGGTTGGGACGGCATCGAGTGGCGCATCGTCGACGACCGCCCGGCCGACGGCGTCCAGGTCCCTGCGGAGCGCTCGTTCTGGGCGGGCAACAACTCGACGTGGCAGTACACCGGCATCCGCGACCGGGTCGGCGAGATCGCCCGGGTCACCGACGCCGCCGGGCTCGAGTACTCGGGCATCGGCGGCTACCAGCCGGCCGCCGACCACGACGGCGTCGAGACGATGCTGCGGGTGACCAGCGAACTGGGTGCCCGGCAGGTCCGCGTCACGATGCCGAACTACCGGGCCGAGAAGGAACGCACCGGCGAGACCTACCCCCGACTCTTCGACCGCACCCGCACCGACCTCGAGTGGGCGGCGGACCGCGCGGCCGAACTCGGAGTCAAGGCGCTGGTCGAGCTGCACCACATGACGATCACGCCGTCGGCCTCCGCGGCACTCCGGCTGATCGACGGTCTCGATCCGGCGCACGTGGGCGTCATCCACGACCTCGGCAACCTCGTGATCGAGGGGTACGAGGACCACCTCGCCGCCTTCGAGCTGCTCGGGCCGTACCTGGCGCATGCGCACGTGAAGAACGCCCGCTGGGTCGACACCGGAGACACCCGTGCCGACGGCAGCTCGATCTGGCAGCACGAGTGGGCGCCCCTGCGGACCGGCCAGGCATCCGTGTCCGAGTACCTCGACGCGCTCCGCCAGGTGGGCTACGACGGGTGGGTCACGATCGAGGACTTCTCCACCGACCTGCCGCTCGGGGCCCGCACCGCCGACAACCTGGCGTACCTCCGCTCGCTCGTCCCGGTGACCGCATGACGGAGCGCCGTCCGGGCATCGTCCACCTGGGGGTCGGGGCCTTCGCGCGCGCCCATCTCGCCTGGTACACCGCCCACACCACGGGGGAGCCGTGGGGCATCACCGCCTTCACCGGCCGCTCGCCCGCGGCCGCGGACGCGTTGGCCGCGCAGGACTGCCGCTACACGCTCGTCACCCGAGCCGCGTCCGGGGACGGAGCCGAGGTGGTCGACACGATCGTGGCCGCTCACCCGGGCAGCGACGACACGGCCTGGAGGCACGTGGTCGCGTCCCCGGAAACGACCATCGTCACGCTGACGGTCACCGAGCAGGGCTACCGGCCCGGTTCCGACGTGCCGGCGCGGTTGGTCGCGGGGCTCGACGCCCGCCGTGCCGCCGGCTCCGGGCGCATCGCGCTGGTCAGTCTCGACAACCTGACGCGCAACGGGGTGGTCCTGCGCGGTGCCGTAATCGACGCCGTCACCGACGACGTCCTGCGCGACTGGATCGAGGCGAACGTCGCGTTCCCGAGCTCGATGGTCGACCGGATCACCCCGGCCACCACCGACGACGACGTCGCGCACCTGTCGGAACTGCCGGGTGCGCTCGCCGGAGACCGGGTCCCCGTCGTCACCGAGCCGTTCGCGGAGTGGGTGCTCGAGGACGCCTTCGACGGGACCGACCGCCCCGCGTGGGAGACCGCCGGGGTGCGCGTCGTCGACGACGTCACCCCGTACGAGCAGCGGAAGCTCTGGCTGCTCAACGGCTCGCACTCGCTCCTTGCCTACCTGGGCTTGCAGCTCGGCCACGACACCGTGGCCTCGGCGATGGACGACCCGGTCTGCCGCACCGCCGTCGAGCAGCTCTGGGACGAAGCCGCGCTCGAGCTCCCACTGCCCGAGGCCGAGGTCACCGACGCCCGAGCGGCCCTGGTCGAGCGGTTCGCCAACCCGCGCATCCGGCACACCCTGCGGCAGATCGCGTCCGGCGGCTCGCAGAAGCTGCCCGTCCGTGTCGTCGACGTCGTGCGGCACCGGCTCGCTCGTGACCCGTCGGCCGGCATCGGCACCGGAGCGGCCACCGCCCTCGCCGCGTGGTGGTTGCACGTCGCGGAGCAACCCGACCTGGTGGACGACCCTGGTGCCCCCGGGCCAGACTCGGACGTGCACGACGTCCTGGCCGTCGTCGCACCCGAACTCGACACCACCCCCGTGGTCGCCGCCGTGACGGCGGCGGCTGACCGCATCCGCACCGCCGCGGCACGCGCCCGCGAACGCTCCAACGGAGGAGTCCACGCATGACCGACACGAACACCACGAACCCCGCGGCTCCTGTCCCCGGCGCCACCGACAGCGGACCGGCCGAGACCACCGCCGGCCGACCGGACACCTGGGCCTCGGCGGACCGCGGGCAGCTCATCGAGCGCGCCGAGGTCATCGTGACCAGCCCGAACCGGAACTTCGTGACGCTCAAGCTCACGACTGCCGACGGCGTCACCGGGCTCGGCGACGCCACGTTGAACGGCCGTGAGCTCGCCGTCTCCGCGTACCTGTCCGAGCACGTCGTCCCGCTGCTCGTCGGCCGCGACGCCAGCCGCATCGAGGACGCCTGGCAGTTCCTGTACCGGTCGTCGTACTGGCGCCGCGGTCCGGTCACCATGGCCGCGATCGCCGCCGTCGACATGGCCCTCTGGGACATCAAGGCGAAGGTCGCCGGGATGCCGCTCTACCAGCTGCTCGGCGGTGCATCGCGGACCGGGCTCATGGCGTACGGCCACGCCTCGGGCAAGGAGCTGCCCGAGCTGTTCGACTCCATCCGCGAACACCAGGAAGAGGGTTACCGTTCGATCCGGGTGCAGACCGGTGTCCCCGGCCTCGAGTCCATCTACGGCATCGCGTCGAACAGGACCACCGAGGGCAACGCCGGCGTCCGCTACGACTTCGAGCCCGCCCAGCGCGGTGCGTACCCGGCGATGGAGGACTGGGACACCCGCGCCTACCTGCGCCACGTGCCCACCGTGTTCGAAGCCGTCCGCAACGAGTTCGGTCCCGAACTGCCGCTGCTGCACGACGGCCACCACCGGATGACGCCGCTGCAGGCCGCCAAGCTCGGCAAGTCGCTCGAGCCGTACGACCTGTTCTGGCTCGAGGACTGCACCCCCGCCGAGAACCAAGAGGCCCTGAAGCTCGTCCGGCAGCACACCACGACGCCGTTGGCGATCGGCGAGGTCTTCAACACCATCTGGGACTTCAAGGACATCATCCGCGACCAGCTCATCGACTACGTCCGCGGTGCCGTCACCCACATGGGCGGCGTCACCCCGCTGAAGAAGACGATGGACTACGCCGCGCTGTACCAGGTCAAGTCCGGGTTCCACGGGCCGACCGACATCTCCCCGGTGGGCCTCGCGGCCCAGATGCACCTCGGGCTGGCGATCCACAACTTCGGGATCCAGGAGTACATGCAGCACGGTCCGCAGACCAACCAGGTGTTCGAGCAGACCTTCACCTTCACCGACGGTTACCTGCACCCGGGCGACCAGCCGGGGCTCGGGGTGTCGCTCGACGTCGACGAGGCCGGCAAGTACCCCTACGAACAGGCCTACCTGCCGTTCAACCGCTTGGCGGACGGCACCGTCCACGACTGGTGAGAGAACGCCTATGTGATATTCTCAATATATGATCCGACGGCCGCCTGTGTTCGATGTCCTCCATGTCTCGAGCGCCCACCCCTGGACGGACGTGCGGGTGCATCAGCGCGAAGCGGCCAGTGCGGCGGCGATCGGGTACCGCACCGGTCTCATCGCCGTCGCTCGCCAGGGTGAGCGACGCGATCCGCACTGGACCGTTCCCGACGAACAGACCGGCGTCTCGGTCAGGCGGATCACGCGCCGGCCACGCCTGCGCCGGATCCTCGTGTCGAGTCTGCAGGTGATCACCCTGGCGCTCCGGACGTCGGCACCGGTCGTCCACCTCCACGACCCCGAACTCCTCTGGGCCGTGCCGGTGCTCCGGTTGGCGGGTCGCAAGGTCGTCTACGACGCGCACGAGGACCTGCCCGACCAGGTCCGGGGCAAGGAGTACCTGCGGGGTGGTCGGCGGACGGCTGCGATCGTGCTCGCCCACGTGCTGGTCCGTGTCGCCTGCGGCAGCGACCGTGTCATCGCTGCCACACCCGTGGTCGCCCGCCGGTTCCCGGCGCGGAAGACAACCGTCGTCCGAAACCTCCCTCGCGTCCGCGCGCACGACCTCGGAACGGAACTCGCGCGGGCACCCCGGGCGGTCTACCTCGGATCCCACTCGCGGGACCGGGGGCTCGAGGCGCTCTGCGCGATCGCGGACATTCCCGAACGCACGTGGGAGCTCGTCACGGCCGGCCCGGTCGAGCACGGGGGACACCGGGCCGCTTTCGACGAACTCGTCCGCGCAGGAGCGATCGACCACCGCGGAGTCCTCCACCCGACCGATGCCCGGAACCTCCTGCTCGAGTGCCGCGTGGGACTGCTGCCCCTCCGTCCGACGCCCGCGTACCGCACGTCCATCCCGACCAAGCTGTTCGAGTACATGGCCGCCGGGCTGGCCGTGGTGGCCACCGACGTGCCGTTCTGGCGCGAACTGCTCGCCGGCGTCGACTGCGTCACCTGGGTCCCGGCCGACGACGTGACGGCCCTCGCCGAAGCCGTCGGCCGGTACATGGACGACCCCGATCTCGCCGTGGCCCATGCCGGTGCCGGGCGGGACGCCGTCGTCGAGACGCTCCGGTGGGAGATCGACGAACCCGCGCTCCTCGCCGTCTACGCAGACCTGCTCGGGGGAGCGCCGCTCGACGGCCTCGTCGCACCACCGCGTTCCTGAACCTGCCGTCGGGCAAGCTGGCGGCATGAAGTTCGCGGACGTCGCCAAGGAACTGCTGCTCGTCACCCCCGGGGACTTCGTGGCCGAGCGCACCGCGAGGCAGCGCGCCGTGCGGAAGGACGACCGGGCCCTGGCCACGGCGATCGGGAAGCTCCGCAAACCCGCCCCGGCCGCGTGGGTGATCGACCTGCTCGCCCACGACGGTGCACTCGACGACGCCGTGGACCTCGGCCCGGCGCTCCGCACGGCCCAGGCGGACGCCGATCCCGACGCCATCCGGACCCTCCGTCGGCAGCGCGCCGAGGTCGTCGACGCCCTCGCACAGGCCGGCGCGGACCTGGCCTCCAACGCAGGGCACCCGGTCACCACGGCGGTGATCGAGCAGGTCCGGTCGACGATCGAGGCGGCGATGGCGGACCCGCACGCCGGCGCGGCCGTCCGGTCGGGACTGCTCGTGACCGCGCTCGAGAGTGTGGGGTTCGACGCGGTCGACCTCGACGGGGCGCTCGCGGATCCGGACGCCGTCCCCGATGCCTGGTCCGGCAGCGATGCCCCACCGATCCCCATCTCCCAGGCGAGGGGTGCGCGGAAGGCGAGCCGTGCCTCCAGGCCGGCGCAACGCGACGAGCCGGAGCCGGAGCCCGAACCGGAGCCCGAACCCGAGTCGGAACCGAAGCGTGACCCGGCCGCCGACCGGAAGGCAGCACGCCAGGCGGAGACCGCTGCACGTGCGGAATCGCGCGACGCCGACGCGGCACTCGACGCGGCCGAGGCCGATCTCGAACAGGCGGAGGAGCGCCGCGCGGAGCTCCAACGTGCCCTCGAGCAGGCCGAAGCCGAGACCACCCGGCTCGAGGCAGCGCGTGACGAGGCCGAGGCGGCGAGCGACCGGGCGCGGGACGTCCTCCGGGCTGCGCAGGACCACCGTCGGAAGGTCGGCCGCTGAGCCGTCCGACACGACCTCATCACCTCGGATGAAAAGTGGCCGCACGGCTCGGTCCCCGTCCGGCGCCGCCCATACGCTCGCGGTATGACCTCCTTCCTCCGCCGGTACCGCCAGCTGCTGACACCCGCAGCCGGTGCCGTGTACCTCGCGCTCTGGATCGTCGCCGAGGCCGGCCGTGCGGAACTCGCCGAGCATGTCGTGGTGGTGGCGGCCTTCGCGGTGGCGATCGGCCTCGCCGCTTGGATGCCCGCGACAGCCCTCGGGCTCGTCGTCGGAGTCCCGGTCCTGCAGGCTGCACGCCTGCTCACACGGCCGACCGACACCACGTGGCCGGAGTACCTGGCGATCGCGATCGTCGTCGGCGTCGTCGGCGCCGGGCGGTCCGACCTGCTCCGCTACCTGGCGGTCCCCGTGCTCCTGCTCGCGAGTGCGGCGGCCGCCTGGGCGATGGCGGTCCCGACCGCTGCCGACCAGGACGTCTGGGGCAGCTGGGCGGGGAACTCCGGCGGGACCCGGTCCGACCTCGTCACGATCTCGTTCGCGTTCGTCGGGGTCAGCGGTGTCACCTGGGCGGTCGGAGTGGCCATCGGGGCCGCGTGGCGGATCGGCCTCGCCCGGGTCCGGGTGGTCGAGGCGCAACGCCGCACCGAGGTGACCACGACCGAGCTCCGCGCCGAGCAGGACCGCGCGCGGATCGCCCGAGACGTGCACGACTCGCTCGCCCACTCCCTGGCGGTCGTCGTGTCCCAGGCCCAGGGTGCCGCGGCGATCGCCGTGCGGGACGAACACGCCGCCCGGGCTCTGCAGGACATCGCCGACGTGAGCCGCTCGGCACTGGGTGACGTCCGGGCCCTGGTGGAACGCATCCAGGCGAGCGACGACGCCGACCGCCACGGACTGCTCGACGTCCCCGACCTGATCGAGGACATGCGGGAGCTCGGGATGACCGCGACGTTCGAGGAGCACGGCGCCGGGCTGCTGCCCGCGAGCAGCGCCAGCGCGGTACACCGGATCGTGCAGGAGAGCCTGACGAACGTGCTGAAGCACCAGGGGCGGACAGCGACGGCTCGGGTCGGGCTCGACTGGCGCGGCCCGGGGCTCGGCGTCGTCGTGACGTCACGGGGGAGCGAGCCGCTCGTTGAGTTCGACGGCGTGGGGTCCGGTGTCGCCGGGATGCAGGAGCGTGCCCGACTGGCCGGCGGCTGGCTGCGCGCCGGTGCCGGCGACACCCCGGACGAGTGGGTCGTCACCGCGTGGCTGCCGACGACCGCCGCGGTGCCGACCACGGCGACGGCCGACACCGAGGACGTCCTGCCGGAGCACGTCCGATGAGCGCCGTCCGCGTCGCCGTCGTCGACGACCAGCGACTGTTCGCCACCGGGATGCAGATGCTCGTCGACGCCCAGGCCGACATGACCTGCGTCGGGACCGCCGGAGACGGTGCCGCTGCCCTCGAGCTCTGCGCCGCCGAGCGCCCCGACGTGCTGCTGCTCGACCTGCGGATGCCGGTCATGAACGGCATCGAGACCCTGGCGCGTCTCGCCGCCTCGACCCAGGACCGCCCGCGGGTCGTCGCGCTCACCACCATCCGCCGCGACGACGCCGTCCTCGCAGCACTCCGTGCCGGCGCCGCCGCGTTCCTGACGAAGGACGCCCTGCCCGACGTCGTCACCGCGACCATCCGCGACGTGCACGCCGGCCGACCGGCCCCGACCGAAGCCGAGGCGCTCGACCTGCTGCGCGCACAGGGCACCCCGGCCGTGACCGACCGACGCGACGAGGTCCTCGACGCGCTGACGGCCCGCGAGCGCGAGGTCTTCCTGCTCGTCGCGAAGGGGCTCAGCAACGCCGAGATCGCCGCGTCGGTCTTCCTGAGCGACGCCACCGTGAAGACCCACGTCCGCGCCGTCCTGACGAAGCTCGGACTCCGGAACCGGATCCAGGTCGTCATCACCGCTCACGAACGCGGCCTCGTCCGCGCTTAGGGGGAACCATGCAGATCACGAACCGGGTCGCGAAGACCGCCACCCTCGTCGTCGTCCTCGCGGGCCTCGCCACGGCGATCGTCCACGGTCTGCCGGAACCGGCCGACGTCCCGGTCGCGCCCACCGTCGAGCAGGACAGCAGCTCGTGGGCGATGCCCCTCGATGCCTTCGTCGCGCCGTCCTCGTCGAAGACCACCTACGCCGAGAACCTGGTGGCCGAACCGTGTCTGCGGCGGGCCGGCATCGACGACCCGGTGCCGTGGGCGACCGCGGCCGGGTTGCAGGCCGACCACGACGCGGCCGACACCGCCGCTCGGGCGAACCCGTCACCTGCGCTCGCGACCACCCGACCCCTGACCGCGGCGCTCGCCGAGGCTCGCGGCTACCACGGGCCGTCCGCCGCCGGTGCGAACCAGGAGGGCATGCGGCAGTGGGGGTACGACCCGGACCGCCAAGCCGCGATCGCCGCGCTTCCGGACGACGTGGCTGCCCGCTGCTGGGAGACAGCCCGGAAGTCCCTCGGCACCACGTTGCGCGGCACCGAGCAGACCGCGTCCGAACTGGCCCAGCGCCTGACGTACCTGGCGGCGCTGGACGCACGCCAGGACGACCCGGTCCGCACGGCCGCGGCCGGGTGGCGCACCTGCATGGCGCCGTCGGGTGTGCCGGACCTGCCCGAGGGTCCGGAGGGCATGCCGACCCCTTCGATGCACGTCAGCGCCCGTGACGGCGACCAGGTCGTGCTCTTCTCGGACGGCCCGGGGAAGGCCGAGGTCGCCGTCGCCGAACGAGACGTCGCCTGCCAGGTGTCGTCCGGCTACCGCCGCGCGCTGTACGCGGCGGAGTGGGAACGGCTGCTGCACGTCACCGCGACCGACGCGGCCACGCTCCGGAAGGGCTCGACGCGGCAACCGCAGGTGGATGCCCGTCTCGACCGGGTGATCGCGCGGCTCGCCCCGGCGGCACCGGCGGGCGTCGACTGACGCGGCGGTCGCGGGGAGCGGTTCTGGGGGAGCGCCCCGCGCCCGCCGCGTGGGGACGACGGACGGGAGGCCCGTGGCGGGACCGCCACGGGCCTCCCGTCCGTCCCGGCGCACGTCCGGACCGTGGCGCGCGACACGCCCGGACGGTGCTGCTAGACTCAGTGCCTGACTTCGGCGAGGGCTGCGTTCGCGCGGCCGTGATCGACGCGGTGGGATACCCGGCAAGACCCTGGGATCGTTCCTCACGCGTGCACGCGTTCGAGTTGCAACACCACAGACCCCCACGATGCCGGCATCCCGGCGTCGTCCCCGACACCAGGAGGCACCATGGCCGACTACACCAAGCTCGCAGCGGAAGTCCGCACCAAGTTCGGCAAGGGCGCCGCCCGCAAGCTCCGCGCGGCCGACAAGATCCCCGCCGTCGTCTACGGCCACGGCACCGAGCCGAAGCACATCTCGCTGCCCGGTCACGAGACCATGCTGCTCGTCCGTACCGCCAACGCGGTCGTCGACCTCGACATCGAGGGTGCTGCGCAGCTCGCCCTCGTCAAGGACGTCCAGCGTGACCCGGTGCGCCAGATCATCGAGCACATCGACCTCGTGGTCCTCCGCCGCGGCGAGAAGGTCACGGTCGACGTGCCCGTCGTCATCGAGGGCGAGTCGTTCTCCGGCACCATCCACGTGCAGGACCTCAACACGATCTCGCTGCTCGTGCTCGCCACCGACATCCCGGAGCACGTCTCCGTGAACGTCGAGGGCCTCGAGGACGGCGTGCAGATCCACGCCGCTCAGCTCGAGCTCCCCGAGGGTGCCGAGCTCGAGACCGACCCCGAGGCGCTGGTCGTCGCGATCGTCACCCCGCGTGGCACCGCTGACGACGACGCCGCGGACGAGGCCTCGGCCGAGGCCGGCGCCGAGTCGGGTGCCGAGGGCGGCTCCGAGCCGGTCTCCGAGTAACACCCCTTCGAAGACATCTGGTCGACGCTGTGACGGATCGAATCCTCGTCGTGGTCGGGCTCGGGAACCCCGGGCCCGACTACGCCGGCAACCGCCACAACGTCGGCCAGATGGTCCTCGACGAACTCGCCTCGCGCATGGGTGCGAAGTTCAAGAAGCACAAGACGCCGAACCAGGTCGCCGAGGGGCGCCTGGTGCCCGGCGGCACGCGACTCGTGCTGGCGAAGCCCGGGTCGTTCATGAACACCTCGGGCGGACCGGTCTCCTCGGTGCTCGGTTTCTACAGCGCCACCCCGGCCGACCTCGTCGTCGTGCACGACGAACTCGACCTGCCGTTCGACACCGTCCGCCTGAAGGGCAACGGCGGGCACGGCGGCCACAACGGTCTGCGCGACATCATCAAGGCCACCGGCACGAACGAGTTCACGCGCGTCCGGGTCGGCATCGGACGTCCGCCCGGTCGGCAGGACCCGGCCGACTACGTGCTGCGTGACTTCTCCGCAGCCGAGAAGAAGACGCTGCCGATCCTGCTGGCAGACGCCGCCGACGCCGTACAGGCGATCGCCGAGGTCGGGCTGCTCGCCGCGCAGCAGCGCGTGCACGCCCCGTCCTGACCGATCGGCGCTGTTCGCCCGTCGCGCACGCCGCGGCCGGTGTCGGTGGCGGCCGGTACTATCTCCTGAGTGACGATCTCGGGCATCATCCCTGCGCTCTCGCGCGCCTCCGCCTTCGATCGCGTGCTGCGCGCCGCACCGCGCGACGCCGACTTCTCCGTCGTGGACGGCCTGCGCGTGCCGCTGCTCGGCGCGCTGCTCGCCGAGCGCAAGGGGCCGCAGTGCGTCCTCGTCATCACGGCGACCGGGCGTGAAGCCGAGGCCGTCCGCGAAGCGTTCGGCAGCTACGTCCCCGACGCCGACGTGCTCGAGTTCCCGGCGTGGGAGACCCTGCCGCACGAACGCCTCAGCCCGAGTGCCCAGACCGTCGGCACGCGCATCGCGACGCTCCGGAAGCTCGCGGCGTGGCAGGCGACGGACCCGGCCGAGCGCCGCCAGACCATCGTCGTCGCGAGTGTCCGCGCCGCGCTGCAGCCGATCGCGAGCAACCTGACGTCCCTGGCGCCGGTGGTGCTGCGGACCGACTCGCGGGGCAACGACCTGGCGGCGATCGCGTCCCAGCTGGTGGACCTCGCCTACTCGCGTGTCGACCTCGTCACCCGCCGTGGTGAGTTCGCGGTGCGCGGTGGCATCCTCGACGTCTTCCCGCCGACGGCCGACCACCCGGCACGCGTCGACTTCTTCGGCGACGAGATCGAGGCGATCAAGGCGTTCTCCGTCGCCGACCAGCGCACCACCGAGGACGACCTCGGGTCGGTCGAGCTCACCGCCTCGCGCGAACTCCTGCTCAGCGACGACGTCCGGCAGCGGGCGCGCGAGATGCTGCACGAGTTCCCGAACCTGTCGCAGATGCTCGCCAAGATCGCCGAGGGCATCCCGGTCGAGGGCATGGAGTCCCTCGCCCCGGCGCTCGTGCAGGACCTCGTGCCGATGACCTCCTACCTGCCGGACGACGCCACCATCGCGGTGTTCTCGCCCGAGCGGGTGAACGGCCGCGCGAATAGCCTGGCCGAGACGAACACCGAGTTCCTGCAGGCGGCCTGGAGCGCAGCGGTCGCCGGCGCCCAGGCCCCGATCGACCTCGACGCGGGCAACTTCCTGACCGTGCAGCAGCTGAAGAACACCCGCGGGCAGCGCACCTGGTGGACGGTGTCGCCGTTCGACTCCGGCCTCGACGAAGGGGACACCGAGCGCGTCCTCACGGACGCCGAGGCCGCTGCCGAGGCCGGCGAGTACATCCGCGTCCGGGCCGAGGCCGTCCCGAGCTTCGCGGGCAGCGCCGACGGGGCGATCGCGCACGTCAAGTCGCTGACCGACGACGGGTGGGCCGTCGTGGTGACCGCGCAGGGCCAGGGCCTCGTCGAGCGTGCGGTGCAGGTGCTCGCCGACGCCGGGGTCGCCGCCCGTGCCGACGCCGTGACCGCGCCGCCCGAGCCCGGCGTCGCCGTCGTGACGACCGCGACCGTCGAGCACGGCTTCGCGATCCCTGACCCCCGCATCGCGGTCCTGAGCGAGGCGGAGTTCTACGGCCGCAGCGTCCAGCAGGGTGCCCGCACCGTCAAGAAGCTCGCGAGCCGGCGCAAGAACGTCGTCGACCCGCTGCAGCTCAAGCCGGGCGACGTCGTCGTGCACGCGACGCACGGCATCGGCAAGTTCGTCGAGCTCGTCAGCCGCGAGGTCTCCAGCGGCGGCCGCAACGCCGTGAAGACGCAGCGCGAGTACCTCGTGCTCGAGTACGCGCCGTCGAAGCGCAACTACCCCGGTGACAAGCTCTTCGTGCCGACGGACCAGCTCGACCAGCTGTCGCGCTACGTCGGAAGCGAGTCCCCGACCCTGTCGAAGATGGGCGGCTCGGACTGGTCCGCCGCCAAGTCGAAGGCCCGCAAGGCCGTCCGCGACATCGCCGTCGACCTGGTCAAGCTGTACTCGGCGCGCATGGCGTCGAAGGGGCACGCGTTCGGTCCGGACACCCCGTGGCAGCGCGAGCTGGAAGAGGCGTTCCCGTTCGCTGAGACCGCCGACCAGCTCACCACGATCGACGAGATCAAGCGCGACATGGAACGCCCGATCCCGATGGACCGCCTGCTGTCCGGCGACGTCGGCTACGGCAAGACCGAGGTCGCGATCCGTGCCGCGTTCAAGGCCGTGCAGGACGGCAAGCAGGTCGTCATGCTCGTCCCGACGACCCTGCTCGTCCGCCAGCACATGGAGACGTTCCAGGAGCGCTTCGCCGGGTTCCCCGTGCACCTGCGCGCCCTGAGCCGGTTCCAGACCGAGAAGGAGTCGAAGGAGACCATCGCCGGGCTCGCCGACGGCACGGTCGACATCGTCATCGCGACCCACCGGATCCTGTCGCAGGGCATCACCTTCAAGGACGTCGGGCTCGTCATCATCGACGAGGAACAGCGGTTCGGCGTCGAGCACAAGGACCAGCTCAAGAAGTTCAAGACGAACGTCGACGTCCTGGCGATGTCGGCGACCCCGATCCCGCGCTCGCTCGAGATGGCGGTCACGGGCATCCGCGAGATGTCGACCCTCGCCACCCCGCCCGAGGACCGCCACCCGATCCTGACCTTCGTCGGACCGCAGTCCGACCTGCAGGTGGCGGCCGCGATCCGCCGCGAGCTGCTGCGTGAGGGCCAGGTGTTCTACGTGCACAACCGCGTGAAGGACATCCAGTCGGTCGCCGCGCACCTCGCCGAGATCGTGCCGGACGCCCGCATCGCCGTGGCCCACGGGCAGATGTCGGAGACCGTCCTGGAGCAGGTCATGGTCGACTTCTGGGAGCGCCGCTTCGACGTCCTGGTCTCGACGACGATCATCGAGACGGGCCTCGACATCGCCAACGCGAACACGCTCATCATCGACAAGGCGGACAAGTACGGTCTGTCGCAGCTGCACCAGTTGCGCGGTCGTGTCGGCCGTGGTCGCGAGCGCGGGTACGCGTACTTCCTCTACGACTCCGACAAGCCGCTGTCCGAGACCGCGCAGGACCGCCTCGAGACGATCGCCGCGAACAACGAGCTCGGCGCGGGCATGCAGGTCGCCATGAAGGACCTCGAGATCCGCGGGGCCGGCAACCTGCTCGGTGGGGAGCAGTCCGGCCACATCGCGGGTGTCGGGTTCGACCTGTACCTCCGCATGATCGGCGAGGCGGTGTCGCAGTTCCGCGGCGACGTCGCCGAGGGGCAGACCGAGCTCCGGCTCGAGATCCCCGTCGACGCGCACATCCCCGAGGACTACGTCGAGTCCGAGCGGCTCCGGCTCGAGGCGTACCAGAAGCTCTCGGCGGCCTCGGCCCCGACGGCGCAGCCGAACGCGATCGACATGGTGCTCGACGAGCTCACCGACCGCTACGGGCAGCCTCCGCAGGCCGTGCAGACCCTGGTCGAGGTCTCCCGCCTCCGTCGCATGGCGCAGCAGGTCGGCCTGTCCGACGTCGTCGTGATGGGCTCGAACCTGCGGGTCGCCGGCAAGGAGCTCGCCGACTCGTCGCAGGTGCGCCTCAAGCGCATGTTCCCGGGGGCGCGCTGGTTCCCGCAGCAGAACGCGACGAGCATCCCGATGCCGCGACCGCACGACCAGGCCCTGCCGGACGACGCCCTCATCCAGTGGGTGGAGAGCATCCTCACCGCCGTGTACGGGGCCACGACACCGGCGGAGGCGCCGGCCGCGTAGACGCGAGTGGAGACGGCCTGGAGGCACGGTGCGGGCCCGCACCGTGCCTCCCGTCTGTCCGTGACCACGTCCACGGCGCGCACGCCGTTCGCGACGATCCACGCGTCGAACGACGCGTGCTCTGTCGCGGAACGGGTGCGAACCGCGGCCCGCGAGTCGCTACTCGGTGTCCTCGGCCTCGGACAGCTCGCGGCGTGCGCGGTACGCCCGCGCCCGCAGGGTGACGACGACGGCCGACGCCACGATGGCGATGCCCGATCCGACCAGCACGGCGAGGACGCCCTCGTCGAGGATCTCCTCGTTGCGGGCGAACGCCAGCTCGTTCATGAGCAGCGACACCGTGAACCCGATGCCGCCGAGCACGCCGACGGTGATGATCGAGAAGAACGAAAGCGACGAGCGGCCGGGGGAGCGGAAGATCCGCGTGGCGATCGTGCCGAACAGTGTGATGCCGATCACCTTGCCGACCGGCAGGGCGAGGACGACCGCCCAGAACGTGGGGGAGAGCTCGCTGATGCCGACCGAGGGGATGATGACCGCGGCCGAGGCGAACGCGAACACCGGCAGCACGATCGCGTTCGACCACGGCTCGACGTTCTCGTGCAGGGTGTGGCCCGGGCGGCGGGGCAGCACGAGCCCGAGCGCCACGCCGGCGATGGTGGCGTGCACACCGGAGTGGTAGACGAGCCACCAGGTCAGGAGCCCGACCACGACCATCGCCACGATGATCAGCGTCTGGCCGCTGCGGCCCGGACGGAGCATCCGGCCGAGCAGCCAGAACGCCGCCAGCGTGACGACGGCACCGGCGAGGGCCAGGAAGTCGGTGTCGTGGGCGAACACCACGGCGATGATGATGATCGCGATGAGGTCGTCGAGCACGGCCAGCGCGAGCAGGAACACGCGGATGCCGCTCGGCAGCCCGCGACCGAACATGGCGAGCACCCCGAGCGCGAACGCGATGTCCGTCGCCGTCGGGATCGGCCAGCCGTGCGTGTACTGCGTGCCCGCGGTCACCAGCAGGAAGATGCCGGCCGGGACGAGCACGCCGCCGACCGCGGCGATGGCCGGCACGATGGCGGTCTTCGGGTTCGACAGTTCGCCGTCGACGAGTTCCTGCTTCAGCTCGATCGCGACGAGCAGGAAGAAGACCGCGAGGAGGCCGTCGCTGATCCAGTGCGCGATCGACAGGTCGAAGCCGAGGGCACCGAGCGGCAGGTGCGCGTCGAGCAGCCGTTCGAGGCCGGGGCCCACCGGGGAGTTCGCCACCACCAGTCCGAGCACGGCGGCGGTGAGGAGCGCGATGGCGCTGAAGCGGGGGGAGCGGACGAGGGACGACATGGATCTCCGTCTCGAGGGGTCGGGTGAGTGTCCGTCGACCAGACTTCCCGACACACCACCGCCAGTCTACGGGAGTGGGACCATGGCCGGATGACCGCCGTACCGGACCTCGTGACCGTCGTCGACCGCCTGCTCGCCGAGGACGGCGGGTGCGTCTGGAACCGGGCGCAGACCCACGCCTCGCTCGCCCGGTACGCCGTCGAGGAGTCGTACGAACTCGTCGACGCGATCGACGACGGCGACCCGGACGACGTCCGCGAGGAACTCGGGGACCTGCTCTACCAGGTGGTCCTGCACGCCGGGATCGCCGCTCGGGCGGGGGACTTCACCCTCGAGGACGTCGCCGCCGGGGTGCGGGACAAGATGACGCGGCGGCACCCGCACGTGTTCGGCGACGAGACCGCGGACACCGTCGAGGACGTGGTGCGGGTCTGGCGTGCGGCGAAGGCGGCCGAGAAGGCGAGTCGGCGGAGTGCGTTCGACGGGGTGCCGCGGGCGATGCCACCGCTGGAGCGCGCGGTGAAGCTGCTGGAGCGCCTGGAGGAACGTGGGGACGCGGACGCGGTCGTCGCGTCCGTCGTCGGTTCCGGTACCGGCGTCGGCCGGGAGGCCCGTGGTGCGTCCGCCGCGCCCGCTGCGGATGACGGAGGGGGCACGGTGGACGCCGAGTGGGGGCGAGCGGTGCTCGGGGAGGTCGCCGCTGCGGCGCGACGCGGCGTGGATCCGGTCGCGAGCCTGCGGGCCGCGGTGTCGGCGCTCGAGGTCGCCGGTCGCGCGGCGGAGTGATCCCTGGTGCGCGACGTCGTTCCGGGCCTGCGGCATCGTTCCGGGCAGGGGAGAACGGGCGCCCTCCCAACCCGAAAAAGAGAGGGCGCCCGCGAGCGGGCGTCGGCTCCACCAGGGAGAGGGGCCGACAGGGAAGCCCGCTCGAACCGCGGGACGCACTGCAGCACGTCGCCCCGCGAACGGTCCGGAGCGTGGATCAGGCACGATCCGGACCGAGGTTCTGCATGCAGTATGCCAGTAGGTCGGCGGGCGCGCAAGTCGAAAGACGCCCGTCTGCCAGAATTGACCGCATGGCAACGACCGTGACGGCACCCCGTGGCATGCGTGACTTCCTCCCGGCGGACAAGGCCCGGCGCGAGCACGTGCTCGGTGTCGTGCGGGACGTCTACTCGCGGCACGGTTTCGACGAGATCGAGACCCCGGTGGTGGAGGACGCTGCGCGGCTGCACTCCGGGCTCGGCGGCGACAACGAGAAGCTGGCGTTCGCGGTGATGAAGCGCGGGCTCACCACCGAGGACCTGCAGGCCGCCGAAGCCCCGCTGGACCTCGCCGACCTCGGTCTCCGGTTCGACCTGACGGTCCCGCTCGCCCGGTTCTACGCCTCGCACCGTGCGGAGCTGCCGTCGGTGTTCCGATCCGTGCAGATCGCGCCGGTCTGGCGTGCCGAGCGCCCGCAGAAGGGCCGCTACCGCCAGTTCGTGCAGTGCGACATCGACATCCTGGGGGAGCCCGGGCAGCTCGCCGAGATCGAGCTCATCCGCGCGACGACCGCGGCCCTCGACGCCCTCGGGGTCAGCGGCACGACGATCCGGATCAACGACCGCCGGATCCTGCTGGCGCTCCTCGCGTCGTGGGGGATCACCGAGCCCGCCGCCGCCGACCGCGCGCTCATCACGATCGACAAGCTCGACAAGATCGGTGCGGACGGCGTCGCGGCGGAACTCCGCAGCACCGTGGGTGCCGACCTGCCCGGGCTCGAGGACACCATCCGCGCGCTCGAGGCCGCCGACTGGGCGTCGGTCGAGGGGGCGCCGTGGCTCGACGCCGAGGCCTTCGCCGACCTGCTCCGCCTGCGCGAGGCGCTGCCCGGGGTGGACCTGCGGCTCGACCCGACGCTCGTGCGCGGCATGGGCTACTACACGGGCACGATCTTCGAGGTCGCGCACCCCGACTTCGGCTACAGCCTCGGTGGCGGGGGCCGGTACGACGGGATGATCGGCCGGTTCCTCGGGCAGGACGTCCCCGCGGTCGGGTTCTCGCTCGGGTTCGAGCGGCTCGTCGACCTCGTGACCCTCCCGGAGTCCGCCGAGGCCGACGCCGTCGTGCTCGTGTACGACAAGGACGTCGACCCGGTCCGGCTCGCCGCGCTGAAGACCGAGGCCCTTGAGTCCCACCGGCGCGTCCGGCTCGAGCGTCGCACGAAGAACACGAAGAACCTGCTCGCCGGCCTCGCCGCCCAGGGCTTCACGGCGTTCGCGACCGTCTCGGCGGACACCGCGTCGCTCGAGGGCGTCGAGTTCCGCCCGCTCGACTGAGCACCCAGTCCTCGTTCCAGCACGGACTCGTCCACAGCCCGGCGTGACGGCCGACGTCGTGTTCACCTCCGCTCGCTAGGATCGACACCGCAATCACCACAACCAATGTGTAGGGAGTACCCCGTGGCCCTGATCGATGCCGTAGGCGCACGCGAAGTCCTCGATTCCCGAGGCAACCCGACGGTCGAGGTCGAGGTCCTCCTCGACGACGGCGTCGTGTCCCGCGCGCTCGTCCCGTCCGGTGCATCCACCGGCGCGTTCGAGGCGTACGAGCTGCGCGACGGCGACGCCTCGCGCTACGGCGGCAAGGGCGTGCTCAAGGCCGTCGACGCCGTCCTCGACGAGATCGGCCCGGCGCTCGAGGGCTTCGACGCCACCGACCAGCGCCTCGTCGACGCCGCGCTCATCGAGCTCGACGGTACCGAGAACAAGTCGCGCCTCGGCGCGAACGCGATCCTCGGCGCCTCGCTCGCCGTGGCCCGTGCCGCAGCCGACTCGGTCGACCTGCCGCTGTTCCGCTACCTCGGCGGCCCGAACGCGCACACGCTGCCCGTCCCGCTGATGAACGTCGTCAACGGTGGTGCCCACGCGGACACCAACGTCGACATCCAGGAGTTCTTCCTGGTGCCCTACGGCGCCGAGTCCTTCTCCGAGGCACTCCGCTGGGGCGTCGAGACCTACCACGCCCTCAAGGGCGAGCTGAAGAAGCAGGGCTTGGCCACCGGCCTCGGCGACGAGGGCGGCTTCGCGCCGGAGCTCGCGTCGAACCGCGCCGCGCTCGACTTCCTGCTCACCGCGATCGAGAAGGCCGGCTACACGCCCGGCAAGGACATCGCCGTCGGCCTCGACGTCGCCTCCACCGAGTTCTTCTCGGACGGCAAGTACCAGTTCGAGGGCAAGCAGCTCTCGAGCCAGGAGTTCACCTCCTACTTCGCCGAGCTCGTCGCGAACTACCCCCTCGTCACCATCGAGGACCCGCTGGCCGAGGACGACTGGGAAGGCTGGTCGCACCTGACCGCCGAGCTCGGCGACAAGGTCCAGATCGTCGGCGACGACCTGTTCGTCACCAACCCGAAGCGTCTGCAGCGGGGCATCGACGAGAAGGCCGCGAACTCGATCCTCGTCAAGGTCAACCAGATCGGCACGCTCACCGAGACGCTCGACGCGGTCTCGCTCGCGCACCGTCACGGCCTGACCTCGATCCTGTCGCACCGCTCCGGCGAGACCGAGGACACCACGATCGCGGACATCGCGGTCGCGGTCGACGGTGGCCAGATCAAGACCGGCGCCCCGGCCCGCTCGGACCGCGTCGCGAAGTACAACCAGCTGCTCCGCATCGAGGAAGAGCTCGGCGACGCCGCGGTCTACGCCGGTCGCTCGGCCTTCCCGCGCGCCGCGTCGCTGTAACCAGTCGACCAGCAGTACCTGCACCACCGAGACGCCGTCCTCCTCCGGGAGGGCGGCGTCTCGTCGGTACGGGGCCCCGAAGTGCCGAGCGGCCAGGACGTGCCGCGCGCGCTGCGCCGAGTGGTCGCGAGTCGTCGGCTGGCCCGGGCCTGACCGACAGGACGTGACCACCGGACGTGCGTCGGGCGGTGTGTGGTGACCACTCCAGGTGCGGGCCGGCCGGGCGGGCCGGAGCCGAGCCTCCCGGCAGCCTCGATCGGACCCGGACCCGGACCCGCCCGCCGTCTGCGTGACGCCGTCGTGTCAGTCTGACGCCGCGAAGTCCGTGAGACGCCGGCGAATCCGGAGGCGTCTCGACGAGACGACGGCGTCTTCAGCTGGGCAGAGACGTGACGACGCGAGTCGCTGGGAGGGCGCCGAACGGCCGCGTGCCGGGCGGCCGGACCGACCGTGCCGGGTTATCGTCGGACCGTGCCCAGCCAGAAGCCCCGCGTCCGCCGCGTCCCCGTGGCGATGCCCGACGGCAGCACGCCCGCGCAGCCCTGGTACCGCTCGATCCACTTCTCCGGGTTCAGCCTGCTCATGCTCGCGATCATCGTGCTCTTCGTGGTGGTGCTCGCGCCGTCGCTCCGGACGCTCATCCAGCAGCAGGAGCAGATCGCCCAGCAGCAGCAGGAGGTCGCGAGCCAGAAGGCCGACGTCGCGCAGAAGAAGCAGGACGTCGCGCGCTGGGACGACCCGGCGTACATCGAGGCACAGGCCCGCGACCGGCTGCTCTACGTCTACCCGGGCGAGGAGAGCTACCTCGTGATGGGCACCGAGGACAAGCGGGCCGAGAAGACCCCGACCACCGACTCAGGCACCCCCGTGAGCGCGAAGGTGCAGACGCCCAAGGTCGACTGGGTGCAGGCGATGCTCTCGTCGGTGCTGCAGTCCGGGCTGACCGACGAGCGGGCCGCCGACCTCGTCGCGCCCGACGTCGCCGGCACGGGCGAGAGCAAGTAGTCCCGGGACGCAGGGCGCGGAGCCGTCCGGCCCGACGGTGCGAGGGGTTCCGCTTCTCCGGTAGGCTCACGTTCCCGTGACGACCCCACCCTTCGACCCGCCCTCCGACCGCGACGTCCAGGTCGTGTCGGCGCAGCTCGGCCGACCGGCACGTGACGTCATCGGGATCGCGGCACGCTGCGTCTGTGGCAACCCCACCGTCGTCTCCACGAAGCCCCGGCTGTCGAACGGCACCCCGTTCCCGACGTTCTACTACCTGTGCCACCCCGCGGCCACCGCTGCGGTCAGCACCCTCGAGGCCAACCAGGTGATGCCCGAGCTGGCAGCCCTGCTCGAGGACCCCGAAGTCGCCGCGCAGTACCGCGCGGCGCACGAGTCCTACCTGGCCGATCGCGAGTCGATCGAACACGTCGACGAGATCGACGGCATCAGCGCCGGTGGCATGCCCACCCGCGTGAAGTGCCTGCACGCCCTCGTCGGCCACGCCCTCGCCGCCGGACCCGGCGTCAACCCCATCGGTGACCTCGCGCTCGAGCGCGCGGACTGGTCGCCCTCCCGGTGTGAGTGCCGGGCGTATGATGACGGTGCAGACGCTGGAGTCGGGGCGGGTGGCGGCGAAGTCTGACCCGACTCCCGCACACCCCCATCCAAGGAGATCATCCCCCGTGCCCAAGATCCTCGTCGTCGGCGGCGGTTACGCCGGTTTCTACACCGCATGGAAGCTCGAGAAGCACCTTCGCCAGGGCGAAGCCGAGGTCGTCATGGTGGACCCGCTGCCGTACATGACGTACCAGCCGTTCCTGCCCGAGGTCGCCGCCGGTTCCATCGAGCCGCGCCACGCGGTCGTCGCGCACCGTCGTCACCTCAAGAAGACCCGCGTCGTCACGGCGAAGGTCACCAAGGTCGACCACGCCACCAAGACGGCGACGATCACCCCGACCGAGGGCGAGGCGTGGGAGGAGTCCTACGACCAGATCGTCATGACCGCCGGCGCGGTGTCCCGCACGTTCCCGATCCCGGGCGTCGCGGACGAGGCCATCGGCCTGAAGACCATCGAGGAAGCCGCGTCCATCCGTGACCGCATCCTCAGCAACTTCCACAAGGCGGCGAACCTGCCGGCCGGTCCCGAGCGCGACCGCCTGCTCACCGTCGTCGTCGTCGGTGGTGGGTTCGCCGGCATCGAGGTGTTCGCCGAGCTCCGCTCCTTCGTCACCGACCTGCTGAAGAGCCACCCGCAGCTGTCCTTCGACGACACGCACTTCCACCTGGTCGAGGCGATGGGCCGCATCATGCCCGAGGTCTCGCTCGAGACCTCGCACTGGGTGCTCAAGAACCTCGCCGAGCGTGGCGCGGCCGTGCACCTCGAGACCCAGCTGGCCTCGGCCGTGGGTGGCGTCTGCGAGCTCAAGACGAGCGACGGCGCGATCGAGACGATCCCGTCCGACCTCATCATCTGGACCGCCGGTGTCATGGCGAACCCGATGGTCAAGGGCACCGACTTCCCGCTCGAGCAGCGTGGCCGCATCCGCGTGCAGCCCGACCTGCGCGTGGTCGACGACAACGGCGTGATCGCCGACGCTTGGGCCTGCGGCGACGTCGCAGCCGTGCCGGACCTGACCGGCGGCGGTGTCGGCGGGTTCTGCGTGCCGAACGCCCAGCACGCCGTGCGCCAGGCCAAGCAGCTCGCGAAGAACGTCGTCGCGACCATCCGTGGCGAGGCGACGACCGACTACAAGCACGAGAACCTCGGTGCCGTCGCGGGTCTCGGCCTGGGCACCGGTGTGTTCCAGTCCGGCAAGTTCGCCATGAAGGGCTTCCTGGCCTGGGGTGCGCACCGCGGCTACCACGGCCTGGCCATGCCGTCGTGGGAGCGCAAGTGGCGCGTCATCGGCGACTGGGTCGGGGGCTTCTTCCTGGGCCGCGACATCGTGTCGCTCGACGACCGCGAGACCCCGCGTGCCGCGTTCGAGGCGTTCGCGTCCCGTCCGAAGCCCGCCGCCGAGACCCCGGCCGCGCCCGCCGCAGCCCCGGCTCCGGAAGAGGGCAAGGTGGCCGGCGCCGCCGGCCCCGTCTACGGCGAGCCCGCGAAGGACGTCTCCAACGCCCCTGAACCGGTGAAGGCCGAGGCCGACGCCAAGTAGCACCACTCGTCACGAAGGCGGTCACCTGCGAAGGGTGGCCGCCTTCGTGCATCGGTAGGCTGTTGCGGCCCGCCCCCGTGGCCCAATCGGTAGAGGCATGCGACTTAAAATCGCCGAGTTGTGGGTTCGAGTCCCACCGGGGGTACCGAACACCGCACGCGACGCGCGCGCCGCGCGGAACCCGCACGCCCAGTAGCATCGACGATCGTGGTCGGACTCGGAAGCGCACTCGCGAACCTGCAGAACACCCTCCGCCGACCGGAGGCCCACGTCGAGGTCGTCGACGGCGAGACCGTCCCGGTCGGCATGCTCCTCGGCACCCTCGGAGCCCTGCTCCTGGACGCCGGCAGCTCCGTCACCGACGTCCGGTCAGCGCTCGAGAAGGCCCGGGACGCCGCCGGGGTCGGACCGACGCTCGCGATCGGCGTCCTGCCCGCCCTGGTGATGGTGAGCGAGGTCTCGACGGGCGCCGCCACCATCGTCAACGCCGAGGGCGTCGAACTGTCCTCCCGCCAGGCCGCCCGCGCCAACCGCGTCGTGCTCGGGCTCGAGAGCGGCTCCATCGCCCTCGCCGAGATCCCCGCCCGCGTCCGGGCCATCCGCGCCGGCACCGTCCCGCCGCCCGCCCTGCCGTGGATCCTCGGCAACGCCCTGACCTCCGCCGGCCTGGCCGTCGTCTTCCGCTGCCCCTGGTGGGCGATCGTGCTGGCGCTCGTCGTCGGTGGCCTGGTCGGCGTGATCGGCCTGCTGCTCCGGCGCTTCCGCGAGGCCGTGGCGATCATCCCGTTCCTCGCCGCGTTCGTGTCGACGGCGATCGTCGGCCTCGTCGCCGCGGGCACCGGGTTCGAGCAGGTCCCGCTCTTCGCGGTCTGCGCCCCGGTGGCGGTGTTCGTCCCCGGCGCCCTCATCACCAACGCGTTGCTCGAACTCACGGCCGCGGACATCGTCACCGGGTCGTCGCGGCTGGTGCAGGGCCTCATCATGCTCGGCTTCATGGCCGCCGGCATCGCATCCGGCAGCGCCCTGACCGGATTGCACGTCGACCCGTCGTCGGCCGCGCTCGTCGGCGAGGTCGCCGGGGTCGGCACGGACCTGGCGGGGTGGGAGTCCGTCCCGGTCTACTGGGTCTCGTGGGTCGCCGTCGTCGTGTTGGCGGTCGGCCTCGGCCTGGTGTTCCGGTCCGGGTGGCGTCTGACGCTCGTGTCGGTGGCGGTCATGGTCACCGCGTACGCCGTGGTGAGCGGGACGACGCCGCTCTGGGGCAGCGTCGTCGCGACCGGGGCCGCGGCGGCACTGCTGTTCGTCGCGACCCGGTTGCTCGAGCGGCTCGTGCCGGCGATCCCGGCGACGGTCTCGTTCTTCCCGGCGTTCCTGCTGCTCGTGCCGGGGACGGTCGGGCTGGTGGCGGTGGCCACCTTCGATCCGGAGGCGCTCGCCACCCCGCTCGCGACCTTCGTCAGCCTGTGCATCGGGACGAAGATCGGCGGGCTCCTGCCCGGCCTCTTCGCCCGCAACGCGCCCCGGCGCGCGGTGGACGCGACCAGCTGACGGCCCGGAGGCCCGTGGCGGCGCCGCCACGGGCCTCCAGTCCGTCACCGGCCGGGTACCGGGCCCGCTACGGCTCGATCAGCCGGCCTGCTGCCTGGTCCGCCGCGGCCGTTGCCTTCGCCAGGTAGTGCACCTTCTTGCCGGTGGCGTTGTAGGGGACGTCCGCGACGAAGCGGTACCGCCGTGGGCGCTTGTAGCGGGCGAGGCCGGGGTGGGAGCCGGTCCACTCCTCGAGGACGGCGGCGGCGTCGGTGTCGTCGGTCGGCAGCCGGTCCCCGGCGCGGACGACGTAGGCCGTGACGACCTCGCCCCACTGCGCGTCCGGCACGCCGACCACGACGGAGTCGGCGACCCCCGGGTGCTCCTGCAGCACGGCCTCGACCTGGACGGGGTGCACGTTCTCGCCGCCGGAGATGATCATGTCGTCCTTGCGGCCCACGATCGTCACCCGCTCGTGCTCGTCCCACGTGGCGAGGTCGCCCGGGTAGAACCAGCCGTTCGCGAACTTCTCGGCCTCGAGCCCGGGGTTCCGGTACGAGTAGCCGGACTTCACGGTGCGCACGGCGAACTCGCCGATCTCGGTGCCGTCCTTCGCCACCGTGTCGGTCGGGTCGGCCAACCGGTTCTCGTGGACGCGGACGACGGCGACGTCGTCGTCGGTCGACGCGCGGCCCGTGGAGCCGGCGCCGTCCGGGAAGTCCTCGGGGCGCAGGAACGTGTTCCAGAAGGTCTCGGTCGTGCCGTAGCCGTTGAAGATCCGGGGCGAGAGCAGTTCCTGGTAGCGCAGGGCCGCGGCACGGTCGAGCGGCGCTCCCATCGTCACGATGCCGTTGAGGCTCGACAGGTCCCTTGCCCGACGTTCCTGGGCATCGGCGAGCTGCACCAGGTTCGGCGGTGCTCCGATCAGGAACGTCAGGCGCTCGGACTCGACCAGGTCGAGCACGCGGTCGGCGTCGAAGTGGCGCAACGTGGTGAGCTCGGCGCCGACGTAGAACACCGGGTTCGGGCCGCCGGAGAACAAGCCGCCACGGTGGAACAGCGGCGACATGTTGAGCGTCTTGTCGAACGGGCTGAGCGGGAAGTGCATGACCACGTCGTGCGCGCTGAGCACCTCGACCAGACTCGGCAGCGGCACGGGCTTCGGGCGACCGGTGGTGCCCGAGGTGTACAGCCGGGTGGACTCGTCGTAGGTGCTGCGCGGGCCGATCGCCGCGAGTTCCCCGGGCGAGAGGGGATCGGACGCGACCAACTCGGCGAACCGGTCGCCGTCCCCGCCGACCGGGACGACGTGGTCCGGCCGGTGCGGTGACGACTCGAGCGCCGCGTCGATCTCGCTCGTCCGGACGGCGTCGTGCACCAGGACGGCGGGCGCGGAGTCCTCGATGATGAACGCGACCTCGTCGGGGGCGAGCCGGAAGTTGGTCGGCGAGAACACGGCCCCGACGCGGTGGCAGGCCAGGTAGAGCATCGCGAACTCGGGCGAGTTGAACAGTTCCACCATCACGACCGCGCCACGTCCGGCGCCGTGGTGGAGGAGCCACCCGGCGATCCGGTCGACGACGTCACCGAGTTCGGCGTAGGTCCACGAGCGGTCCGTCTCCGGATCACGCAGCGCGGGCCGTCCGGCGAAGCGGTGGGTGTTGCGGACGAAGCCGTTCGCGTAGGTGAAGCTGCCCTCGAACACCTCGCGGAAGCGTGTCGCGTCGTAGTCGGACCGGGTGTCGGTCATCATCGCTCCTGCCGCGGTCGTGCGGTGCGGCGCGCACCGTCGGTGCTGCGCGCGGGCACCGATCGCGCGTCCTGCTGCACCGCTGGTCCGGTGCGGCGGGCGTCGTCCGTGCGGTGTGACGTGCACCGCTCGTCACACTAGCCCGCGCTCCGCGAACCGGCTCTGATGTGCGTCTTCTGTCCCACGGTCGGTGCGGAGTGCCGCTCTGGAGGCCCGGTTCGGCTCAGACGCGCGCCGCGCGCCGGTCGGTGCGCAGCCAGACCAGGGCCGCGATCGCGGCCGCAACACAGGCCGCGGCGCTCCCGACGAGCAGGGCCGGTGCGGCGTGCGTGCCGGTCGCCCCCGAGTAGACCGCCGTGGTCAGCGCCACGGCGACCACCGCGAGTGCGACGTACCGACCGCGGGAGGCGGCGAGCATCGCGGCGCCGGCGGAACTCGCGACGGGCAGCAGGGTCGCGACCACGGCGCCGAGGCCGCCGACGCACAGCGTGATGGCGAACTCCGACCCGAGCGACCCCCAGAAGCCCGCTCCCAGGAGCAGGCTGTGCAGCGCCCAGCCGGCCGCGGCGAGTCCGAGCAGGGCCAGTACCCGCCAGGTCGCACCCCGGGCGCTCTCGGCGATCCCGGTGCCGAGGCGGAGCGGGCCGGTCCCCAGGCCGGGGCGGCCGGACGGCACGAGGAGGACACCGACGATGAGGGCGGGGGAGAGGTCGGCCGCGCGGGTGATCCCGCACGCCACGAGCGCTGCGAGCACGAGCCACGGCGACACGCGGAACCCGACGGTCCGGTGATCGGCCCCGGCCGCCCACCGCGTGGCGAACACGACGGCGGCGGTCAGGACCGCGGTGCCGGCGAGGACGGCGATCGCCAGACGGGCGTACCGGGCCTCGAGCTCGACGCCGACCCCGAGCAGGGTGCACAGCGCCGCGACCGACACCGCGATGGTGATGGACGCCCAGGTCGGCAGGAGGTCGTCGCCACGGGCGCGGTCGGACCGCGAGCGGTTGCGGCCGAGCAGCGCGGCGAACGGCGAGCGGAGTCGGCCGCGGGCGACGGCGGCGACGAGGGCGAGCGGCGCCGCGACCAGCAGGAGGAACCCGGCGGCGACGGCGGTGGCGATCAGGACGGTCCGCCACGAGAACGCGGCCTGGATGGTCGGGACGGTGCGGTCGTACGTGGTCGCCGCGGTCCAGTCTCCCGCGGGGCCGGACCAGTCGGGGTGGCCTCCGGCGCTGCCGACGCCTGCCGGAGTGTTGCCGGTACCGGTGCCGTTGCTGGACCCGTTGCCGTTGCCGACTGCGGCGCTGTCGTCGCCGCCGTCGCCCCCGGGGTGCGTGCTGTTGCCGGTGCCGCCGTGGCCGGTCGTGCCGGGGGTGCCCGCCGTCGCGCTGGACCCCGGCGGCGAGGTGCCCGGTGTCCCCGGGGTGTCCGTGGCGCCCGGCGCCGGTGCTGCGGTCGGGGCCGTGGTGGTGGACCGCACCGTGACGCGCACGGCGGCCGACGACCGGGAGTAGTTGCCCGCGACGTCGTGCTGCGTCGCGGTGAGCTGGTGCCCGCCGGCGCGCAACGTCGACCCCGTGGTGGAGCACGACCATGCGGCGTCCGACCCGACCACCACGCCGCACACCGGAGCGCGGTCGACGTACACCGTCACGCGGGCACCGGGCTCACCGGTCCCGGCCACCGTCGTCCCGCGGGTGCCGATGCGCTGGCCGTCGTCCGGTGTCGTGATGCGCGGGGCGGCCGGCGCCGTGCGGTCGACCGTGACCGTCACGGGAGCGGAGGCCGCGCTCCGCAGGTCGGACCGGTACCCGTCGGCCGTGCTGGCCGTCTGCGACGCCGTGACGGTGAACCGGCCGTCGGCCCGGGTCCCCAGGGCGGCGACCCACCGGCCGTCCGCACCGACCCGGGCGGTCTGCTGCGCCGAGGACCCGGACACCGAGAGCGTCACGGTCGATCCGGGGTACCCCGTGCCGGAGACCGTCCCGCCGGTGGGCCCGGCGGACGCGAGGGTCGGCGGGACGATGACGTCCGACGCCGGTGCGCTCGAGACGGGCAGCGCGGCGACGAGGTCGCGCACCGTGAAGACCTGTTGCGGTCCGGAGCGGACGGTGCCGAGGCAGGCCCAGGACCCGTTCGGGTCGACCCGGGTCGTGCACCCGGACGAACCCGTCGTCGCCGGGCCGGTCACCCGGACGGTGTGCCCGGGGGTGCCGGTGCCGTGGAAGCGCGTCGTCCCCGTCGTGACGTCACCCGGGTCGGCGATGGCTGTCTCTTATACACATCT
>NZ_QKLE01000026.1:0-49657 GCF_003224275.1 Curtobacterium sp. MCSS17_011 | reverse complement strand
CGCCGGACGTCCAGGTCCACGATGATGTCCTGCGGCCGGAGCGGCCGGGTGAGGAACAACCCCTCGAGCGAGGTCAGCCGTGACAGCGCCACGTACGTCTGGCCGGCGCTGAACACCCGGTTGCCGAGGTCGACCACGGCCCGGTCGTAGGTGCTGCCCTGCGACTTGTGGATGGTCACGGCCCAGGCGAGCCGGAGCGGGAACTGCTGGAACTCCCCGACGGTGTCCTTCTTGAGTTCCTTCTTGTCCGGGTCGTACGAGTACTTGAACTTCTCCCACACCGACGGTTGAACCTCGAACGACTCACCGTCGACGTCGACCCACACCGTGTCGCGGATGGCCGTCACGATGCCCAGGGTCCCGTTCACCCAGCGCTGGTCGGCGTCGTTGCGCAGGAACATCACGTGCGCGCCGGGCTTCAGCTCGAGGGCTTCGTCGGCCGGGAAGTTCCGGCCGCCGAAGTCCCCGTTGACATCGGCCTTCGCGGTCTTCACCTTGCCCGGCAGCCGCTCGAGGGCCGCCTTGTTGATCCGGGCCACCGTGTCGTTGCGGGTCGCCAGGGTGATGGCGTCGTCCGGTGCCGGGCGAGCGCCGGCAGTGTTCAGCTGCTCGGCGATGTCCGCGGTGACCCGACCGTGCCGGACGGCGGTGAGCATCGCAGCGAAGGCGTCGTCGCGCTGCCGGTGCACGGTGGCGAGCTCGATGATGTTGAGCTCGGTCTCGAGCCACACCTTGGCGTCGAAGAACCACATCGACCGGTAGTGGTCGGTGAAGTAGGCGCGCTCGTCGGCGTCGCCGGGCACCGGGGGCAGCTGGTACGGGTCGCCGAACATCACGACCTGCACGCCACCGAAGGCCTCGAACTGCCGTCCGCGGGCCTTGCGGAGCGAGCGGTCCATGGCGTCGAGCAGGTCGGCGTTGACCATCGAGACCTCGTCGATGACCAGCGTGTCGATGGTGTTCAGGAGCTTGCGGGTGTCCGGGCCCTGCCGCAGCTCGGCGTCGGCGATGAGCCCGATCGGCAGCCGGAACAGGGAGTGGATCGTCTGGCCACCGACGTTGAGCGCGGCAACCCCCGTCGGGGCGCAGATGACGACCTGCTTCTCGGTGTTCCAGGACAGGTGGTTGAGCAGCGTGGACTTGCCCGTGCCGGCCCGGCCGGTGATGAACACGTGGTCACGGGTGTGCTCGATGTACTCGAAGACCGCGCGCTGTTCGTCGCTCAGCTCGATGCTCATCGGGCGTCCGCCCCGGGCGAGGGTTCGAGGTCGTCGCTGCCGTCGTCGAAGTCCAGGTCGTCCTGGTCGGCCCGGGCAGCGGGCTCGGCGGCGACGGTCGCGCCGGCGGCGGCCCCGAAGGCAGCCCGGGCGCTGGGGGCTGCCGCGTCGACCGGGTCTCCCCCGTCACGCCGCAGCCGCACGAGCACCACCACGACCACGGTCACCAGGAGCAGCACCCCGGCGATGATCAGCACGAGGCCGGCCCGGGCCTGGTCGACGAGCGGATCCGGCCCCCACGTCCGGCCCATCGCACCGAACCACGAGGCCTGCAGCAGCCCGAGCGGCCCGCGCATGGCGATCCCGAGCGAGACCGTGCCCGCCGCGATCACCACGGCCCCGACGATCCGGACGACGGCGGCAGCCGTGGTCGGACGACGCTGCCCCGCCGGGATCGGCGTGCAGAGGGTCGGGACGGCCAGCAGCCCGACCAGCAGGAACACGGCGTCGCTGACGGTGCGGCCGGTGGGGTCGCTCACCGACCAGCGAACGGCGTCGGTGGCGAAGAACGCCCACCACAGGGCCGCTGCGAGCACGAAGGCGGGGAACGGCTGCGCCAGGTACCGCACCGTGGGGTGCTCGACGATGACGTCCGTCCACTCGCGCACACCCGTGCTGTCGTCGTTCCGGGGGCGCACAGCGGCCCGGATGAGCGCGACGGGTGCCGCCGCCCACACCAGGGCGGGGACCACCAGGCCGAGCAGCACGTGGGCGCCGACGTTCGCCGAGACGAGGAACCGGTCGTACTGGTGCAACGAGCCCGAGGTCGCGACCACCAGGGTCACGATCGCCAGGGCCGCGGCGATCGAGCGTCGCACCGGCCACTGCAGGCCACCCCGACGCAGCCGCACGACGCCGGCAGCGTATGTCGTCGCGAGCAGCACGGCGGCCATCAGCCAGAACAGGTCGATGTTCCACTGCGTCAGCCAGCCCCAGGTGCCGGGTGCGTGTGGCAGCAGGTCGTCGGTGAGGAGCTCCGCCGGGCTCGGGTCGGTGGTCTTGCTCAGGGCGATCTGGTCGGTCGGGGTCGCGGTCCGCCCGAGGGCCGCGGCGAACCCCGACGCCACACCCATCACCGCGAGCTCGACGACGATCAGGGTCCAGAAGGGCCGCTGCCGTCCGGGCGAGGTGGTGAGGGCGCGGATGGCCCGACGACGCTGCACTGCGCCGAGGACCCCCATGGCGACGATCGCGCCGATCTTCACCAGGACGAGCGTGCCGTACGGGGTGAACAGGTTCGCCAGCGCCCCGACGCGGATCTGCGCCGACGCGGTGCCGGAGACGGCGACGAGCACGAAGCAGCCGAGGGCGATGCTCGAGTACCGGCCCACGACCGCGGCCAACCGGTCACCGCGCAGCACCCCGCGCAGGAGCACGAGCATGACGAGCCCACCGACCCACAGCGCCGCACCGACCAGGTGGAGCCCCAGCGCCGTCACGGCAGCGTCGTGGCTCGCGGTACCGGCGGCGTGGCCCTGTTGTGCGAGCGGGATGAGGCCGATCATCGACACCCCGGTGGTCAGGGCGACCATGCCCCGCGAGCGGACGGCGAAGCAGAGCACCGTGACGGCCGCGGCGACGAGGACGGTCACGAGCCAGGCGAGCCCGAGCTCGGTGCCGGTGAGGAACACGCCCATCGACTGCCCGAACTGCTCGTCGATGCTGATGCGCGAACCGGCGACGCTGAGGAACGTGCAGAACGTGGCGACCGCCGACGCGACCGTCCAGACACCACTGGCCCCGGCGGCGACGTCGATCGCGCGGTTCCACTCGGAGCCGGACCGGGAGAGCCCGATGGTCGCGAGCGCGAGCCCACCGATCGCGGTGGCCGCGGACAGGTCGACGACGAGCCGGGCGATCGGCAGCCCGAAGCGGACGACGGGCCCCGGGTCGGCGATGAGCGCCGGGTCCGCGCCCCCGCCGATGACCAGTGCCGTGAGCAGCGCCACGAACCCGACGAGCAGGAGCACGGCGGGACCGGCGATGCGCGCGATCCGATTCACCCGTCAAGCCTAGGTGGTGCCCACCCGGCCACCGAACGGGGCGGGCCGATCTGTGCAGACCGGCACGGGCCTCCAGGCAGGACGCGGCACCGGACGCAGGCACGCACACCCGCCGAGCGAGCGCCCGCGCGGACGGACGGCCCCGGGAACGACGAAAGGGACGGCCGGAGCCGTCCCTCCCGATGCGCGGAACAGTCTTACTTGACCGCAGCCTTGAGCTTCGAGCCGGCGCTGACCTTGACCGAGTCGCTCGCGGCGATCTCGATGGCGTCACCCGTCTGCGGGTTGCGGCCGGTGCGGGCGGCGCGGTGCGTCTTCTCGAAGGCGATCCAACCGGGGATCGTGACCTTCGTGCCGTCGGCGACGGACGACGAGACGACGCTGAAGAGCGCGTCGACGACGCCGTTGACGGTGGCCTGGCTCTGGCCGGACTCAGCGGCGACGGCAGCGACGAGCTCGGTGCGGTTCAGTGACTTGTCAGCCATGGATGTCCTCCTCGGACTTCTTGCAGTATCGGTCGGACGCACGTGTCGTCCGGCGCCCGGAGCGGTTGCCCCGTGCCACGGTGCCAGTGGGCCGAGGGCCCGGCGGAACCGGAGTTGAACCTACCAGCCGCCGGGGGTGAAAACCGCCGACTCGCCCGGATTTCCGGGGTTGTCGGGGCTCCGGAGGGGTGCTGGAGGGGCAGATGTGACGAATGACGGCTCGCATGTACCCCGTACACAGCGAACGCCCCGCCACCATGAGGTGACGGGGCGTCGTGTCCTGCGAGTGCTTACCAGGAGCTCTTCGTGATGCCGGGGAGCTCGCCGCGGTGGGCCATGTCACGGAAACGGACACGGCTGATGCCGAACTCACCGAGGTGGCCACGGGGCCGGCCGTCGATGGCGTCACGGTTGCGGTACCGGATGGGCGATGCGTCGCGGGGCAGCTTCTGCAGGCCCACGCGGGCGGCCTCGCGCGACTCGTCGGTGCCGTTCGGGTCCACGAGGGCCTTCTTCAGCTCGAGACGACGCTCGGCGTAGCGCGCGATGATGACGGCACGCTGGTTGTTCTTCGCGATCTTGCTCTTCTTCGCCATGCTTAGCGCTCCTCACGGAAGTCGACGTGCTTGCGGATCACCGGGTCGTACTTCTTCAGCACGAGTCGGTCGGGGTTGTTCCGACGGTTCTTCTTGGTCACGTAGGTGAACCCGGTGCCCGCCGTCGAGCGGAGCTTGATGATCGGACGGATGTCCTGACCCTTTTTCGCCATCAGATCTTCTCCCCACGGGCGAGGAGATCCTTGACGACGGACTCGATGCCACGTGCGTCGATCACCTTGATGCCCTTCGCGCTGAGCGTGAGCGTGACGTTACGACGAAGCGAGGGCACGTAGTACGTCTTCTTCTGCACGTTCGGGTCGAAGCGACGCTTCGTCCGGCGGTGCGAGTGCGAGATGTTGTGACCGAAGCCGGGAACGGCGCCGGTCACCTGGCACACTGCTGCCATGGTTTCCTCCTGAGGTACCGTGCGACCGGACGGCCGCACCCAAGTTCACTTGCCTGGTGCACACGCGCACTGCCACCGGGGTGGCCGTGCGAGGGGGTTGTGTGCACCGCCCAGGTCCGCATCCCCTGTCGAAGGAGAGCCGGACACCGCGCGACCGCGGCGTTCGCGACGGTCGGAGGGCTTGGAACAACGGGTCCGCCGCGCGGACGCGGAGAACCAGGGGTCCACGTTACGCGAGGACCGGGCGTGTCGCAAGCCGCGCCTCCAGGCCTGGAGGCCCGTGGTGGCCGGACGAGACCGCTCACGCACCAGCGTGGTCGCCCTCAACACCCGCGGCACGACCGCGCGGGAGCCCGACGGGCGCCATGAGCACGTACCGCTCCCGCCGGATCCAGTACAGGCCCGTCCTCCGCCGCTCGGCCCGGGTGGCGAACCGGTAGTGGAACATCCGCGCACGGACCCAGCGCGGCGGTTCGCCGTCGAACGGGTCGTGGGCGAGCAGCCGCAGCGTGGGCCGGTCGGCCTCGAGCAACCGCACGACGAACACCCGGAACCACCGGTCGTCGGCGCCGAGGGCCAGGAACCACATCAACCAGTCGAGCCGCAGGTGGTACGGCGCGAACTGCCCGGGCCGACGCCGGGGATCGCCGGGCTTGCCGCGGAACTCGTACGGCTGCCAGTCCTCGTCGGACGGGTCCTCGGCCAGGGTCCCCTCGACGATCACCTCGTCGCGTTGCTGCGTCACGCTGCCGAAGGCCCCGTAGGCGTTGGCCAGGTGCCACCGGTTGAACGAGGCGTTCATGAGCTGCCGTCGCGACACCAGGTTCCTCGCGGCCGGCCAGGACAACCAGGCGAGCAGGACCCCGACCGCGACCGTCACCGCGACGAACGACACCGGGGTGGCGGACGGTCCGGCCTCGACGGAGTCGTGCAACCAGGGCAGCACGGTCGCCACCGACCGGTCGTCGATCGCGGCGAAGGTCAGGACGAGGGTGATCCAGTTCAGCCAGGCGAAGTTGCCGGAGACCACCAGCCAGAGCTGGGTGAGCAGGACGAGGGCGGCGGCGACCGACGCCACGGGCTGCGGCGCGAACAGGAAGAACGGCACGACCAGCTGCACGACGTGGCTGCCGAGGGTCTCGAACCGGTGCACCGGTCGGGGCAGCAGGTGGGCCGTCCGCGACACCGGGTTCGGCATCGGCTGCGTCTCGTGGTGGTAGTACAGGGCGGTCAGGTCTCGCCAGGAGCGGTCCCCGCGCATCTTGATCATCCCGGCGCCGAACTCGAGCCGGAACACGAGCCAGCGCAGCGCGACGAGCACGATGACGGGCGGTGCGACGTCGTCGGAGCCGAGGAACGCGACCGTGAACAGCGCCTCGACCAGCAGGGACTCCCACCCGAAGGCCCAGAAGGTCTGCCCGACGTCGGAGATCGACAGGTACGCCAGCCAGAGCAGCAGGAAGCACAGCATCGGCACCCACCACGGCGCCCGTTGCGGCAGCCCGAGCACCAGGGCGAAGGACACCACGGCTCCCCCGCCGGCGAGCAGCCGCAACCGTTCGTCGGTGTAGCGCCACCACCGCCAGACCACCGGCAGTCGGCGGGCGTACGGGCGCTCCATGAACCGGGGCACCGGGAGCAGGCCGTGTTCCCCGACGAGCGCCGGGAACTGGGCGAGGGCGGACAGGAAGGCGAGGCAGGCGATCGCCGCGACGCCGCGCTGCACCACGAACCGGGCGACGTCGTAGTCGGACGCGCCCGCCCACTGCGTCCAGGCTGCGAGGTCCACGGGCGGGACGCTACGCGGGGCTGGCTGCGGCCCGTCTCGGCGTCACGCCCGACGTGTCGCCTACGGCGCCTGTGTCGGCCGGGGCGCGAGCGCCTGCACCATCAGCTCACCGAGCTGCCGCGGCGCCGTGAACATCGGCCAGTGCCCCGTCTCGAGCCCGACGATGGAGAGTTCCTCGGTCGCGACGAGCTCCGCCGCCCAGGCCTGGTGGTCCGCCACCATCGCCAGCAGCTCGGCGGCGGGGATCTCGCAGGTGATGATCGTCGCGGGGATCGTGTGCCGTGCGGGGTCGGCGTAGTGGAACCGGTCGGACGGCACCGAGGCCGGCTCGGGGATCGCCCGGTGCTCGACGTCCTGCCGGACCTCGGGCGTCATGCCCCGGACGGTGGCGGGTTCCCAGATGTCCCACGACGGCAGCGGCACGACCCCGTCGACCACGGGCAGCTCGTCGTTGACGCACCCGCCCTCGGGCCCCGGGAACGTGTCGACGTAGAGCAGGTGCGCGACGAGCGACGGACGCTGGTCGGCGGCCATGTACGCGATCGGGCCGGCCCCCGAGTGTCCGGCGAGCACGACCGGCTCGTCGGCGGACGCGACGTCGTCCAGGATCGCGACCAGCGCGGCGACCTGCTCGTCGAGCGTGTCACCGTCACGCGTGACCGCCTGCACCGAGTGCCCGGCTCCCCGGAGCACCGGGACGACGTCGTCCCACGCGCTCGCATCGAGCCAGAACCCGGGGACCAGGATGACGTGCATGCGGGGCAGGTTACTCGTCGGTGGCGGCGGTCGCGCGGGCTGCCGTGCAGACGGCGCACTCGCCGAAGATGTCGACGACGTGGCTGGCGTTGGTGAACCCGTTGGCGGCGGCGACGTCCTGCGCCCACTGCTCCACCGGGTCCGCCTCGATCTCGACGGTCCGGCCGCAGTTCCGGCAGATCAGGTGGTGGTGGTGCGCGTCCGTCGTGCACGCGCGGTACAGCGATTCGCCGTCCTGCTGCAGCGAGTCGGCGTCGCCCTCGGTGGCCAGGTCGGCGAGCGCCCGGTAGACCGTGGCCAGACCGATGGTCGAGCCCTCGTCCCGCAGGTGCTGGTGCAGCGCCTGCGCGCTGACGAACCCCTCGGTGGAGTCGAGCGCGCCGCGCACCGCTTCGCGCTGCCACGTGTTCCGCTTGGTCTTCTGCACGGCGTTCATGCTGGCACCTCTTCCTTCCGACCGGCTGTCGACGTCGTCCCTGCCGGGAGGCCCGGCTCGTCCCCGCCACGCTGGCCCCGGCCGGCGACACGGTTGCGTCCCCGCTTGTCGCGTCGCGACCCGATGACCCGGCAGACCACCCAGATCGCGAACGAGATGGTGGTCACGTAGGGGCTGATCGGCAGGCCGCCGCCCAGTGCGAGCAGGATGCCACCGACGACCGACGTCACCGCGAACACCGTCGACAGCACCGGCACGACGACCGGGTGCGAGCTGAGGCGCAGCGCCGCGGCCGCCGGTGTGACGAGCAGCGACAGCACGAGCAAGGCGCCGACGATCTGCACCGACACGGCGGTGGCCAGTCCGAGCACGAGCATGAACACGATCGCGAGGGTGCGCACCGGGATCCCCGCGGCCGCGGCCACGTCGGGGTCGACCGAGGCGAACATCAGTGGACGCCAGATGACGAGCAGTGTCGCCACGACGATCGCGGCGACCACGATCAGGAACGTCAGCTGCGGGTTGTCGACCGAGACGATCTGCCCGGTGAGCAACCCGAACTTGTTGGCGGCCCGGCCCTTGTAGAGCGCCAGGCAGAGGATGCCGAGCCCGAGCCCGAACGGCATGAGGACGGCGATGATCGAGTTGCGTTCCCGGGCACGCGACCCGAGGACGCCGATGAGCAGGGCGGCGATCACCGACCCGACGAGCGAGCCGGAGACGACGTTCACCCCGAGCAGCAGCGAGGCACTGGCCCCGGCGAACGAGAGCTCCGAGATGCCGTGCACGGCGAACGGCATGTTCCGGGCGACGACGAACGGGCCGATGAGCCCGCCGACGATGCCGAGCACCGCGCCGGCCCAGATCGAGTTCTGCACGAGCACGAGGAGCTCGCCGTAGTCCTGGAACGAGAAGACGGTCGACAGCAGGTCCATCAGATCCGCCCTTCGTCGGGCTGGTCGGCGTGCGGGTCGACCTCGCCCGGGTGGTGCTCGTGGGCCTCGTTCGCCCCGACGATGACGATGCGCCCCATGGTGCGGACGACGTCGACGGGCGTGCCGTACAGGTCGCTCAGCACATCGGCGCGCAGGACCTCGTCCGGCGAACCGATCCGGAACCGACCCCCGGCGATGTAGAGCACCCGGTCGACGACGTCGAGGATCGGGTTCACGTCGTGCGTCACGAAGAGCACGGCGGCCTCGCGCTGCCGGCGCTCGCGGTCGATGAGCTCGGTGATCCCGCGCTGGTGCCGCAGGTCGAGCGAGATGAGGGGTTCGTCGCACAGCAGCAGGGCGGGGTCGGCGGCGATGGCCTGCCCGACGCGGGTGCGCTGCTGCTCGCCGCCGGAGAGCTCGGCGACGGGGGCGTCCGCGAAGGCGGTGGCGCCGACCTCGTCGAGGACCCGGTCGATGCGCATCCGGTCCGCCTTCGACGCACGTCGGATGCCCCACCGATGCCCGGTCACGCCCTGGGCGATCATGTCCCGCGCGCGCAGGGGCGTCCCCGCCTCCATCAGACGCTGCTGCGGGATGTAGCCGATCTTCCGGTGGCCGCGGTGCACCGGCTGCCCGAGGAACGACATCGTGCCGCTCGTCAGCCGCTGCTGCCCGAGGACGGTACGGAGCAGTGAGGTCTTGCCGGCGCCGTTCGGGCCGAGGACCGCGACGAACTCCCCCGGCGCGAGGTCGAGGTCGAGGCCTGCCCAGAGCTTCCGGGCGCCGTAGGACAACCCGGCGTCGCGGAGCGCGAGGACCGGACGAGCCGCAGCCCGGTCGTCCACCGTGGTGGTCGCCGGGCCGTGGGTCGCCGCTGCTGCGGTCGAGGTCGTCACTTCTGGAGCGCTGCCTTCACCGCGTCGATGTTCGCCTGCTGCCACGAGACGTAATCCTGCCCCTCGGGGAGCGTCTCCGTGACACCGACGACGGGGATGTCGTTCTGCTCGGCCGCCTTCTGGACCTGTTCGGTCTCGGGGCTCGACGCCTGGTTGTTGTAGGCGAGCAGCTGCACGCGCTTGCCGGTGAACAGCGCGAGGGTGTCGCGGAGGGCCGCCGGCGGGACGTCGTCGCCTTCCTCGATGGCCTCGGAGAAGTCCGGCGGGGTCTCGTTCTCGAGCCCCATCGCGTCGAACAGGTACCCGGGCACCGGCTCGGTGTACGCGACCTCGTCGCCGGAGTCCTGCTGCTTGACGGCGTCGGTCTGGGACTCGAGGTCCTCGAGCTTGGTGGTGAGCGTGGCGGCGTTCTTCTCGAAGGCGTCCTTGCCGCTCTCGTCGAGCGCGCTGAGGTCCTTCGTGACCGCGTCGACCAGCTTCACCATGGTGGGGTAGCTGTAGAAGACGTGCTCGTTGAACTCGGCGTCGCCGCCCTTGTCGAGCCCGGAGAGCTTCACGACGTTGATCGTGTCGGCCTTGGTGTCCGAGGCGTCCGCGAGCGTCGTCATGAAGTCGTCGTAGCCGCCACCGTTCTCGATGAGCAGGTCGGCCTTCGACACGGAGAGCTGCGTGCGGGCGCTCGACTCGAAGGAGTGCGGGTCCTGCGACGGGTCGCTCAGGATGCTCGTCACGGTGACGGCGTCGCCACCGATGGTCTTGACGATCGAGCCGTAGACGTTGGTGGAGGCGACGACGTTGATCGTGCCGTCACCGCTGGCCTCCCCCGAGGCGGACGAGGTGGCGCACCCGGTCAGGGCGAGCGCGGCGGCGCCGGCGACGAGCGGGAGGGCGAGGAGGCGGTTGTGCATGGCACGACGCTAACGCCTACTGATAACGATTGTCAAAACCGCTATGAGGGCTCTCAGCGCGACAGGAAGACGGACGGGAGGCCCGGTGCCAGCTGGCACCGGGCCTCCCGTTCGAACGACGCTCGCGTCTACGGCTTGGTGGCCGCGTCGATCGTGTTCTCGGCGATCGTGTCCTCTTCACGCCCGGGCGTGCGGAGGTTCCACTTCTTGATCACGAAACTGAACAGGAAGTAGTAGACGACCGCGTAGCCGAGGCCGATCGGGATGAGCCAGATCGCTCCGTCCGCCTTGCCGAAGTTCAGCACGTAGTCGATCGCACCAGCCGAGAACGAGAACCCGTCGTGGATCCCGAGGGCGTTCACCAGGGCGAGCGAGGTACCCGTGAGCACCGCGTGGATGACGTACAGCGGGAACGCCACGAACATGAACGAGTACTCGAGCGGCTCGGTGATGCCGGTCACGAACGAGGTGAGGGCGGCAGAGAGCATGATGCCGCCGACGAGCTTGCGGTTCTGCGGCTTCGCGTTGCGCCAGATCGCCAGGGCGCCGGCGGGCAGCGCGAACATCATGATCGGGAAGAAGCCGGTCATGAACGTGCCGGCCGTCGGGTCGCCAGCGAGGAACCGGTTCACGTCGCCGTGCACGGCGAGGCCGTCCGCGCCGGTGAAGCTGCCGAGCTGGAACCACGGGAAGAAGTTGAGCAGCTGGTGCAGGCCGACGGGGATGAGCATGCGGTTCGCGAACCCGAAGATGCCACCACCGATGACGGCGTTGTCCGCGACGGCCTGACCGGCTGCGGTGAGCGCGATGTCGAAGTAGCGGTACACGAAGGACATCAGGACCGCGATCACGAGACCGGCGGCTGCGGTCATGATCGGCACCAGACGGCGACCCGAGAAGAACCCGAGGAAGTCGGGCATCTTCGTGCGGTGGAACTTCTCCCACAGCACGGCGGAGACGAGACCCATCACGATGCCGCCGAGGACACCGAAGTTGATGGTGGCAGGGTTGCCGGCGGCGTCCTTCACCCCGTCGAGCACGATCGGCGACATGGCGGCGAACACCTGGTACATGACCATGTAGCCGACGACGGCCGCGAGCGCGGTCGTGCCGTCGGACTTCTTGGCCCAGCCGATCGCGATGCCGACCGCGAAGAGCAGCGGAAGCCATGTGAACACGGCCTGTCCGGCGGCCGCGATGATGGTCGCGCCCTGCTCGAAGCCGGGGATCGCACCGAGCATGTCGGACTGGCCGAGGCGGAGCAGGATGCCCGCGGCAGGCATGACCGCGATCGGCAGGAGCAGGCTCCGTCCGAGTCGCTGGGCGTTCGCGAAGAACCTGGACTGCTTCTTCTTCGGCTTCTTCTCCGGCACATCCGTGGCAGTGGTGGCGCTCATCGGAGGTCCTCTCGTCATTGGGTGGAGCTGTCGGGGTGAGTTGAGTCGTGCAGCCAGCGCAGGTAACCTCGGCGGTGTCGCCAGGTCCGGTCCTGTCCGGTCATGACCAGTTCCGTAGTCTGATCCGCGAGCGGTCCGGTGTCAACCTGCGACGCAAACCCTTAACGAGGAGGAAACGATGGCCGACATCAAGGCAGCCGACATCATCGCCGCACTCGGCGGTGCCGAGAACATCGAAGAGGTCGAGGGCTGCATCACGCGCCTCCGCGTCGAGGTCGAGGACGGGGACCTGGTCGACAAGGCTGCCCTGCAGGCCGCCGGGGCCCAGGCCGTCGTCGGTGGCGGCACCGGTTGGCAGGTCATCGTCGGCACGATCGCCGACAACCTCGCCCAGGACATCCAGGACGAACTGTGACCGTCGTCCGCACCCCGTTCGGCGGACCGGTCGTCGCCCTCGCCGACGTGCCCGACCCGGTGTTCGCCGGGCAGCTCGTCGGTGCCGGCGTCGCGGTCGACCCGACGGGCGTCGAGGGCGCGGTCACCGCGGTGGCCCCGGTCGACGGCACCATCGTGAAGCTCCACCCGCACGCGTTCGCGCTGCAGGGCACCGCGGGCACCGACGTCCTGGTGCACGTCGGCATCGACACCGTGAAGCTCTCCGGCGAGGGCTTCGAGCTCCTCGCGACCGAGGGCGACACCGTCACCGCCGGAGACCCGGTCGTCCGGTTCACCCCCTCGGTCATCTCGGCCGCCGGGTACTCGCCGATCTGCCCCGTGGTCGTGCTCGGCTCGACGCCGGACAGCGTCGACCAGGGAACGGTGGGCACCACGGTGCTCGACGGCGACACCCTCTTCGAGGTCTGAGGGGTTCTTCCTCGCCAGAGCGACTGTGTGCTGCGAAACACCCGCAGCACACAGTCGCTTTCGCGTTCGTGGCGCGCTACGCGACCGCGGGGGTCGCGGTGACCTCCATCTGCACGCGGTAGCGGTCCGAGCGGTACCAGCTGCGGGTGTGCTCCACGGGGCGCTCCCCCGCGTACGACACCCGGTCGAACTCGAGCACCGGCGCTCCGGTCTTCGTGCCGAGCAGCGTCGCGACGTCGTCGGCCGCCGGGTTCGCGGCGACGGTCTGCTGCGCGCGGTCGATGGGGGTGCCGTACTCCGTGGCGATGATCGAGTACACCGACCCGGACAGGTCGTGGTCGAGCAGGCCCGGGAACGCGTCGGCCACGAGCCAGGCGTCGTCGATCGAGACCGGGGCGCCGTCGGCCATCCGCAGGCGCTTCACGTGGAAGGCCGGCACGTCCGGATCGATCCGCAGGGCCGCGGCGGTGTCGGCCGGCGGCACGCGTTCCTCGCGCACGAGCACGACGGTGGTCGGCTCGTGCCCCATCGCCCGCATCTCCTCGGTGAACGACGCGAGGTGCAGCGTTGACTGCACCGGCCGGTGCGCGACGAAGGTGCCCTTGCCGCGGACGCGCTCGAGGTAACCCTCGTTGACGAGCTGCCCGAGCGCTTCACGCACGGTGATCCGGGAGACGCCGTACTCGGCGATGAGCTGGCGTTCGGACGGGATCGCGGCACCGGGAGCCAGGCGCGTCGTGACGAGGTCGAGCAGGATGCGCCGCAACTGCTGGTGCTTCGGTTCGGCACCCTCGGTGATGCGGCTCGTCATGCGTCCCTCGTGCTCCGTTGCTGGTCCTGGGTGGTGGTCATGCGCGGACATGACCAGTTCCCATCACAGTAGCGAGTCAGGCCGGGAAGACCAACGTGCGCGGTGACGAAGGGACGGCGCCGGTGCTCAGGCGTTGGCGACGAGCCAGGCGAACTGCTCGTCGGAGAGCAGCCGATTGGTCCAGACCTGCCCCTCGACTCCGGCGGCCGCTCGGTTCTGCGGGGCGGGAGCCCCCTGCCACACCAGCGACAGACCGGCACGACGCAGCACAGCTGCAGATGCAGGGTTGTTCGTGAGCACGCGGCCGGTCACCGGGACATCCGGCGCGGTGTCGGCGGCGGCACGGGCGGCAGCGAGGGCGATCTCGGACGCGAAGCCCTGTCCCCAGGCGGTCGGCGCCAGGCGGTAGCCGAGGTTCCAGACCCCACCGGCGGTCATGTCGACGCCACCGACACCGACGAAGGCGTGGTCGGAAGCGCTGCGGACCGCCCAGGACCCGAGGCCGTGGCGTGCACGACCGCCGATCTTGCGCTGCACCATGTCCACGCTCGAGCTCCGCGCCACGTGCCGGCCGGTGGGCAGGTGCTGCCACGTGCGGGCGTCCGAGAAGAGCGCGTGCACGTGGTCGATGTCGGCCGGGGTCAGCGGGGTGAGCAGGAGGCGATCCGTTCGGATCTCCTGCGAGGGGGTCAGGAGCTGGTGGACCATGGACCGATCATGCCGTGACCCACCGACATCCCCGTGAACACCACGCGACGTTTGCGGAAGCCCGCAGATGGTGAGCAGGAATGGTCGAGTGGCACGGAGCCACCCGACCATTCCTGCTCACGAAGTCACCGCCCCGACCGACGCCGGCCCGCGGAGCGACTAGTCGAGCAGGAGCGCGGGCTCCTCGAGCACCGAGGCGACGTCGTGCACGAAGCGGGACGCCACGTCACCGTCGACGACCCGGTGGTCGAACGAGGCACCGATCGTCGTCACCATGCGCGAGCGGACCTCGCCGTCGACGACCCACGGCTTCGGCTTGATCGTGCCCATCGCGACGATCGCGACCTCGCCCGGGTTCAGGATCGGGGTCCCGGTGTCCATGCCGAACACACCGATGTTGGTGATCGACACCGTGCCGTTCGCCATCTGCTTCGGCGTGGTCTTGCCGTCGCGAGCGGTCAGGGTGAGCTCCTCGAGGGCCTGCGCCAGCTCGAGCAGCGACATGTCCTGCGCGTCCTTGATGTTCGGCACGATGAGCCCGCGGGGGGTCGCCGCGGCGATGCCGAGGTTCACGAAGTGGTGGACGATGATCTCGCGGTCGGTCCAGGTCGAGTTCACCGAACGGTTCCGGCGGACGGCCCAGATGACGGCCTTCGCGACGATGAGCAGCGGCGAGACCTTCACGCCGGCGAACGTCGGCGAGGCCTTGAGCCGCTTGACGAACTCCATCGTGTGGGTCGCGTCGACGTCGACGAACAGCGACACGTGCGGTGCCGTGAACGCGGACGTCGTCATCGCGGTCGCGATGGCCTTGCGGACGCCCTTGACCGGGATCGTCTCGCTGCGGACCTCACCCCACTCGGGCGTCTCGATGTTCCGGAAGACGCTGGCCTGCTTCGCGTGCCGGATGACGTCGTCACGGGTGACCTCGCCGGCCAGACCGGTCGCGACGATCTCGGCCAGTTCGACGCCGAGGTCCTTCGCGAGCTTCCGCATCGGCGGCTTCGCCAGCACGTTGGTCGCGGTGCTCTGCTTGTGCGCGGAACCCGTGCCGAGGGCGCTGATCGCCTCGGCGGTGCTCTCCTCGCCCGGGTCGACGGAGGCTTCGGCAGCCGCGGCGGTGTCCACACTGGAGGCGCGGCTCGCCTCGGCTGCGAGCGCTGCGGCCCGGCGCGCGCCCGGCTTGCGACGGGAGGGCGACGACGTCGCCGAGCCGTAGCCGACGAGGACGGCGCCGGAGGACTCGTCCGTGCCCTGGACGGAGGCGTCGACCGCGACCGGCTGGGCCGGCGCCGCGGGTGCGGGGGCGGCAGCAGGGGCAGGCGCGGGTGCAGCGGCGCGCGCCGGCGCAGGAGCGGGAGCTGGAGGGGTCTGCGCGACCGGAGCCGACGGTGCGGCAGCGACCGGCGGCGTGGACGCGACCAACGGCGAGACCGGGGCGGTCTGAGCGACGGGCGCCGTGCCTCCCGGCTGTTCCGCAGGGGGCGTGAGGGCCGCTCCGGACGCGACCGACGCGTCCGAGTCGACGCGGATGATCGGCTTGCCGACCTCGACCGTGTCGCCCTCGGACACGAGCAGTCCCGTGACGGTGCCGGCGAACGGCGACGGCAGCTCGACGAGCGACTTCGCGGTCTCGATCTCGACGAGCACCTGGTCGACGGCGATCTCGTCCCCGATCGCGACGCGCCACTGCACGATCTCGGCCTCGGTGAGACCTTCACCCACGTCGGGCAGGGGGAATTCGGCGGCGGCCACTACGGCTCCTTCGCGGATCTGGTCGAGCTCGGTCGGACGGGTCAGTAGGCGAGGGCGCGGTCGACGGCCTCGAGGATGCGGTCGGCATCCGGCAGGTGCAGGTGCTCGAGCTTCGAGACCGGGAACGGCACGTCGAAGCCGGACACCCGCAGCGGCGGTGCCTGCATCGTGTAGAACGCCCGCTCGGCGACGGTCGCGGCGATCTCGCTGCCGACGCTGACGAAACCGGACGCTTCCTGCGCGATGACCAGGCGACCGGTCTTGCGGACGGAGGCGAGCAGCGGCTCCCAGTCGATCGGCGAGATCGAGCGGAGGTCGATGACCTCGCAGCTGGTGCCCTCGGCCTCGGCGATGTCCGCAGCCTGCATCAGCGTCGCGACCATCGCGCCGTGACCGACGAGGGTGACCTCGGTACCGGTGCGCGCGACACGGGTGGTGTGCATCGGGACGTGGCCCTCGACGAGGTCCACCTGGCCCTTCGGCCAGTAGCGCGACTTCGGCTCGAGGAAGATCACCGGGTCCTTCGACGCGATGGCCTCCTGGATCATCCAGTACGCGTCGTTCGGGGTGCTCGGGCTGACCACGCGCAGGCCCGGGGTGTGCGCGAAGTACGCCTCCGGGGACTCCTGGTGGTGCTCCACGGCACCGATGTGCCCGCCGTAGGGGATGCGGATGACGACCGGCAGCGACATGTGCGCCGGCAGGCGGTTCGCCATCTTCGCGAGCTGCGACGTGATCTGGTCGAAGCCGGGCCACACGAAGCCGTCGAACTGGATCTCGACGACCGGGCGGTAGCCGCGCAGGGCGAGGCCGATCGCGGTGCCGATGATGCCGGCCTCGGCGAGCGGGGTGTCCCGCACGCGCTCGGCGCCGAAGCGGTCCTGCAGGCCCTCGGTGATGCGGAAGACGCCGCCGAGCTGGCCGATGTCCTCGCCCATCAGCAGGACCTTGTCGTCCGCTTCCATCGCCGCCGCGAGCCCGGCGTTGAGCGCCTTGGCCATCGGCAGGGTCGGGGTGGGGTCGCTCGGGACCTCGCCGGCGCCCGGGTGGGCGCGGAGCGTGTAGTCGAAGAGCTGCTCGGTGGTGCTCATGCGTGGGCGCCCCCTTCGAAGCCGGCCTCGTACTGGGCGAGCCAGGCCTTCTGCTCGGTGATCCGCGGGTGCGGCTCGCGGTACACGTTGTCGAACATCACGTCGACGGACGGTGCGGTCAGCGCGACGGTGCGGCGCCGGACGTCGGCGGCGATGTCCTCGCCCTCTGCGTCGAACGCGGCGAACTGCTCGTCCGTCGCGCCCTTCGAACGCAGGTACGCCTCGGACCGGACGATCGGGTCGCGGAGGACCCATTCCTCGAGCTCGCCGTCGGCGCGGTACCGGCTCGGGTCGTCGGAGCTGGTGTGCGCACCGATGCGGTAGGTGTCGGCCTCGATGAAGGCCGGACCCTGGCCGCTGCGGGCGTGCTCGGTCGCGACGACCGACGCCGTGTAGGACGCGAGGATGTCGTTGCCGTCGATCAGGACGCTCGGGATCCCGAAGCCGCGCGGGCGGTCGACGAGCGGCGTCGGTGACTGCACCGACACCGGTACCGAGATCGCCCAGTGGTTGTTCTGCAGGAAGAAGACGACCGGGGCCTTGGTCGACGCGGAGAACACGAAGGCCTCGTTCACGTCGCCCTGGCTGGTGGCACCGTCGCCGAAGTAGACGATCGAGCAGGCGTCGCGGTCCGGGTCGCCCGTGCCGACGTCGCCGTCGAGCTTCTGGCCGAGCGCGTACCCGGTGGCGTGCAGGGTCTGCGAGCCGATCACCAGGGTGGAGATGTGGGTGTTGCCACGCTGGTCCGGGTCCCACCCGCCGTGGGTCTGCCCGCGGTACATCGCGATGATCTCCATCGGCTTGACGCCGCGGTGCATGGTGACGGCGTGCTCGCGGTAGGACGGGAAGACGTGGTCCTGGGCGCGCAGGGCGAAGGCCGAGCCGGTCTGCGCGGCCTCCTGCCCGTGGCTGGGCACCCACAGGCCGAGCTGACCGGTGCGCTGGAGGTTGTGGCCGGCGTGGTCGAACCGACGGGTGAGCACCATGCGGCGGTGCATCGCCAGCAGGGTCTCGTCCGGGATCGCCCGCGCGGCGGCGGCGAACTCGGCGTTCTCGTCGGTCTCCACGAACCGACCCTGGGGGTCGAGGAGCCGGACGGTGGTCGTCGCGGGGGCCGCGGCGCGGAATGACATGCGGGCCAGCGTAGCGCCAGGCACTAGTCGGCCACCTGGAGGTCCCCCACAAGTGAGCGGGCCGTTTCGAGGAGTGTTTCCACAGCTTCGTGCTCGCCGATCGAGATGCGGATGCCCTCGGGTGGGAACGCCCGGACGATGATGCCGGCGTCCTCGAACGCAGCCGCCGCGGTGGCCGTCCGGTCGCCCGTCGGCAGCCAGAGGAAGTTGCCCTGGGCATCGGGGACGTCCCAACCCTGTGCCCGGAGCTCGACGACGATCCGGTCGCGCAGGGTCGCGATCTCGGTCACGCGCTCGAGCAGTTCGGCCTCGCGTTCCAGGCTGGCGAGCGCCGCCGCCTGGCCCTGGGCGGTCACGGACAGCGGGATGGCGCACGCACGGACGGCGTCGAGCACGTAGTCCGGACCGAGCGCGTAGCCCACCCGGAGGCCGGCGAGCCCGTACGCCTTCGAGAAGGTGCGGAGGACCACGAGGTTCGGGTGCGCGGCGAGCAACGGGTGGCCGTGCACGGCGGCCTCGTCGGTCACGAACTCGGCGTATGCCTCGTCGAGCACGACCAGCACCGACTGCGGCACCGCCGCCATGAACGCGTCGAACTCCGCAGCGGTCACGATCGGCCCCGTCGGGTTGTTCGGCGAGCAGACGAGCACCATGCGGGTGCGCTCGGTGACGGCCGCGGCCATCGCGTCGAGGTCGTGCCCGCCGTCCGCACGGTTCGGCACCTGCACGCTGGTGGCACCGGCGACCGTGACGACGCCGGGGTACGCCTCGAACGAGCGCCACGCGTAGACGACCTCGTCGCCGGGGCCGGAGGTCGCGCGGGCGAGCTCGTGCAGGATCGCGACACTGCCCGGGGCGACGTGCACCTGCTCGGCGGTCAGCCCGAAGCGGTTGGCCAGCACGGCGCGCAGGGCGAGGGCGGTGGCGTCGGGGTAGCGGTTGTACGAGGTCTGGGCTTGCACGGCCTCGACGACACCGGGGAGCGGCGGGAACGGGTTCTCGTTGCTCGACAGCTTGAAGGCGGAGTCGGACGCCTGTCGCCCCTGCTTGTACGCGGGAAGGACGGCCACCTCGGGCCGGATGTGCACACGCTGCTCGCTCACGGGTTCAGGCTACCGGCACCTTCACGGCACCCGGGAGGGGAACCGAGGGCATCATGGGCGCATGCGATTCCTCGTCCGCCTCGTCGTCAACGCCCTCGCGCTCTGGCTCACCACGCTGATCGTCAGCGGCGTCTCCGTCACGCCGTTCGGTGACGGCGGGACCACCGCGACCGTGCTCACCTTCCTGCTCGTGGCGTTCGTGTTCGGCCTCGTGAACGCGATGATCGGCACGCTGATCAGGATCGTGGCGTTCCCGATCTACATCCTCACGCTCGGGCTCATCTCGTTCGTCGTGAACGCGATCCTGCTGCTCATCGTCGCGGGCATCTCGGAGGCGTTCGGCTTCGGGCTCGAGGTGGACTCCTTCGGCTGGGGCATCGTCGGCGCCTTCGTGCTCGCGGTCTTCGCCTGGCTCATCGGACTCTTCGCCCGCCCGGTGCTCAACCGTCAGCGGGCGTGACCCCGGCGGATCTCGCGGAGGACCCCGCCCTGCGTCATGATGTGCTCATGACCCAGGACGTCGACGCCCCGTTCCGCGTCTCGTTCGTCTGCAGCGGCAACATCTGCCGCTCCCCCATGGCCGGTGTCGTGTTCGCGCAGATCGCCGCGGACGCCGGTCTGGCCGACCGGTTCCAGGTGGAGTCGGCCGGCACCGGTGACTGGCACGTCGGCGAACCCGCCGACGAGCGCACGATCGCAGCGCTGGCGGCACGCGGATACGATGGCAGCAGGCATCGCGCCCGTCAGTTCGACCCGGACCGGTTCCCGGACCTCGACCTGGTGGTCGCACTCGACCGCTCCCACGAGCGCATCCTGCGTTCGTGGGCCCCGACCATGGACGACTCCGCCAAGGTGACGCTCCTGTTGCGGTACGACGCCGCCTGGCCCCAGCAGGCCGACGTGCCGGACCCGTACTACGCGGACCGGCACGAGTTCGACCGAGTGCTCTCGACCGTCGAACGGGCCTGCCGGGCGCTCTTCCACCAGCTCGAGCCGGCAGTCCGTCAGGGAGCCCCATGACCCCCCTTCCCCCGCAGCCGATCAGCCCGCTCGACGGGCGCTACTACCCGATCGTGCACACGGTGGGCGAGCACCTCTCCGAGGCCGGCCTCAACCGCGCGCGCATCGTGGTCGAGGTCGAGTGGCTCATCTTCCTGACCGACCACGCGATGTTCACCACGTCGCCGCTCAGCGTCGACGACAAGACCGCACTGCGCCGGATCGTCGAAACCTTCGGCCACGACCAGATTGCGGAACTCGCCGAGATCGAGGCGACGACCCGTCACGACGTCAAGGCCGTCGAGTACTTCGTGCGCCGCCGGCTGTCCGAGCTCGGGCTCGACGCGATCGCCGAGCTCACCCACTTCGCCGCCACGAGCGAGGACGTCAACAACCTGTCCTACGCACTGACCGTGCGGGACACCGTCGACCAGGTCTGGCTGCCCGGGTTCCGCGCCGTGCTCGAGAAGCTCCGGGCGCTCGCCGTCGAGCTGAAGAGCGTGCCGATGCTCTCGCACACCCACGGTCAGCCGGCCACCCCGACGACGCTCGGCAAGGAGCTCGCGGTCGTCGTCTACCGGCTCGAGCGCGTGCTCGCCCAGATCGAGGGCAGTGAGTACCTCGGCAAGTTCTCCGGCGCGACCGGCACCTTCTCGGCGCACCTCGCCGCGGACCCCGAGGCCGACTGGCCCGCACTGTCCCGCGAGTTCGTCGAGGGGCTCGGCCTGACCTGGAACCCGCTGACCACGCAGATCGAGTCGCACGACTGGCAGGCCGAGCTGTACGACCGGGTGCGTCACGCCAACCGGATCCTGCACAACCTGGCCACCGACGTGTGGACCTACATCTCGATGGGGTACTTCACGCAGATCCCCGTCGCGGGTGCCACGGGGTCGTCGACCATGCCGCACAAGATCAACCCCATCAAGTTCGAGAACGCCGAGGCGAACCTCGAGATCTCGTCGGCGCTCTTCTCGACGCTGTCCGAGACCCTCGTGACGAGCCGCCTGCAGCGCGACCTGACCGACTCCACCACGCAGCGGAACATCGGCGTCGCGTTCGGGCACTCGCTGCTCGCGCTCGACAACCTGCGCCGCGGCCTGGGCGAGATCGCCGTGAACGAGGCCAAGCTCGCCGACGACCTCGACCACAACTGGGAGGTGCTCGCCGAGGCCATCCAGACGGTCATCCGCGCCGAGGTCACCGCCGGGCAGTCGAACATCGAGGACCCCTACGCGATGCTCAAGGAGCTCACGCGGGGCAAGCGGGTGAGCCAGCAGGACCTCATCGTGTTCGTGAACCGTCTGGACATCTCGGACGGCGCGAAGGCCCGGCTGACCAACCTGACGCCGGCGACCTACACGGGCCTGGCGGACGAGCTGGTCGACCACCTCGACGTCTGAGCACGACGGACCGGCGGCCGGAAGTCGACGGTCCGTCGCCGGATCCCCAGCCGGGGGGTGCGGAATCCTGAGCAGTTCGATAGGTTCGTCGTGCTGAGTACATCTCAGTACGGGGGGCGTCGCAGTGGATGCACCCTGTCCACTGACCGGATGGATCTCCACACCGTGCTTCGTTCTCGCATCACCGCGGCCGCCGTCGGCGTCACCGTGCTCGGCGTCACCGCCGCCCTCGTCCCCACCGTCTCGACGGCCAGCGTGTCCACCGGGGCCGCCTCGGCGATCGTCACCTGGACCGACTCCGCCGACGACTTCACCGCCGCGCCGACCGGGACCTTCCCGCTGACCGACCAGTGGTACTGGGCGTCGGTGACCGACCTGGGCGCCGGCGGCACGATCACCGACCACGCCACGATCGACGAGGACGGCCTGTCCGTCTCCGAGGGCGAGGCCGTCGGCCTGGTCCGTGGGCTGAACAAGCCCGTCGTCGCGAGCAACTTCCCCGCACTCGCCGCTGGCATCAGCACCACGACCACCGGCGCGACGAGCTTCGGCATCGCGGTCCAGGAGGGTGGCGACGACAGCGCGCAGACCGTGGTCTTCGCCACGGACGAGACCAGCGACGACGGCATCTCGGACGGCGCCAGCAACTGGATCGACCCCTCGACCGGCGAGGTCGAGTCGACGACGACGCTCACCGCCGACCTCGAGGCCGCCGACGCGCAGGTCGTCGGCTACGTCGTCTACGTCGGCATCGACATCGCCGGCGAGGTCATCGCGCCGCCCACCGAGACCCCGGACCCGACGGACACGCCCACCCCGGCCGCCCCGACCGTCGACGGTGCTCCGGCTCCGACCGCCGAGGCGCCCGGCGCCGAGCTGAAGAGCCTCGCCGCGCCGCTCCAGGCGAACGACCAGGCCCTCGCCGCCGACGCCAGTGGTTCGATCTCCGCGCTCCGCATCGACGACACCACGACGTACTTCACGCCGCAGCCCACCGCCGCCGCGAAGCTGCTCACCCCCACGGCGACCCTGACCGAGGCGACCACCACCGGTGTCCGCATCCAGGGCTCGGGCTTCGCCCCGAACGAGCTCGTCGGCGCCGGTGTCGGCACCGGCGCCCAGGGCACCGAGATCCCCGGGGTCGCGTTCCGCGCCGACGCCGAGGGCAACGTGTCCGGCACCATCGTCCTGCCGGCCGACTTCGTGAACACCGCCGGCGCGTACAGCGTCGGTCTCGTCGGCGCCTCGTCGGCGCAGGCCGCACAGGTCGAACTCACCGTCACGGCCGACCCGGCCGCTGCGGGTGACCCGGGCACTGCTCCGGTCGCCGTCCCGGTGCCCGGAACGGCGAACTTCACGGGCTGATCTTGCCGATCTTCCCGACCGAGCCACGGCGGCGTGCGACTGTGATCGCCGCCGCCGTGGCCGTCGTCTGTACGGGGGCCGTCGCGTTCGTCGCGCTCGGTCCCCTGTCAGCCGCGCCCGCCCCGACCCCGACCCGATCCGTCGCAGCGCCGACGCCGACCCCCACGACGACACCGAAGCCGACCCGGTCGGCAGCGCCCGTCGACGCGGTCGACGCCCCGGCCAGCACCACGGTCGCCGCCGTCACCGGCGCGTCCGTCCCGGTCAGCGCGAGCGCGGGCGGCAAGGCGACACAGACCCTCGAGAACCCGCAGGCGTCCGGTGCCCCGCTCGTCTTCCGGGTCGTCGACCAGCAGGACGGCTGGGCGGAGGTGCAGCTCGCACAGCGCCCGAACGGCAGCACCGGCTGGGTGCCGACCAGCGCCGTCACCCTGACTGAGGACCCGTACGCGATCGTCGTCACCCGCTCGACGAAGACGCTCGACCTGTACAAGGACGGCAAGGTCATCGACAGTTACCCCGTCGCCACCGGCACCGGCGGCACCCCGTCGCCGACCGGTCGGTTCGCGCTGACCGAGCTGCTCGCGCCGACCAACGAGGGCTACGGCCCGTACGCGTACGGCACGACGGCGTTCTCGGACGTGCTCAACTCGTTCGGCGGTGGCCCCGGCCAGATCGGGCTGCACGGCACGGAGGACACGTCGAGCATCGGCACCGCCGCCTCGCACGGCTGCATCCGCATGCACAACGCCGACATCACGGCGCTGGCGGAGCGCCTGCCGCTCGGCACGCCGTTCCAGGTGCGCTGACGCGGCCACCCCGCCACCGTTCGTGAGCAGCAATGGTCGGGTTCCGCATCGGGGCCCGACCATTGCTGCTCACGAAGCGCGTCTGCCGCGACACGCGCGGCCTGGAGGCACGGCGCGCGCCCGGCAGTGGGCGCGACCGTCTCAGGTGGTGACGTCCAGGGCCACGGCGACCAGCGCCTCCAGGACGGTGCGCACCACAGGACGGACGGCACGCTCGGGGCGGACGAGTGCCTCGATGCGACGGCCGGCACGGACGTCGGCGAGTTCCGCCAGGTGGAAGCGACCGGCGGCCCGCGTGCCCGACGTGTACCGCGGGACGAGTGCGATGCCGTGGCCGGCCGCCACCAGGTTCTCGATGACCGGCAGGTGGATCGTGCGGTACGCGACGCTCGGCGGAGTGTCCGTCGCCGCGGCCATCGCATGCAGCACCCGGTCGATCGGGTAGCCCTGCGGCACGCCGATCCAGCGTTCCCCGACGACCTCGTCGATGCCCACGCGTGCGCGGCCGGCCAGGGCATGCCCGGGCGGCAGGGCCACGTCGAGGGGTTCACGGAGCAGCGGCACGGTGTCCACCGACCCCTGATCGGCCGGTCGCACGCCGTCCGACCGGTGCCCGACGACCACGTCGTGGTCGGCGGCGAGCGGCGCGAACTCCCCCTCGCTGACGTCCACGTCGACCAGGGTCAGCGCGATGCCCGGGTGCGCCTGCATCCGCGTGAGCACACCGGGCAGCAGCAGTTCGGCGGCCGACGGGAAGATCGCCAGCGACACGGGCCCGGTCGCGCCGCCGAGGTGTTCCTGCCACGCCGCGTCCACCCGCGCGATGGCGGTCGCGACCCCGGACGCCAAGCCGGCGAGCACCTCGCCGTGGGCGGTGAGCCGCACGCCGCGGCCGACGCGTTCGACCAGCGGGACCCCGACCTGCCGCTGCAGGGTCTGCAGCTGCTGGGAGACGGCGCTCGGCGTGCGGTGGGTGGCCTCGGCGACGGCGGTGACGCTGCCCCGTTCGGCGAGCTCGCGCAGGACCGCCAGCAGCTGCACGTCGAAGGCAACCATGCAGCGACACTACATCCTGGTTTGCCAGAGTTTCGATGGACCTACAACGTCGGGACCGGGACGATGAGGGGCATGACCACTCGTGACCGCCTCCTCGCCGTCGTCGTGGCCGTGGTCTGGGGGCTGAACTTCCCCGCGACGGCACTGGCGCTCGAGCACTTCCCGCCGTTCCTGCTCGCGGCGCTGCGGTTCACGATCCTGGCGGTCCCGACCCTGCTGTTCGTGCCGCGGCCGCGGATCCCGTTCGGGCGGCTGCTGCTCGTCGGTCTGGGGCTCGGCGTGCTGCAGTTCTCGTTCCTGTACCTGAGCATGGCGTCCGGCATGCCGTCGGGGCTGGCCTCGCTCGTGCTGCAGGCCTCGGCACCGTTCACGGTGGTGCTGGCCGGGGTGTTCCTGCGCGAGCGGCTGACCGGTCGGCAGGTCGTCGGGGTCACCGTCGCCGTGGCCGCCCTCGCCGCGATCGCCCTGCACCGCTCCCAGACCGCCGCGCTGCTGCCCGTGGTGCTCGCGCTGTGCGGTGCGCTCGGGTGGGCGATCGGCAACGTCGCGACCCGGCGGGCGGGGGCCGCGAACCCGCTGCACCTGACCCTGTGGTGGTCGGTCGTGCCGCCCGTGCCGATGGCGGTGCTGTCGCTCGTGGTCGAGGGGCCGGAACGCATCGGTGCCGCGCTCGGCACCGCGTTCACTGCGGCGGCGCTGCCCGCGGACCTCGGCCTGCTCTACATCGTGGTCGTCGCGACCCTGGTGGGCTACGGCATCTGGTCACGGCTGCTGGCGGCCTACCCCTCGAGCACCGTCGCGCCGTTCTCGATGCTCGTGCCGGTGGTCGGGGTGCTCGCGTCGTGGGCGGCCTTCGGCGAGGTGCCCGACCTGGTCGAGGTGCTCGCCGGCGCGGTCGTCGTGGCCGCCGTGCTGTGGTCGTCGCGACCGGCGCGGGACCGCGGGCCGCGACCGGGCCTCGACCCGGCCCCGGCCCCGGTCGACGGGGTCCCGGTACCGGTGCTCAGCCCCGGTGCTGGCGGCGCTCCGCGATGATCCCGGCGAGCGCTCCATGCAGGTGCGGGTACCGGAACTCGTAGCCCGCCTCGGTCAACCGGGTCGGCACCACCCACCGGCTCTTCAGCACGAGCTCGGTCTCGGTGCGGATCGCGAACGACCCGAACTCGAGCATCCACCGCCAGGTCGGCACCCCGAACCGGCGCCCCACTGCGTCGCGGATGGTCGCCATCACGGTGCGGTTGTCGGACGGGTTCGGGCTCGAGACGTTCACCGGCCCCTCGATCTCCGGGTGGTCGCGGAGGAACCGGATCGACCCCAGGACGTCGGCGATGTGCACCCAGCTGAACCGCTGGCGTCCGTGTGTCGGCCGGTGGTGGTGGTACGTGCCGGCGCGGAGCCGGGAGCTCGTCGGCACCCACGGCCCGTCGTACTGCGGCCCACCGAGGCCGGCCTGCGCGAGCCGCAGGAGCGGCAGCAGCGCGCTGCCGTCGCCGAACACGATCGCCATCCGGAGCGCCACACGACGGGTACCGGGCAGGTCGGCGCCGAAGAAGGCGTCCTCCCACGCGCGGGCCACGGAGACCGAGAACCCCTCGCCGAGCTCACCGCTGGCTTCGTCCTGCGGGCGGTCGTCGGCGTGCCGGTAGATCGTCGCGGTCGAGGCGTTCATCCACAGCGGCGTCGGGTGCTCGGACGTGCGGATGGCCTCGGCGAGCTCGAGCGTGGTGTCCACCCGCGAGCGCATGATCTCCGCGCGGTTGCGTCGTCCGTAGCGGCAGTTGACGCTCTTGCCCGCCATGTTCACGACCATGGCGGCGCCGTCGACGAGTTCCCGGATGCGCATGGTGTTGCCCCACACGGCGTCGCCGGTCCGGCCGATGGTGACGACCCGGTAGCCCTCTTCCGCGAAGGCGTCCCGCAGGTACCGCCCCACGAAGCCGCTCGCTCCCGCGATCACGACCTTCTGCTGCTCGACCATCAACGTCCCCCTTCAGGACCGGCATCGGGCACGACGGCGTACCGGAACGCCCCCTCGTACCGGTACAGGGTGCCGAGCACCGGCGCCGCGAGCACCAGGGACACGCGCTGCACGTCCGCTTCGTCATCGAATCGTTCTGTGAGCGTCACACGCGGGCTCAGGAACGCCGGGAGGCCCAGATCGCGTCCCAGCGCACGGAACGTCACTCGCGTGGAGACCAGGCGCAGGGCGCCCGCGTCCGGGCCGTCCGCGTCGACCTGCGCCCGGAGCCGGGCGCTGACGCGCCCGTGGCGACCCAGGTGGTCGACCAGGCCGTCGGGTTCGGCGGTGATGGCGTCCACCATCGTTCGGACCCCGGAGCGGAAGTGGAAGGTGCGGTGCGCGCGGACCGCGGGGCGGGCCTCCAGGCCGGTGCCGGATCCACGATGGACGCGAGCCGCGCAGTTCTCGACCGTGAAGGGGACGTCCCGCTCCCAGACCGGGAACATGATGCCGTCGCGCGCGAACACGGCGAGCAGTGGCCACAGCCAGCGGCGCGGGGTGCCGACGACGCTGAACACGCCCTCGCCGCGGCCGACGTGCCCGGGCGGGACGGGGCCGAAGTACGTCCGGAGCCGGGGGTGCAGCCGGGCCAGCACCTCGGGTGGTGCGGACAGCTCGTAGGGCGACCGGCTCACGGTTCGATCCTGGCATGTCGTCAGTGCTGATCCCTACGATGTCGCACATGGGACACGACCACGGGCACGGCGTCGGGCACGCCTCGGAGCGCGCCCTGCAGGTCGCGTTCTGCATCTCGGCGGGCATCCTGCTCGCCGAGGTCGTGGGCGCCGTGGTCACCGGTTCCCTCGCGCTGCTCGTGGACGCCGGGCACATGGTCGTCGACACCGGCGGGCTCGGCATCGGACTCGTCGCCACACGGCTCGCCCGCCGTTCGCCGACCGCGCAGCGCACCTGGGGCTTCCAGCGGGCCGAGGTCCTCGGGGCAACCGCGCAGGCCGCGATCCTGCTCGCCGTCGGGGTCTACGTGATCATCTCGGCGGTCCAGCGGCTGTTCGTGCCGGAGGAGATCCACTCCGGGCCGCTGCTCGTCTTCGGCGTCGTCGGACTCGTCGGCAACCTGGTGGCCTACGCGGTGCTGCTGCGGGCGTCGGGCGAGGGGTTCACCTCGCGCGCCGCCCGGCTCGAGGTCCTCAACGACACCCTCGGGTCCGTCGCCGTCATCATCGCCGCGATCGTGCTCATGCTCACCGGGTGGCAGCGGGCCGACTCCGTCGCCGCGATCCTGATCGGCCTGCTCATCCTGCCGCGGGCGATCCGGCTGCTGCGCGAGACGGCGAACGTGCTGCTCGAGTCGACGCCGCCGGGGCTCGACCTCGACGACGTGCGTGGGCACATCCTCGAGCTCGACCACGTCATCGCGGTGCACGACCTGCACGCGACGCTCGTGGCGACCGGGGTGCCGAACCTGACCGCGCACGTGGTCGTCGACGACCACTGCTTCTCGACGGCGCACGCCCCGGCGATCCTCGACGAGCTGCAGCGGTGCGTTGCGGAGCACTTCGACGTGCCGGTGGAGCACTCGACGTTCCAGTTGGAGCCGGTGTCGCACCGGCGGCACGAGTACGAGGTGCACGCGTAGGGTCTTGCGCTCGGTCGTGCGGGCGTCGCCGCTCCGGTTCCGCGACGATCCACCAGGTGATCGACGCGTGCTCTGTCGCAGAACGGGTGTCCGCGCCCGCGCCGCCGCCCGCCGGGTCAGCAGTCGTCGGTGCGCGTGGGGTACGCCGTGATCACCCGGTCGGTGGTGGCCGAGACGATGACCTTCACGTACGGCTCGTCGTCGGGGCGCGAACCGTCGTCGAACCGGACGGGTGCGGCGTAGCAGACCTTGCCGTCACCGGCGTCGAGCGGGAACCCGGGGCGCGGGTCCTCGAGCGCCGTCTGCACCGCGGTGAGCATGGCGTCGTCCCAGTCGCGCGAGCCGTGCCCGGTGACGACGTCCTGCCAGTCGGCGGTGTGCCGCACCCGGATGTGCTCGTAGCCCTGGGCAGCGGTGCCGCACTGCAGCGTGACTCGGCCGAGGGCCTCGGTCTCGTACTGCGCGACGGCCGCCTGGGCAGTGCTGTCGCACCGGCCGAGTGCGGTGCTGCCGGGCATGTCCGGCCCGGTGCGGGTGATCGTGACGGTGCCGTCACCCGGGGCATCGGTCGCCGGCTGCGTCGTCCCGGACGTCTGGCCGCCACCGAGCGTCGGGTCATCGGCTCCCCGCTCCACCGTCAGGAACACGCCGCCGGCCAGGAGTCCGGCGGCCAGCACCGCCGCGACGCCGGTGATGACGGAACGCTTCTTCTGGGCCACCGGCCCAGTATGGCGGAGGTGGGACGAGCCTCCAGGCCGGTGCGCGCGCCGGACGGGAGGCCCGCCACGCGTCAGGCGCGCGCGGCCAGCCGGGTGCCGGCGACGACGGCCAGGACGGTGACGAGCACCACGTACCCGATCAGGACGGGGAGCGTCGGGATCACCAGCAGCGCCGCCCCGACGGCCACGACCGGCCCGGTGAGCCCGGCGTAGGCGATGAGGAACGTGGCGGCGAGCACGCCGCCCCGACGCTCCGGGCCGACGAGGGCTGCGGCGCTGCCGATCGCGGCGCGGAAGAGCAGGCCGACGCCGGCACCCGCGACCACCCCGCCGCCGATGAACCCGGCGACCTGCAGCAGGACCGCGGCGACGGCCAGGACGACCAGTCCGACGACCAGCAGCGCCATGCCGAGTCGGATCTGCGCACGCTGCGACAGTCGGGCGAAGACGATCTGCGACAGGGCGCTCGCCGCGAAGACCCCGAAGGTCGTCGCGCCGGCGGCGAGGCGGTCGGTGACGTGGAAGGTGGTGCCGAGGAAGCTCGGCGCGACCGAGGTGAAGAGGCCCTGCACGGCGAGCGCGGCGAACGCGGCTGCGCCGGCGGCCCAGAACGCGGCGCCCTGTCCCTCGGGAGCCTGCATGCGCTGCGGGCGGTAGGCCACGGGCTGCTCGGGGCGGTCGACCGTCTCGGGCGCGGCCAGCACCAGCACGAAGGCGATCGCCAGCGCGATCACGAACACCACGTAGGGGACCATGAGCGGCTGCCCGACGAACTCGGCGAGCGCGCCGCCGACCAGGGCGCCGAGCGACAGCCCACCGAGGTTCACGGCCCCGGCGGCGACGCTCGCGCCCTTCGCGGAGTCGCTCGAGCCGGTGGCACGGACCCGGAGCTCACCGAGGTGCGCCGTCGCGGTCGCGGTCAGTGTCCCGACGCCGAGGCCCGTCACGAGCCGGGCGACGATGAGGCCGGTGACGTCGTTCCAGAGCAGGAACAGCACGGCGGCGACGAGTTCGAGCGCGATCGACACCAGGATGAGGGGGCGTCGGCCGTGCACGTCGCTGAGGTGTCCCGCCAGGTACAGCGACCCGACGACGCCGACCCCGTACGCCGCGAAGATCACCGTCGTGGTGAACGTCGGGAACCCGTCGCGGGCCTGGTAGATGACGTACAGCGGCGCGGGGACGGTCGCGAAGGCCATCACCGCGAGGAACGCGAAGGCGACGACCCAGAAGCCGAAACCGTGGCGCCGACGGGTGTGGACACGGCGTCCGCGCGGAGCGACGACACGGTCGCTCGCCGATGCGGGAGCCGCGGTGGTGGCGGGGACGGTGCCCGTCGGGGTGTCGGTGACGGTTGACATGCTCCGATGATCGCGCTCGCGGTACATCGAGTCCAACGGATGCGCTTGATGTGCACGATCGATCTGCTCGATACTCTGACGATGGAGACCCGACTGCTCGAACAGTTCGTCACCGTCGCCGCCGAGGGCAGCGTCACCCGGGCGGCGGAACGGCTCTGGGCCGCGCAGTCCACGGTGTCCGCAGGGATCGCCTCGCTCGAGCGGAGCTTCGGGGTGCGGCTCTTCGATCGCACTGGCCGGCAGCTCGTCCTGACCCCCGCGGGCGAGGACCTGCTCCCGCACGCCCGCGCGGTGCTCGAGACGCTCGACCGGATGCGCGACCTCGCCACCGCCGACGACGCCGACCTGCGGGGCCGGGTGCGGCTCGGCATCTTCACGAGCATGGACATCGTCGACCTGACGGGCGTGCTGCAGCGGTTCCGGCGGCAGCACCCGCTCGTCGCCGTCGAGTTGATGACCTCGCCGTCGGGGACGACCGGCCTCGTGCAGGACCTGGTCGCCGGGCGGCTCGACATCGCCTACACGGGCCTGCCCACCGTGCCCGCCGGGGTCGTCGTGGAGCCGTTGCGGGAGATGCCGTTCCGGGTGTTCACCGCGTCGGACCACCCGCTCGCCGGCCGGTCGTCGGTGTCGCTCGCCGAACTCGCCGACGAGCCCTTCGTCGACACGGCGCACGGGTTCGGCAACCGGATCATCCTCGACGGGGCACTCGAGCGGCTCGGCATCCGTCGGCGGATCGTCGCGGAGATGAACGACATGCCCGCAGTGATCCGGTTCGCCTCGGCCGGGCTCGGCGTCGGGGTCGTGCCGGACTCGGGCGTGCGGTACGACGGGGCGGTGCTCGATCTGGAGGACGAGGTCGACCCGCTCCGCATCGGTCTGGCGGTCCGGACGTCCCCGGAGCCGAGCCGCGCGGTCCGGACGCTGGCGCTCGACATCGTGGCGGCGCGGCTCGGGTGACCCTGTGCTGGCCGGTGAGCCCCACCGACGGACGGGAGGCACGGGGCGGGTCCGCCGCGTGCCTCCCGGCCGTCAGTCCCCCCAGATCTCCCCGACGATCGCTGCGAGGAGCCCATCGGTCGGGAAGTCGGTCTGGTTGATCTGGATCGTGACACCGTCGCGCACGAGCGTCGTCACCGTGAGCGGTCGGACGCGCTCCGCACCGGTCGTGAACTGGCACATCCGACCGCCGAGGTCGTCCGCGCACGTCCCGGCCTGCTCCGCGTACTCCTCGGGGGTGTCCTGTGCGATGTCCGCCGTGTGACTGACCCGGATCGTGATGTTCGCCTCGACTCCGGAGTTCTGCCACGTGCAGTACAGCCACTCGTGTGGATCGCGGAGGTGGCCCTGGACGCGGTCGTTGCCGTCGGGCTCGCGGGTGGCCCCCGGGCCGAAGACGGTCGCGGTGTGGGTCGCGGCGCCGAAGAAGCGGGCGTAGTCGGCGTCCGGCACGAGCTGGTAGCAGTCGCCTGGGATGAGCACGTTCGAAGCGGGCTTCGCCGTGGCCGTCGGGGACGATGTCGGCGTCGGGGTGGGCTTCGGGACGGGGGCACCCGTGATCGGGGCGGAGCTCGGCGTCGTCGCGGACGGCGACGGTTCGGGCTGCTGGGTCTGGGTGGGAGCGGCGACCGGGTCGGCGTTCTGCTGCGACAGGGTCAGGGCGACGGCGCCGGTCGCGGTGCCGACGGCGAGCAGCGCGACGACGCCGATGACGATCCCAGACCGACCACGACGACGCTTCGGGAGCGGGGTGGCACGTTCGAGGACGTTCTGCTTCATCGAGACGAGCATGCGCTGCAGGTCGTCTCCCTGCGGAGGCTCAGTGTTCATCGTGCATCACCACCTTCTTGAGTCGTCGACGGTTGCGGGACACCCGCTGGGTGACCGCGCCGACCGTGAGTCCGAGGAGCTCGGCGGCCTCGGCGTACGAGTGCCCCTCGAGCAGGCAGAGCTCGCAGATGCGGCGGTCGAGGTCGGGGAGCGCGGCGATCTCGGCCCGGACCCAGCGGAGGGTCTCGCGGGCCTCGTCGTGGTCGGCGGGCGAGGCGAGGTGCTCGGGGAGCTCGTCCGTGCGGCGCCGCGCCTGCTTGCGCCCGGTGTTGAAGGCGTGGTTGCGGCACACGACGAGCAGCCACGGCAGCACCGTGTCCGCCGGCAGCTCGAGCGTCGCGGCGCGCTGCCAGAGCGTCAGGAACGCGTCCTGCACGATCTCCTCGACATCGGACCGGTCGTCGACCAGCGCCCACGCGTAGCGGGTGAGGGTGGCGGCGTACCGGTCGAACGCCCGGGCGAGCGCGCCGGTGTCCCCCTGTGCCATCGCACGGACGAGTCCTTCGTCCGTGTCGGTGCCGGTCGTCACATCCACATCCCACCCCCTTCACTCAGAGGTGTCGGCGGGACCCGCGATCCTGACAGGACCGTTCCGGATTCGTGACCTCGGGCGTGTCAAGCCTCAGTGGAAGTCGTCGCCGTCGCCCTCGCCCGGCGTCTTGTGCCCGCCGAGCATGTCGTTGTCGTCCTGCTCGCTCGACGAGGCGAGCTGCAGCATCGCGAGCACGACGACGACCACGATGAACGCGACGCCGAGGAAGATCACGGCCAGCTGCAGTTCCCGCGTCGAGAACAGCACGACGAGTCCGGTGAACACCGCGACGATCGCGGAGATCCCGAGGAGCTCGACCGGGCGCAGACGGTCACGGCGGCTGGGGGTGGTCATGCGTGTGGTGCTCCGTCCGGGGCGACGGCCGGCGTGGCCGTGCCCCACTTGTGCGAGAGGCCGGCGATCACGTGGAAGACGGCCGTGATGGCGAGGTACGCGCCGAGCAGGCCGACGAGCACGATCGAGGCGTCGAGGGTGCCGGTGACCTGCTCCACGCCACCGAGCTGCTGGGAGTAGTCCGGCGGCGTGACGAGGAAGGCGACCGCGAGCAGCAGCGTGAGACCGCCGATCGTGGACCAGTCGCGGGCGAAGGGCGAGCGACTGCGGGCACGGAGCCCCTGCGACAGCTCGAGGGCTCCGGTCAGCACCGCGAAGGCGACGATGACCGTGATGAAGGCCGGCAGCCCGAGCCCGTTGCACGCGAACCCGGCGACCGCGGCGAGCAGGGTGATGACGGCCTGCAGCAGGGTCGTGCGACGTGAACGGCCGTCGAGGGGCAGTCGGGAGATCCCGGCGAACAGGAGCACGAGGCCCTCGACCAGGGCGAAGCCGCCGAACAGCAGGAGACCGTAGCCCGCGGCGTGGTTGGTCGAGAAGGTGATCACCATCGCGACGACCGCTGCGGGGACCGCCCGGAGGATCGGGATCGGCCAGTACCGCGCGCGCTGGGTCGCGTCTTCCACGGTGGTGGCGTCGTCCACGGTGTCGGACACGAGACCTCTTTCGGGCATGCGGATCGTGGATCCGATCCTACCGCCGGTGGGGTGAGCGCCCGACCGGAGCGGACTCGACCCCTGTGGACGTCCACACCCGTGAGCCGGGACGGCACCGTCCTCCGGTGCCGTCCCGGCGTTGTCAGGACCGCTGCGGGTCGTCGGTGGGAACGGTCCGGCGGGCTCGACGTCGGGCGAGCCACCAGCACACGGAACCCACGGCGGCGGCCAGCGCGGCGAGCGCGGCGGCGACGCCGAGCCCGTCGGCGCCGGTGTAGGCGAGGGCCCCGACCGGGGAAGCCAGCCCACGATCGCCTGAGGGGTCGCCGGCACCGCCGTCGGGGCCGGACACGCCACCACCGGCGTCGCCGTCCCCGTCGTCCGGAGCTGGGCCGGTCGTCGGCACGGGTCCGGTCGTCGGCACAGGTGTCGGCTCCGGCCCCTCGTCGTCCGGGCCGATGACGATCGCGACCCCGGTCGACGGATCCCCGCCGTCCGGGTCGGTGGGCGAGGTCGCCGTGGCCACGTTGACCACGTCGGACCCGTCCCCCTGGTACCCGGGGTCGAGCACGGCGCGGATCCGGAAGTCCAGGGTCTCGCCCACGTCCAGCGACACCTCGGAACGACAGGTCACCCGTTGGCCCTCGGCCGTGCAGCCGTCGTCGGAGCCCACGAACCGCATGGCCTGTGGCAGGTCGTCGACCGCACCGACCTGCTGGGCCACCGACGGCCCGCGGTTCCGAGCGGTCACGAGGTACTCGACCTCGTCGCCGGGCTGCACGGTCGACGGCGACACCGACTTGTCCGTCTCGACGTGGGCCTCGACCACCGGGGCCGTCACGGTGGTGGTCGCCCGCGAGGCGTTGTCGGCCTCGTTCGTGTCGGACAACGACGTCGGCGGAGCGATGGTCGCCACGCTCTCCAGCGCTCCGGACGTGCCCTCGGCGACCCGTCCCTCGATCGTGACGACGGCCGAACCCCCTCGGGGCAACGACAGGTCGGTCGCCACGTCCCCGGTGCCCGACCCGGTGGCGCATGCGGAGCCGTCCGCGGCCGTGCAGGTCCAGGTGACGTCCTCGACGCCGTCGGGCACGTCGACCTGCAACGGGCTCGGGTCCGCGACGTTCGGGCCGGGGTTCCGCGCCGTCACGGTGTAGCGGAGCGGCTCGCCGGCCGTCGCGGTCGCGGGCAGGTCGTGCTCGACCGACAGGTCGGCCGGCTTCCAGACCCGGAGCGCGTCGACCTCGTGCTTGTCGACGTGGCTGCCCGTGGCTCCCGCGAACCCGAGGCGCAGCGAGCTCGGCAGCGGGGCCTGCCCGTCGCCGTGCAGCGGGACCGCGTCGAGCACGGTGCGCGTCGACGAGCCGGCCTGGAGCCGGACGGTGACGGAGAGTCCGCCGTCGTCGTCGGGCAGCAGGGTGATGCGGACCGTTCGGGGCGCGGAACCGGCGGTCACCGTGCCGCCGGGTGCCGTGGCGCCGGCGACGTACCGGTAGCCCTCGGTCCCGTTGCCCGAGCCCCGGACCACGACGTGGTCGGGCTGCGCTCCGGGACCGGATCCGTTGATGCGCGACGAGAAGTTGCCGTAGTGGTCGATCGCGACGGCGGCGAAGCCCCCGGGCACACCGGGCAGGTCGCACACGCGTCCGCCGCCCTCGGTCGCTTCCTTGCGGCAGGCGTACCCGAGGCCGGCACCGAAGGACCCGACGCCCTGTGCTGCGGAGCCGTCGGCCAGGTAGAGCAACAGGCCGTCGGCGCCGGGGTCGTCCTTCGACGTGTACATCGCGTAGGTGAACTCGATCTCGAGCCCGGTGTCTGACGGGAACGTGTCGTTCGTCGACCAGGCCCCCGCCTGGTTCTTGACGTCGTCGGTGAGCCGCAACCGGCCGCCCGTCACGGCGGCGTCACCGTGCAGGGCACCGCCGGACGCACTGGAGAACTGGTTGACGTACGGGAAGTCGAGGGCGGCGGCACTCGACCCGGACGGCAGGACGGCGGGCGCCGCGAGCACGCCGAGCGCCGTCAGCGAGGCGCAGGCCGCGGCGAGGCGACGCACGACCCGCGACCGGAGCGATCGCGGACCAGGGGCCGAAGGTGGAGCAGGAGCAGGAGCAGGAGCAGGAGCAGTGGGATCTGTCATGCCCCGATGCTCGCGACCGGGACGTCACCCACGGGCGGTGGCGGGATGATCTGTGGAACGCCCCCACGGGCCTCCCGGCTGTGGAGGAAGAACGACGCAACCGGACCGGACCGCTCAGGCCAACCACACCGTCGTCTCACCCGGCAGCAGTCCCGGTGCGACCCCGTCCAGCGGTCCCGACGCGACGACGACCGTCCCGTGCGGCAGGGGCACCGGCGCGGTGCCGAAGTTCGTCACCGACCGCCATCCGTCGTGCCGGGCGAACGCCACGACCTCGGGACCGGCCTCCAGCCACGTCAGTGTCTCCCCCCGCTGCAGCCGACGGCGGGCGGCGAGCGCCTCGCGGTACAGCGACAGGGTCGAGTCGGGATCGCCGTCCTCGGCCTCGACCGAGGACTCCCCGAAGTCCTGCGGCTGCGGCAGGTGCGGTGCGACGTCCCCGAAGCCGAACGACGGTCCGGAGCGCGTCCACGGGATCGGCACCCGGCAGCCGTCCCGGCCCTTCGCGGTGTGCCCGGTACGGAGCCACTTCGGGTCCTGCAGCAGGTCGCGCGGGATCGCGGCGGCTTCGTGCAGCCCGAGCTCCTCGCCCTGGTAGACGTACGACGAGCCGGGCAGTGCGAGCATCAGCATCGTCGCGGCCCGGGCCCGGCGGAGCCCCCGTGCGCGGTCGAGTTCCGGCGAGGTGCCGTCGGTCATGAGCCAGGCGTCGGTGTCGGTGCCGTCCGGCAGGCCGTACCGGGTGGGGTGCCGCACGACGTCGTGGTTCGACAGCACCCAGGTGCTCGAGGCGCCGGACTGCTCCGAGGCGGCCAGGTTGCGCTCGATGATCCGCCGGAAGGCATCCGGCTCGAAGGGCGCCTCGAGCAGGTCGAAGTTGAAGGCCTGCCCGAGTTCCGTCGGCCGGGCGTACAGGACGCGGCGGGGTGCAGGGGCCCAGGCCTCCGCGACGGCGGCACGGGCTGGGTCGTACTCGTCGAGCACCCGGCGCCAGGTGGCGAAGATCTCGTGCACCTCGTCGCGGTCGTACAGCGGGTCGGAGCCGTCGAGCGGCAGGTCCTGCTCGTTCGACGACCGGTACGGGGTCGACAGGTCCTTCGCCAACCCGTGCGCGACGTCCACGCGGAACCCGTCGACACCGCGATCGGACCAGAAGCGCAGGGTGTCCTCGAAGTCGGCGCGGACCTCGGGGTTCGACCAGTCCAGGTCGGGCTGCTCGGGGGCGAACAGGTGCAGGTACCACTGCCCGTCGGGCACCCGGGTCCACGCGCTGCCGCCGAAGTTCGACATCCAGTCGCTCGGCGGCAGTTCCCCGGAGGCGCCGGACCCCTCGCGGAACACGTACCGCGCACGCTCGGCCGACCCCGGCGCGGACGCCAGTGCGGCCCGGAACCACTCGTGCTGGTCGGAGGTGTGGTTCGGCACGATGTCGACGATGACCTTCAGGTCGTGCTCGTGGGCGGCCCGGACCAGCGCGTCCAGGTCGTCGAGGGACCCGAGCTTCGGGTCGACGGCGCGGTAGTCGGCGACGTCGTAGCCCCCGTCCGCGAGCGGCGACGGGAAGAACGGGGAGAGCCACAGGGCGTCGACGCCGAGCGATGCCAGGTACGGCACCCGGCTCGTGATGCCCGCGACGTCACCGAGCCCGTCGCCGTCCGTGTCGGCGAAGCTGCGCGGGTAGACCTGGTAGACGACGGCGTCGCGCCACCAGTCCGGGTCGGTGGTTCGAGGCGTGCTGGCCGGGGTCCGAAGCGAGGTCACGACGCCACCGTACCCAGCGTCGGGAATAGCGCGCCCGACGATTGCATTGGTTGTCGCTGACACCTTTCCGTCCAGCAACAACATCGAACAACAGAAGGAGCTCCATGACGAACGTCCTCGTCCTCGTCGGCAGCCTGCGCGCCGACTCCATCAACCGCAAGCTCGCCGAGGCCGCCGCGCACCACGCGCCGGAGGGCATCGAGCTGCACACCTTCGACGGCATCGTCGACCTGCCGTTCTACAACGAGGACATCGACGGCGACACCCCGCCCGCCGCTGCCGTCGCGTTCCGTGACGCCGTCGCCGCCGCGGACGCCGTCCTGCTGATCACTCCCGAGTACAACGGCACCATCCCCGCCGTCCTGAAGAACGCGCTCGACTGGGGTTCGCGCCCGTTCGGCGCCTCGCCGCTGTCCGGCAAGCCCCTCGCCGTGATCGGCTCGGCGTTCGGCCAGTACGGCGGCGTCTGGGCGCACGACGACGCCCGCAAGGCCGCCGGCATCGCCGGTGCGAAGGTCCTGGAGGACGTCAAGGTCGCCATCCCGCAGTCGGTCGTCCGCTTCGCGGAGACCCACCCGCGTGAGGACGCCGAGGTCACGACGCTCGTGCAGGGCGCGCTCACCGCGCTCGCCGAGGCCGCAGCCGGCACCGACGAGCAGGCAGCCGCGTAACGCGACCGACCGTCGGACAGGAGGCCCGTGGCGACCCCGCCACGGGCCTCCTGTCCGTCAGGTGGGGACGCATCGGACGGTGCGGACGCATCGGTCACCGCAGAACCCGGGAGTTCGCTAGACGGCCGAGATACGAGACGGGTTACCCTGAACGCCATGTCGACGCAGGAGATCACCGAGGCGTCCGGGTACTGGTTCCCGGACGACGACGCGACCCAACGCGGGGTCGCGGTGCTCAACGCCCTGCGCCGGTACCGATCCGCCGAGACGGCCATGCGCCGCCGGACCCGTGACTCGATGGGCATGGGCGAGACCGACCTGCTCGCCGTGCGCTACCTGCTGCAGGCGCAGCGCTCCGGCACCGCCGTGAGTCCGAAGGACCTCGCCGCGTACCTCAAGATCTCGTCGGCGTCGACGACCATCCTCATCGACCGCCTGGTCAAGTCGAACCACGTCCGCCGCGACCCGCACCCCACCGACCGCCGGGCCCTCGTCATCACGCCGACGACCGAGACCGACGACGAGGTCCGCGCCACGCTCGGCGTGATGCACCGCCGGATGATGTCGATCGCCGAGGGACTCCCCGCGTCCGAGGCGCGGATCGTCGCCGGCTTCCTGGAGCAGATGCGCGAAGCCGTCGACCAGGTCGACCCCGCGCCGTCGCACTGAGCGGCGCCGCACCGGACGACCTCGGGGGACGCTGCCTCCGAGCGCACTGAGAGCGTGCACTGCGGCACCGCGTAGACCGGAACGGTCACACCGACGCGAAAGGAGCCACAACCATGCACGCTTCGGACAAGATGGCCAAGAACCTCCAAGCGGTCCTCGTGGACCTCATCGACCTCCACCTGCAGGGCAAGCAGGCCCACTGGAACATCCTCGGCACCAACTTCCGCGACCTCCACCTGCAGCTCGACGAGATCGTCGACGCCGCTCGTGAGTTCGCCGACGACACCGCCGAGCGCATGCGCGCGCTGTACCTCGTGCCGGACGGCCGCTCGGCGACCGTCGCCGCGGGCAGCCACCTCGACGCGTTCCCCTCGGGCGAGATCACCACGCACGACGCCATCGACCAGGTCACGCTCCGGCTGTACCAGGTGACCGGCACCATGCGCGACGTCCACGACGAGGTCGACGAAGAGGACCCGACGACCGCGGACCTGCTCCACGGCTTCATCGAGCGCCTCGAGCAGCTCGCGTGGATGGTCTCCGCCGAGAACCGCGCGCCCAGCACCCCGCTGGCCTCCGCCACCACGCCAGCCGTCGCCGACGCGTCGGCGCACGCGTAGGGGCCCGGGTGGACCTCGGTATCCAGGGGAAGACCGCACTCGTCTTCGGCGGTGACTCCGGCATCGGCTGGAACACGGCGCGCATCCTGCTGGCAGAGGGTGCGACCGTGGTCGTCACCGACATCGACCAGAGCCGTCTGGACACCAGTGCCGACCAGCTCGAGGCTCCGATCGGCAAGCTGCACGCCTTCGCCGCCGACGTCCGGAGCGCCGAGAGCCTCGCCGCCCTGCACGACAGGGTGCGCGAGGCCGTCGGTGAGATCGACATCCTGGTGCAGTCCTCGGGCGTCACCGGTGCCCAGGGCATGTTCCACGAGATCGACGAGGCCGGCTGGGCGGAGACGATCGACATCGACCTGATGGGGCCGGTGCGGATCACCCGCGAGTTCATCGGCGACCTGCGCCAGGGCGGCTGGGGCCGCATCGTCTACCTGGTGTCCGAGGACGCCTCGCAGCCGTACGACGACGAGCTCCCCTACTGCGCCGCCAAGGCCGGGGTGCTCTCGTTCGCGAAGGGCCTGTCGCGCTCCTACGCCTCCGAGGGCCTGCTGGTGAACACGGTCTCCCCCGCGTTCATCCACACGCCGATGACCGACGCGATGATGGACAAGCGGGCCGAGCAGCGCGGGACCTCGTTCGACGAGGCCATCGGCAGCTTCCTCGAAGAAGAGCGGCCGTACATGGAGCTCAAGCGCCGCGGCGAGCCGGAAGAGGTCGCGAACGTCGTGGCCTTCCTGTGCTCCGAGCTGGCCAGCTTCGTGAACGGCGCCAACTACCGGGTCGACTCCGGCTCGGTCGCCACGATCTGATCGTGGCGCCACAGCACCGCCAGGAGGCGTCATGACCGACTTCCGCTACCTCATCGTCGGCGGCGGGATGGTCGCCGACGCCGCTGCCCGCGGCATCCGCGAGCTCGACACCGACGGGTCGATCGGGATCCTCAGCGAGGACGTCGACCGGCCCTACGCACGGCCCGCGCTGTCGAAGAAGCTCTGGACCGACCCGGACTTCAGCTGGGACGAGAAGGTCGACCTGCACACCGAGGAGACCGGGGCGCAGTTCGTCCTGGGCACCACGGTGACCGCGATCGACCGTGCCGCGAAGACCGTCACGACGGCGGACGGCGCGACCCACGGCTACGAGCGGCTCCTGCTCGCGACCGGCGGGAAGCCCCGCGGGCTGCCGGGGCTGTCCCCGTCGGCACGCGTGCTCGACTACCGCAGCGCGTCGGACTACCGCCGGCTGCGCGAACTCGCGGACGCCGGGGCACACGTCGCCGTCGTCGGCGGCGGGTACATCGGCCAGGAGATCACGGCGGGCATCGTGCAGAACGGTGCGCGCGTCACACTGGTCGACCCGGACGAGGTCGTCGGTGGACGGATGTTCCCCGAGGACCTGGCACGGGCGTTCCAGCAGCGCTTCGTCGACCACGGTGTGGAGCTCCGCACCGGCCGGCGGGTGTCCGAGGGCACCGAGACCGCGGACGGCGTTCGGCTGACGCTCGACGACGGCTCCGTGGTCGAGGCCGACGCGGTCGTCGCCGGACTCGGCATCGAACCCGCGACGCAGCTCGCCGCCGACGCCGGACTCACGGTGCGCGACGGCATCCTGGTGACGTCGACGCTGCTCACCGACGACGACTCCGTGTTCGCCGCCGGTGACGTCGCCGAGTACCCGGACCGGATACTCGGCACCCGCCGGGTCGAGCACGTCGACAACGCCCAGCAGCAGGGTCGACAGGCCGGCCGCAACCTGGCCGACGCCGACGAGACCTACGACCACACCCCGATGTTCTACTCAGACGTCTTCGACATGGGGTACGAGGCCGTGGGGCAGGTCAGCTCGAAGCTCCGCACGGTCGAGGACTGGCAGGACCCCACCGTGACCGGCGTCGTCTACTACCTGGACGACGACGACACGGTCCGGGGCGTGCTGCTCTGGAACGTGTGGGACAAGACCGACGAGGCCCGCAAGGTCCTCGCCGAGGCGAGCGCCCTGACGCCCGACATGCTGCCAGGCCGCATCACGCCCTGACCGCGCGCCCGTCGCGGTGGTCGCGATGCTCTCGAGGCCCGGTGCCGGTTCCGAGGACCGGCACCGGGCCTCCAGGCGGTCACCGCTCCTTCGTCTCCGGCGCGACCTCGTCGACGACCGCCCGGCGGTCCGCCGGGTCGACCGGCAGGTCGTCACCGTCCGCCATCGCGACGGCGTGCGCGGACTTGGCCGCCTCGAGCGTCTCGTCGTCGTTCCGGGCCATCCCGAACAGCTCGATGAACCGCGACTTGACCAGCAGCCAGGCGTCCCCCGCGCTGAGTCGCGCCAGGTCCGACGACGTCGAGTCGTCGCGCACCCGCTGCAGCGACGACACGCCCCGGTCGGGGATCCGGTGGTCGACGTGTGCCACCGCGAGCCGCGCGACGGCGTCGGCCTGTGCGTGCATGACCGAGTGCGCGCCGTCGACGACCTCGCGGAGGACCGCGTAGGGGAACACCCGCGCCAGCCGACGCACCCAGTCGCGTGGCACCATCGCGTCGTGCTCCCCGCGGACGATCAGGGTGCGGGCCTGCACGTGCGCGGCACGCTCCTCGATCGGGAACGCGATCATCCGTGGCAGGACCTTCCGGAACCAGTGCCACCCGCACAGCACGTACGCCGTGATGCCGTGCCACCGGACCGCGGCGGGCTCGTGCAGCGTCGACCGCAGGAACCGGAAGGCCGACTGCCGGACCGTGCGTGCCGACGAGTCGACCACCGGGCTGATGAGCACGAGGTCGGAGATCCCCGGACGGCGGGCGGCGACCTCGGTGACGACCTGCGTGCCCATCGAGTGCCCGACCAGGACCGGGTCCTGGAGCCCGAGGTCGTCGATGACCCGTTCGACCGCGTCGGCGTAGCGCTCGATCGTGACCGTGCCCCGGAACCGCGGGACACCGGCGAAGCCCGGGAGGTCGAGCGCGTGCACCGGACCGTTCTCGTTGAGGTGCGGGGCGAGCCGCTCGTAGTAGGTCGACGCGATGCCCAGGCCCGCGACGAGCACGAAGGCCCGCGCGCCCGGCTCGCCGATCGAGCTCACCCGGACGTAGGTGCCGTCGACAGCGACCCGGTCCACCCGCACCGTGACGTCGGCGTCTTCGGCCTGGGCGAGCTCGCCGGCCGGGTCCGGCCGGGGTGCCTGGCGTTCGTCGTCCACGTGGGTCTCCTCCGGTCGGGCGGTCGCCCAGGATACCCGGCCGCCGGCCACGGGGGCGGCGGCGACGTGGTCAGCCGCTGAAGGTGTTCGCGGGGAAGCCGTGCACCGTGGTCGGCACGGCGAAGACGGCGCCGGATCGGGGTGCCTGCTCCAGGTCGTCCTCGGAGAGGTTCTCGCGGGCCGTCCCGACGAAGAGCGTCGACATGTCCGGTCCGCCGAACGCCACCGACGTCGGGTTGGCGACCGGGAGCTCCACCGTCTCCAGGTGCGAGCCGTCGGGCCCGTAGCGCTCGACGCGGGACCCGCCGTAGATCGCGCTCCAGAAGCAGCCCTCGTCGTCGCGGACCAGGCCGTCGTGCGCGTGACCGACGATGAACGGCTCGAGTTCGCCGAGCTCGCCGTCCGGGCCGTACGACCCGCGGAAGACCGTCGAGGCGCTGGTGTCGGTGACGTACATCGTGCTGCCGTCCTCCGACCACTCCATGCCGTTCGTCACGCCGAAGCCCCCGCGGAGCACCCGGGTCGTGCCGTCGGCCTCGATCGAGTAGAGCGCCGCGTCGGGTTCGCCGGTGGTCACGTTCATGCTGCCGACCAGGAACCGGCCGAACGGGTCGCACTTGCCCTCGTTGAACCGGTTGCCCGAGGTGCTGTGGGTGACGCGGGCGATCTCGCGCTCCACGGAACCCTGCTCGTCCGTCACCACGACGGTGTCGCCGAGGGCCGCGACGAACCCGCCCGAGGCCCGGGGCTGGAAGCTCGCCAGCGGGGGCGGCAGCGGCACGCTCGACCGCACGGCACCGTCGGCCTCGGCGGTGTTGAGGGTGCCGAGGGTGATGTCGGCCCACCGGAGCAGTTGTGCCGACGGGTCCCAGACGATGCTCTCGGCGAGGACCGCTCGGGCGTCGGCGAAGACGGTCGCGGGGCCGGTCGTGACGTTGGTGCTCATCGACCCCGTCTACCGCGGGGGCGGTCCGTGCCCGCTCAGGCGTGGCGGCGTCCGCGGGTCAGAGGCGGGCGAACCGTGCGCGGAAGAAGCTGTAGACGCCGAAGGCCAGGAACCCGATGCCGATCGCGACGAGGACGAACACCCCACCGGGCATGCTCCGGACGGCGTCGAACGCGGCGTCGAGGCCGGTGGCCTGGTCGGGGTCGCTCTGCAGCCCCGCGACGGCGATGAGCACGCCCACGATCACCACGGCGATGCCCTTGCCGATGTACCCCACCACGCCGAGCACGGTGACCACGCGGTCGAGCTGGCCCGACGGTCGCGTGATCTGCTTGCGGAAGGACCGACGGCAGCCGATCACCACGAGGCCGATGCCGACCGCGACCGCGATGGCCCCGGCGAGGAGCAGCACGAACACCCCGCCCGGCGTCGCCAGGGTCTTCGCGGCGGCACTCTGGGACGAGCTGCTCGAGCTCGACCCGGCGCCGAGCGCGTAGGAGGCGGCCGAGTACGCGATCACGCCGTAGACCACGGCCTTCGCGACGTCCTTCAACCGGGCGAGCCAGCCCCGGGTGGTGTCGGATCGGCCGCCGACGATCGCCTCGACGACCAGACGCACGGTGAGTGCGGCCGTGCCGACGGCGATCAGCCAGAGCAGGAACACCCCGCCGGGGACCGCGGCGATCTGCTGCAGCGCACCGGACTGGTCCGTCTCACCGCCCGAGGACGCGTTGCCGATGCCGAGCAGGATCGCCAGGTACCCGATCAGCAGGTGGACGATGCCGCTGCCGACGAACCCGGCACGTGCCGTGATCTCGAACCACCGGCTGTCCGCCGCTCGCCGGACCTGTCGTCCGGTCTCCTTCGCTGCGTGCTCCGCCGTGTCGCTCATCACGGACAAGCGTGCCCGACGCGCGCCGTCCTGTCCGGGGCGCGCCGGGTGGTGGTGCCGCCCCCTGTCGGACCGGAGGCCCGTGGTGATGCCGCCACGGGCCTCCGGTCCGACGGTGGGGGCGTCCCAGTCGCCCTTCACGTTGACGAGCTGCCGCAGGGTGTGCCGGATCGATACGAGGTCCTCGGCGTCCGCCATGACCTGGTCGATCGGCTTGTACGCCGCCGGGATCTCGTCGAGGAACGCGTCGGTGTCGCGGTACTCGATGCCGGCCATCGCCTCGCGCAGCTGCTCGTGGGTGAAGGTCCGCCGGGCCGCGCTCCGCGAGAACAGCCGACCTGCTCCGTGCGGGGACGACTCGAGCGACGGCTTGTTGCCGAGCCCCTCGACCACGTACGACGCGGTGCCCATCGACCCGGGGATCAGGCCCGGCTGACCGGCCTTCGCCTGGATCGCACCCTTGCGCGAGACCCACACGGACTTGCCCCAGTGCGTCTCACGCTGCGTGAAGTTGTGGTGGCAGTTGATCCGCTCGCGCTCGTCGACGGGCGTGCCGACGACCTCGGACAGCTGCCGGACGACGCGGTCCATCATCTCCTCGCGGTTGAGCAGCGCGAAGTGCTGGGCCCACCGGAGCTCGGCGATGTACCGGTCGAACTCCGGCGTGCCCTCGACCAGGTACGCCAGGTCGGGGTCCGCCAACTGGATCCACCACCGCTCCATGGCCTGCTTGGCGACCTTGATGTGCCGCTGCGCGATCTTGTTGCCGACGCCTCGTGACCCGGAGTGCAGGAAGAGCCAGCCCCGGTCCTGCTCGTCGAGCGAGACCTCGATGAAGTGGTTGCCGGACCCGAGCGTGCCGAGCTGGTTGCGCCAGCCGCCGTGCACACCGTCGGGGTCGAACCCGGCGGTCTCGGCCATCGCCTCGAGCTCGGCGATCCGCGGTGCGGCGGTCGCCACGATCTTCCGGTTCGACGCACCGGCCGACAGCGGGATCGCGCGCTCGATCTGCTCGCGCAGCCCCTGCAGGTCGGCGGGCAGGTCGGTGGCGGTGAACTGCGTACGGACCGCGATCATGCCGCAGCCGATGTCCACGCCGACGGCCGCCGGCATGATGGCGCCGAGGGTCGGGATGACGGACCCGACGGTCGCCCCCAGGCCGAGGTGCGCGTCGGGCATGAGGGCCAGGTGCGGGAACACGAACGGCATGCGCGCGGTCGTGCGGGCCTGCTGCTCGGTGTTGTCCTCGAGCATCGAAGCCCAGCTGAGCAACCGGTCGTTGATCTTCTTCATGGTGTCGTCTCGCTTTCGTGAGCGTCGAGGTGACGGTCCGAGACGGTCGCACGCCCGGCCTCCTGGTCGTCGCCGGACGTGGCGGACGGAAGGAGGCGGTGCTGACGAACGCCCCGGGCCGGGTGGGCACGCAGGCGTCGTGGGACGTCGCGTGCCTACGCGGGATAGCGGAGGGACCACTGCTGCTCGGGCAGCACGACGGTCGCGTCGAGCTGGAGCTCGACGCGTTCCTCGTTGTGCTGCACGGCGTGCATGCGTGGTCCTTCCGGTGTGCCCGGGGCGGGCGGTCTGCCGATCGGCAGGAGCACGACGCTAGTGCGACACGCCCGGGATGCGCAAGTCGCGTGGGCGTGTCGGCTGTGCTCCGGGGGTGCTCCGGCGGTTCTCCGGCGGTGCTCCGGGGGTGCTCCGGCGGTTCTCCACAGGCTGGAGGCCCGGCGTGCGTTCTCCACGAGGGGTACGTCCGCCTGATGGTCGCCGCCGGGGCCGGGGCAGGCTGGACGCATGACCGAGCGCACGCGAGACACCCCCGACGCGACGGAGAACGAGGAACGGACGAACGGGTACGTCCCGCTCCGTTCGTACGGCGCGATCGGTGACGGTCGGACGGTCGCCCTCATCGCGCTCGACGGTCGGATCGACTGGCTGCCGATCCCGTCGATGGACTCGCCGCCGGTGTTCGCGAGCATCGTCGACGCCGAGCACGGCGGACACGTCGCCCTGCGGCCGGTGGACGACCACGCGCAGGTGTCCCGCGCCTACCTGCCGGGGACGAACGTGCTCGTGACGACCTGGACGACCCCGTCCGGCACCGCCACCGTGACCGACGCCATGGTCACCGGTGTGGCCGGTCGCCTGCCGTGGGCCGAGATCGGCCGCTGCGTGCAGGGGGTCGACGGCTCGGTCGAGATGGAGTGGGCGGTCGTGCCCGGCACGATCCTGAACACCGCGGAACCCCGCCGACTCGACACCGCCAACGGCACCGTCATCGGGATCGACGGCGTGACCATCGCGATCGTCGAGCAGGGCTTCGAACCGGTGCACGACGACGGCCCCCGGTTCTCGGGGCGGTTCTCGACGACCGAGGGCTCGAAGTCGATCCTGACCATCGTCGGCACGTACGACGAACCGATCTTCCTGCCGGAGCCGGAGCGCACGCTCGAAGGGGTCGACCGAACGATCGAGAACTGGTCGACCTGGTCGAAGGAGTTCAGCTACGACGGACCGTGGTCCGACGCCGTCCAGCGCAGCGCCCTCGCCCTGAAGCTCCTGATCTTCGCCCCTACCGGCGCCATCGCTGCGGCGCCGACGACGAGCCTGCCCGAGGACCGCACCGGCGGGAAGAACTGGGACTACCGGTTCGCCTGGGTCCGCGACCTGGCGTACACGGTGCACGCGCTCACCCGCTTCGGCCTGCGCGAGGAGACGCACGCCGCCGTGTCGTGGGTGATGCGCACGATCGCCGAGCACGACGAGACGATGCCGATCTTCTACGGACTCGACGGGTCGAAGAGCGACACCGTCGAGGAGCGCGACGTGCCGGGCTGGAACGGCATCGGGCCGGTCACGATCGGCAACCGGGCCGGGGACCAGCTGCAGCTCGGGGTCTGGGGCGACGTCTTCGAGATCATGCGCCAGTACGTCCGAGCCGGCAACGTGCTCGACCGCAAGACGGCTTCGGTGCTGCAGGACCTGGCCGACGACGCGTGCCACCGCTGGGTGGAGCCCGACTCGGGCATGTGGGAGCTGCAGGAGGCGCAGCACTACACGACGAGCAAGATCGGCTGCTGGCAGGCGCTCGACGCAGCGGTCGAGCTGCACGACGCGGGGATGATCGACGGCCCACGCGAGAAGTGGATCGAGAACCGCGAGCTCATCGAGGACTGGGTCGCCGAGAACGGGTGGAACGAGGAGCTCGGCCACTACGTCATGCACCCGGGCAGCGACGCGCTCGACTGCTCGATCCTGCTGCACGCGATGTCGGCGTTCGACCGTGGACCGCGCATGGAGTCCACGATCCGGGCGATCGAGGAGCAGCTGCAGCACGGCCCGCTCGTGTACCGGTACTCCGGCATCCAGGACGAGGAATCCCCCTTCGTGGCGTGCTCGTTCTGGCTCGCCGCCGCACTCGCGTGCGTCGGACGCATCGACGACGCGAAGCAGCTGATGGACGACATGGTCGCGCAGGCGAACGACGTCGGTCTGTTCAGCGAGATGCTGAGCGCCGTCGACGGGGACTTCATGGGCAACATCCCCCAGGGTCTGTCGCACCTGGCGCTCATCCAGGCCGCGCTGACCATCGAAGAGGTCTCAGCGGAGTCCTGACCGGACTGGAAGGCCCGTCGGGGGCGCGGGGCATCATGGTCTGACGATGAACGACGTCGATGCACGGATGGACCGGCTCCGCAGGGCCGCCCGCTACCGCTACCAGCAGCTCGTCGACCAGGAGATCGAGCGGGGGTCGCTCGACCCCGACGAGGTTCGCTCGGAACGTGAAGAACGTCGGCTGCTCAAGGCCGCCGACGTCGCCGCGCACGCCCGGACCCAGATCGAGGAAGCCGAGCGACGCGGGGTCTTCGAGGGCAACCCCTACCACGGCAAGCCGCTGCCGGGCCTCGACGGGCAGCACGACCCGGACTGGTGGATCAAGTCGAAGATCGAGCGTGAGGACATCCGCGGCATCGCGCCGCCGGCCCTGGCGCTGCGGACCGAGGACGCCGAACTCGACGACGCACTCGACGCCCTGTCGCTCGAGACCGACGTGCGGGACGTCCTCGTGGACTTCAACGCACGGGTGAAGGAGGCTCGGCGGCAGCTGCTCGGCGGGCCGCCGGTGGTGACGCCGATGCGCGACGTCGAGGCCGAGGTGCAGGCCTGGCGGGAACGCCGCGAGGTGCGCATGGCTTCGGCCGCGCAGGCTGCGGAACAGGCGCGGCTCGAGGCGAAGCCGCGGCGGTGGTGGCGGCGGCACTGAGCTGCGCGGTGCCGCGGTGGGGTCCGGTGCGGTGCGGGGGCGAGATTTCGCGCTGAGCGACAGTTCACGCCTCCGCGACCGCGTGAGGTGTCGCCCAGCCCGTGGCGACGACTGCCCACCCGGCGTCAGCACACGACGGACGGGAGGCCCGGTGTCAGCCGGCACCGGGCCTCCCGACCGTCCGTCAGCCTCTTCTTTCCCATCGCGCGCGCGTTGGTTCGCAAGAACGGGCGTACCTGGTCGAAAGAACTCACCAGGTACGCCCGGTTCCGCCAGGTACGCCCGGTTCCGCCAGGTACGCCCGGTTCTGCTCGGCGCACGATGCACAACGCAAGTCGGCCCGGACCGCGCTGCTGCGTGGTCCGGGCCGGCTGTGGTGGTGCGGGGTGTTACTTGATCTGTGCGGTGATGGTGGCGGTGCCGACGAGCAGGCCGCGCTTGACGGCGT
>NZ_QKLE01000025.1:0-49964 GCF_003224275.1 Curtobacterium sp. MCSS17_011 | reverse complement strand
GCTAAGCCTCTCAGCGCCGATGGTACTGCAAGGGGGACCTTGTGGGAGAGTAGGACGCCGCCGGACTTAACGTAAGAGAACCAGGGAACCCCTGACCAGTACTGGTCAGGGGTTTTCTGCGTTTGCGGCCCGTCCACAGGGCAGGTTGGAGGGACAGCCTCCGCGGTAGGGTTGTCGGGTCATGACTGCGCCATTCACCACTGCCTCCGGCTCCGACATCCGCGTCCGCTTCTGCCCGAGCCCGACGGGGAGCCCGCACGTGGGGCTCATCCGCACCGCGCTCTTCAACTGGGCCTACGCCCGCCACACCGGCGGCAAGCTCGTGTTCCGCATCGAGGACACCGACGCCGCTCGCGACAGCGAGGAGTCGTACGCGCAGATCCTCGATGCGCTCCGGTGGCTCCGGCTCGACTGGGACGAAGGAGTGGACGCCGGCGGCGAGCACGGACCGTACCGGCAGTCCGAGCGCACGGCGATCTACGACGACGTGATCGCGAAGCTCAAGGAGTCCGGGCACATCTACGAGTCCTTCGTCACGCCGGACGAGATGGAAGCCCGCAACAAGGCCGCGGGTCGCGACCCGAAGCAGGGCTACGACAACCACGAGCGCGACCTGACCGACGCCCAGCGTCAGGCCTTCCGCGACGAGGGCCGCGAGCCGGCACTCCGCCTGCGCGTGCCCGACCGAGACCTGAGCTTCGAGGACCTCGTGCGCGGCGAGATCACCTTCAAGCAGGGCACGTTCCCCGACTTCGTGGTGGTCCGCCCGAACGGCAAGCCGCTGTACACGTTCACGAACCCGGTCGACGACGCGCTGATGGGCATCACGCACGTGCTCCGCGGTGAGGACCTGCTGTCCTCGACCCCGCGGCAGATCGCCCTGTACGAAGCGCTGTACGAGATCGGCCTCGCGCCCTCCATCCCCGTGTTCGGGCACCTGCCGTACGTGATGGGGGAGGGGAACAAGAAGCTCTCGAAGCGCGACCCCGAGTCGAACCTGTTCCACCACCGCGCCGCCGGCATGATCCCGGAGGGGCTCGTGAACTACCTGGCGCTGCTCGGCTGGTCGATCGGGCCCGACCGCGACGTGTTCTCGATCGATGAGATGGTGGCGGCGTTCGACGTCACGGACGTGAACCCGAACCCGGCCCGCTTCGACCACAAGAAGGCCGAGGCGATCAACGGGGACCACATCCGTCTGCTGGCGCCGGGGGACTTCCGGTCGCGCCTGCTGCCGTACCTGTCGGAGTTCGTCAGCGACCCGGCGACCCCGGAGCAGCTCGAGGTCCTGACCAAGGCCGCCCCGCTCGTGCAGGAGCGCATGCAGCTGCTCGGCGAGGCGCCGGCGATGCTCGGCTTCCTGTTCACCTCCGACGCCGACCTCGTGGTCGAGGACGACGCGCTGGCCTCGCTCAAGGGCGACACGGCGACGGTCCTGACGGCGAGCACCGCCGCGCTCGAGGGCGTCCAGGACTGGACCACCGAGGCCATCGAGGGTGCGCTCCGTGCGGCTCTCATCGACGAGCTCGGCCTGAAGCCCCGCGTCGCGTTCGGCCCGCTGCGCGTGGCAGTGTCCGGACGCCGGATAAGTCCGCCGCTGTTCGAGTCGATGGAGATCCTGGGCAAGGAGTCCACCCTGACCCGGCTCCGCGCCCTCGCGGCGCGCTGACCGACCGTGAGCAGCACGGAGCACGCCGACCAGGTCGTGCACGACGTCGCGGTCATCGGCGCCGGTCCGGCCGGGCTGAGCGCTGCGCTCAACCTGGTCCGTGCGAAGCGCACCGTGCTGCTCGTCGATGCGAACCGGCCCCGGAACGCCGCGACGCTGCGGTCGCACGGGTTCCTGACGCGGGACGGCATCTCGCCGCTCGAGCTCCGGAAGCTCGGGCGCACCGAGGTCGAAGGGTACCCGGAAGCGACGGTCGTGCAGTCCGTCGTCGACCTGGTGGCCCCGGACCCCGACACGGACACCTGGCGGGTGCACGGTTCGTGGCGCGGCACCGAGCTCGAGGCCCGTGCCCGAACGGTCGTCGTGGCGACGGGGCTGCGTGAGGAGTTCCCGTCGCTGCCGATGCTCCGTGCGTTCTACGGCACGGCGGTGCACAGCTGCGTCGAGTGCGATGCGTACGACAAGGCCGGGCAGCCGCTCGCGTTCATCTGCGAGACCGACGACGTCGTCGACCGCGCGCTGCTCATCGCCGCGTGGACCGACGACCTGATCGTCTACACGAACGGGGTGGCGCCGCTCGACGACGCGGGCCGCGCTCGACTGGCGGCCGCGGGGGTCGTCGTGGACGAGCGGGTCGTCGAGGACCTCGAGGGCGACCGCACGGGGATGACCGGCGTCCGGCTCGTCGACGGCCACGTCGAGCCACGGACCGGCGGGTTCGTGCGACCGGTGTGGCACGCCGACCTCGACTGGCTGCGCACCAGCGCCACCACGAGTGCGAGCGCAACGAGCGGGAGCACGGCCGCGGACGCCGACACGCCCGAGCCACTCGAGGGGCTCCAGCGCGACACGCAGGGACTCCTCGTGGTCGACCGGGTGGGCCGGACGTCCGTCCCGGGGCTCTACGCCGTGGGGGACGTCACACCTCCCGGGCCGGAACAGCTCATCGTCGCCGCCGGTCACGGAGCCGCGACCGCCGCCGCCGTGCACCGAGACCTGGTGGGTGGTCTTGCAGACCTCCGGGATGCTGTACAGTAGTTGATCGTGCCCCGGGTGACCGGGCCGGAAGGCCGACAGGCCTTTTGGGGTATGGTGTAATTGGCAACACAGCGGTTTCTGGTACCGTCGTTCTTGGTTCGAGTCCAGGTACCCCAGCACTCGATGAACAGCCTCCCGGGATCTCCCGGGGGGCTGTTCTGTTTCCCGGACGATGCACGGCTCGTCCACGGCTGGTCCGGAGGTTGCGCGGAACCGCACGATGCCCGAGTGGGTCGCGAGCACCGCGCGGAAGGTGCCCTCGGCGGTGGACCGGTCGTTCCGGAGTCGTACCGTCCGTGGCGGGCGCAGGCCGCGCCTCCCGGCCGGGTTGCGGTTCCCCGCACCGGGCCGTCGCCTGCTCGTGGGCGGGGGAGCGCGGTCCTACGGTCGGAAGACCGTCGCGGGAGTCGCGACGGTCCGCTGCCGAGCATCCGAGGTGTCATCGTGACCTCCACCGATCCGCTGACGACCGTCGATCCCTGGAACCACCCCGCAGCCGTCCCCGCGGCGGCCGACCACTCCGTGCTGGACCGATGGGACCGCGTCGTGGCGCAGCGGGGCGACGCCGCCGCGCTCGCGGGGGACGGCCGTCCGTACACCTACGCCGAAGCGGACCGGACCTCGCGCGCGCTGGCCGCAGCCCTGGCCGTGACGCTCCGACCTGACGACAACAGCGGAGCCGGTGTCGGCGACACCCCGGGCGGGGCGCCGAAGCCGGTCGGGCTGATGGCGGGACAGTCGACCGAGGCCGTGATCGGCATCCTGGCGCTGGTGCGTGCCGGAAGGCCCGTGGTCGTGCTCGACGACCACCTGCCCGCCGCACGCCTGGCGCACGTGGCCCGCCTCGCCGGCGTCGACGAGATCCTGGCCGACGCCGAGCGTGCGCTGCTGGCCGCCGACGTCGTCGCAGAGCGGGACGGCCGGGTGCACGGAATCGGCGAGCTGCTGGACGCGAGCGAGCACGGCGAAGTCCCGTCGACGGACACCGCTGCCGCGCATCCCGGCGGCCGAGACCCCTTCGCCATCGTCTTCACCTCCGGCTCGACCGGCATGCCGAAGGGCGTGGTCCTGACGCACCGGCAGCAGATCGCCAACGCGGAGCAGGACGCCCTCGCCCTCGGCCTCGGGCCCGGTGACCGGCTCGGTGTCGTCCTGCCGCTGTCGTTCGCGGCCGGGCTCCTGTTCTCGTTCGACACGCTGCTCTGCGGCGGCACCATCGTGCTGCTCGAGCCGCGTGAACTGGGTGTCGAGCGGCTGCTCGGGCGGTTCCGGGACGACGACGTGAACGTGCTCGTCTGCACCCCGCACCTGCTGCGTTCGATCGTCGGGTCGCAGAGCGCCCCCGGCTCGCACGGGACGGCCGCCGGCACCGCGCCGGTGCTCGGCGGACTGCGCTTCCTGATGACCACGGGCGAGTCCGTCACGGGCGCCGACCTCGCCGCAGCCCGACACCACCTGGACCCGGACACGCTGCTCCTGAACGCCTTCGGCTCGAGCGAGACCGCGTGCGTCGCGTACTGCCCGGTGGCCCCGAACGAGCCGGTGCCCGAGGGCGTCGTGCCCGCCGGTTGGCCGTTGCCCGGCAAGACCGTGCTCGTGCTCCGCGAGGACGGCAGCCGCGCCGACCCGGGGGAGACCGGCGAGCTCGTCGTGGTCTCCGATGCCCTGACCGCGGGCTACTGGGGTGCGCCGGAGAAGACCGCCGAACGGGCCGGACGCACCGGCGAGACCGAGGCCGCCGCCGGCATCCCCGTCGGGACCCCGAGCTGGCGGCAGGGCGACCTGGCACGCGTCGAACACGACGGCCGGCTCGTGCTGCTCGGCCGATCCGACGACGCCGTGAAGGTCCGCGGCTACCTGGTCGAGCCGAGTGAGGTCGAGGCGGCGCTCCGCGCGGTCCCCGAGGTGCACGACGCGGTCGTGACTGCTCAGGTCGACCCCGGCTCCGTCACCCGGCTCGTCGCCTACGTGGTCGGTCGCCCCGGACACCGCACCCCGGCACCGGGTGCGCTCCGACGTGCGCTCCGCGACCGGCTGCCCGAGTACATGGTGCCGGCGTCGATCGTGCCGATGACCGAACTGCCGCGGAACGAGCGGGGCAAGGTCGACCGGGCCGAACTCCCCGGGGCGCCGAGCGTCGAGACCGAGATGGTCGAGGGCGAGTACGACCAGTGGGAGCTCGTCGTCGGCCAGATCTGGGCCGAGGTGCTCGGTCTGCGGGGCGTGCACCTGGACGAGGACTTCTCCGCGCTCGGCGGCGACTCGCTGTCCGCCGAGGAGATGCTCGCCCTCGTGCAGACCCGTCTCGGCATCGACCTGCGGTCCTCGGACGTCCTGCAGCACCCGACGCTCCGCGCGTTCGCCCGCCGGGTGCGCAGCGGCACCACGGCGCTGCCGAGCCACCCCGACGTCGTCAAGGTCTCCGGTGCGCGAGAGTCCGGCCGTCCCCCGGTGTTCTGCTTCGCCGGCGGCGGCGCCCTCGCGCTGACGTTCCTGCCGCTGTCCCGCTACCTGCCCGAGCACGACGTGTACGCGTTCCAGCAGCACGGCCTCGAACGTCGTGGGCTGCCGGACTGGAGCATCCAGGCCAGCGCCCGCCGGTTCGTCGCTCTCATGCGCATCGTGCAGCCGCGCGGACCGTACCTGCTGGTCGGCCACTCGCTGGGCGGACTGATCGCCCTCGAGATCGCCCGACTGCTCACCGAGAGCGGCGAGCAGGTCGAGCACGTCGCACTCCTGGACACCTACCTGCCACGCACGGGTGCCGAGGGGGTCCGGAAGCAGTTCGGCCGCCTCGAGCCGCGCGAGCACCGCAACCCCGCGGTGCGCGCCGCCGGTCAGCGCCTCGCCGGCGCCGTCCGGCGGGTGATGCCCAGCGGCATGTCGTGGGGGGACCACGTCGCGAAGCGGATGCGTGCCTACAGCGCCGGTGTGCTGCGGCACGGTGGGCAGAAGGACTTCGACGCCTTCTTCGACCAGGCCGAGCTCGTCACCCGGCGGCACCACGCCACGCCGTTCCACGGTCGGGCGACGTACGTGCTCGCCGATGCGAACCCGGACGCCGCCGGGTGGTCCGCGCTGCTGCGCGGGCGCACCGAGACTGTGCGGATCGCCGCCGAGCACAGCTCGTTGTTGCGGGAACCGCACGTGGCCGACCTCGCGACGGCGCTGCGTGCGGCGTTCGCGACCGAGGGCGCGGCCCGGAACTGACCTGGGTGACTCACGGGAGGCGCGGTGCCGGCTGGCACCGCGCCTCCCGTCCGCCTGTCGGTGCGTCCACGGCACGTGGCCGGCACGCGGTGTTGCGGGTTTCCGTATCCGCACCCGGGTGTCCGCAAGGGACCGCACCGCGCATTGACCCTCCCGCTGGCCACGGCGATGGTTGGACACGCGGGGGAGAGTACCCACTCACCCGCGGCAAGCAGGCGGCGTCGTACCCGCGTCCCGCTGCTCGACCGACGACGGTCACCGTCGTCGATGCGTCATCCGAGGACGCGCCGCTCGTCTCGACGAGCCACCACCCGACAGCAACCCTGACCCGACAGGACCGCGCCCATGCCCGCACGTACCGTTCGCCCTGCAGACCCGAGGGTCTCCGTCGTCATCCCGGCGCGGAACGAGGCCCGAAACCTCGAGATCATCCTGCCGAAGCTCCCGCCGGTGTACGAGGTGATCCTGGTCGACGGCAACTCCGTCGACGACACCATCGCGACCGCGCAGCGCGTGATGCCCGACATCCGCGTCGTGCACCAGACCCGCAAGGGCAAGGGCAACGCCCTCGCCTGCGGGTTCGAGGCCGTCACGGGCGACGTCGTCGTCATGTTCGACGCCGACTGCTCCGCCGACCCGGACGAGATCCCGCGCTTCGTGCAGGCGCTCGTCGAGGGCGCCGACGTCGCGAAGGGCACCCGCTACTCGCTCGGCGGCGGCAGCGACGACATCACGATCGTCCGGAACCTGGGCAACCGTGGCCTGAACATGCTCTGCAACATCATCCTCGGCACCCGCTACAGCGACCTCTGCTACGGCTACAACGCCTTCTGGGCGGACGTCCTGCCGGAGATCGGTCTGCTGTCCTCCGAGCTGCCGAAGCCGTCCGACGGCTCGATGCTGTGGGGCGACGGGTTCGAGATCGAGACCGTGCTCACCTGCCGCTGGTCGGCCGCCGAGCTCGCGATCACCGAGGTGCCGAGCCACGAGAAGCTCCGCGTGCACGGCTCCAGCAACCTGAACGCCGTGACCGACGGCATCCGGGTGCTGAAGTCGATCATGCACGAGCGTCGTCGCGCAGCGATCGGCCGCTCCGAGGTCCGCCGCGCCGCGATGAGCCTCGTGCCGCCGGCCGAGCAGCTCGCTGCCGTGCCGCATGCCGCCGCACCGCATGCTGCCCCGGCGGCACCGCACGCCCCGGTGCACGCGGCCGCCCCGGTCGGTGCCCCCGTCGCCGCCGTCGCCAGCCTCGAGGAGGAAGTCGCGTGACGACCGTCGCGGTCGTCATCTGCGCCTACACCCAGCAGCGCTGGGGCGACCTGCAGGACAGCGTCGAGTCGGCCAAGCGCCAGCCCGAGCGCCCCGAGGTCGTCGTCGTGATCGACCACGAGCCCGAGCTCCTCGCCCGTGCCACCGCGCGCTGGCCCGAACTGCGCGTCGTCCCGAACACCGAGGACCGCGGCCTGTCCGGCGCCCGCAACACGGGGGTCGCCCTCACCGACGCCGACGTCGTCGCGTTCCTGGACGACGACGCGACGGCCGACCCGGACTGGCTCGGCCACATGCTCACCGCCCTCGAGGACCCCGACGTCGTCGGTGTCGGCGGTCGGGCGACGCCGTCCTGGCCCACCGCCACCGGCGCCGGCCCGTACGCCGACGAGCTCCTCTGGATCGTCGGCTGCTCCTACCGCGGCCTGCCGGAGACCCCCGGCGACGTGCGCAACGTCATCGGGTCGAGCATGGCCTTCCGCCGTGACGCGATCATGCTCGCCGGCGGCTTCCGCTCCGGCATCGGCCGCGTCGGCAACCAGCCGCTCGGCTGCGAGGAGACCGAACTCTGCATCCGCATCGCCCAGGCCCGTCCGGGTGCGCGCATCCGCCACGAGCCGCGGTCGAACGTCTCGCACCGGGTCTCCCCGGACCGGGTGACGATGCGCTACCTGCGCCGCCGCAGCTACTACGAGGGCATCTCGAAGGCCGTGCTGAGCCGTCGGGTCGGCACGGGTGACTCGCTCGCCAGCGAGTCGACGTACCTGACGAAGGTCATCCCCGGAGCGGTGCTGCGCGAACTGCGCCACATCGGCCGCCACGGTGCCCTGCGCGCCTTCGCGATCGTGCTCTCCGTCGCCTCGACCGTCACCGGCTACGCCGTCGGTCGTGTCCTCGGCGGCGTCGTCGTCCGCACCCCGGCCCCCGCGCCGGTCGCGCAACCGGTGGGGACGCGGTGACCCGCGCGACCCTGGCGATGGTCCTCTCGCCGATCGTCAGCGGGCCGCTGTCGCCGACGTGGGACGGCGCCCTGTGGGTCGGCGAGGTCGACCGTGCCGACCTGCACGCGTCGAGCCACCGTGACGTGGTCGCACTCGAGGGCGCCGCAGGCTACCGCCGCGCCCGACTGCTCGTCCGCGACCACGGTGAACCGCTCGGCTTCGTCGAGGCGGTCATCACCGAACGCCGACGCATCGGCGGGACGATCGACATCCGCACCCTCCAGCGCGCGATCCGGCCGATGCCGGTGCCCGAGCGTCGGCCGGCAGCAGGTCTGGTGCTGCCGTCCGTCACCGTGGTGCTCTGCACGGACGGGGCCGCGGGCACGACCATGCGGTCGGTCCTCGCCAACGAGTACCCCGACTTCGACGTCGTCGTCGTCTCGCGCGGCGCCGACGACAGCGGCGCCGCGACGGTCGAGATCGGCGGACGGCGCGTCACCACGATCGCCGCGCCGGCCGGTGGCCTCGCCGCTGCGCGCAACGCGGGACTCCTCGCCGCGAGCGGCGACGTCGTCGCGTTCGTGTCCGAGGGCGCCGTCGTGGACGGTGACTGGATCGCCGCGCTCGCCGGTGCGTTCGCCGCCGACCCCGACGTCGCCTGCGTCACCGGGCTCGTCCCCAGCGCCGAACTGCGCACCCCGGCACAGCGCTGGCACGACGACCGCACCGCGGCCGGCCGGACCGTCCGCCGTCGGGTGTTCCGCCTCGACGACACCGACGACGCACCCCCGCACCACCCCTTCGCGGCCGCTGCCTACGGCACCGGCGACAACCTCGCCGTGCACCGCGCGACCGCCCTCCGGATCGGCGGGTTCGACACCGCCTTCGGGCCCGGCACCCGCGTCGGCGGCGGTGACGACCTCGACCTCTTCACACGACTGTTGTTCGCCGGATCCGCGATCGCCGTCGAACCGGCCGCGATCGCGTGGCAGCGATCGGCGGACGACGTCGCGTCGCTCCGCGCTGCCGCTGCCGCGCACGGCCACGGACTCGGAGCCTGGATGACCAAGAACGCCATCGACCGCGAGTCGCTCACCGCTTCGGTGGACGCTGCGCCCGAGGCGCTGAGCGCCTTCGCACGACTCGGCCTCGAGCAGGGTGGCCGTGCGACGGACATCGCCGGCGACGACTCGGACGACGGCCGCGTCCCCGACGCCGTCGACGCCGAGTTCGCCGCCACCCAGCGGCGACTGCGCGGGGTCGAGCAGCGCTCGGTCCTGACGGCGCCGTTCCTCGCGCTCGTCGAACGCTTGCGCGGCGGCGGCACGATCGACCGGAACGCCCGTGGCCGCCACGAGTTGCGGCACGGTCTGGCCTCGGCCGGCCCGGCCCGCCCGCTCGCGGCGGATGCGATGAGCCCCGTCACGCGCCTCACCGCAGCCGCGATCGTCGTCCTGGCGCTCCTCGTCGCCGGGGTCGCCGCGCTCGCCGGGCTGCCGGTGCTGCGGGGGAGCGCGATCGGCGTGTACCTGTTCGCGCTGCTCGGTGTCGCACCGCTCCTGCTCGTCCGTCCGATGCCGCTGGCCCGCTTCAGCGTCTTCGCGGTCACCGCGTCGCTCGTCGGCACGATCGGCATCGGCTACACGATGGCGACGTTCCAGCTCTGGAACCCCACGGCACCGTTCGTCGGGGTCGTCGTCATCACCGCGGTGGCCCTCGCCGTCGCCGTGCCGCGGGACGTCGCCGAGCTGCAGCGTGCCCGCCTCGAGCCGGTCGCCGACGGCGCCGCACGCCGCTGGACGACCACCCACGGCGTCACCGCGGGGTCCGTGGTCGGGCTGCTCGTCATCGTCATCGCCGCGCTCACGCACATCGGCGACCCCGTGCCGGACGGGCTGTTCGGTTCGCTCGGCCCCGGCCTGGTCATCGGACTGGCGATCGTCGTCGCCGCTGCCGTCGTCGCCCTGGTGCGCGGTCGCGGGCTCGCGGTCCCGGTCGTCGTGCTCGGTGGCTCGATCCAGCTCGCACAGGCCATCACCTACGGCATGCCCACCGTGATGGCCGCGGCCCGCCACATCGGCGTGGTCGAGTACATCCGCCGCTGGGGTTCGACGAACCCGGCCGCCGACATCTTCCAGACGTGGTCCGGCCTGTTCGCCGGCGGCGCCTGGGTGGCGGACGTCGGCGGGATCGACAACGCGATGACCATCGCCGCGTGGGTCCCCGTCCTGCTGGCCTTCAGCACGACCATCGCCGTCGGGGTCCTCGCCTCCAACTGGCTGTCGGGCAACCGACGCCCCTGGATCGCGGCGTTCCTGACCGCGATGACCGGTTCGCTCAACACGACGTACTTCTCGCCGCAGTCCGTGGGCATCCTGATGTCCCTGGTGATCCTCGTGCTCGCGGTCGGCCCGCTCCGCCGCTCCAAGGTGACCGCCGCCGACGGCGTCCGTTCGACGATCCTGCGCGCCCGCCGTGTCGGCCTGTCCCGGATCATCGCGATCACCCTGATCGGCGTCGTCCTGGTCGTCACCCACCAGATCTCGCCGTACCTGACGGTCGCCGCACTCGTGACGCTCATCGTGTTCCGGCTTCTCCGCCCCTGGTGGCTCCCCGTCGTGGTGCTTGTTCCGGCCATCGGCTTCGCCCTGCTCAACGACGACATCCTCGGGAGGTTCCTGTCCCTCGGGGCGGTCGGCAAGGTGCTCGACAACGTCCAGCCGCCGTCGCACGACATGACCGTCCTGCCGAAGCCGCTGGTCACCCGACTCGCGTTCGACATCCCCGCCGCGGCCCTCGTGGTCCTCGGGCTCGTCGCCGTGATCACGGTGCTCATGCGCCGCGATCGCCTGCACTGGGGCTTGCTCGCCACGGCCGCGAGCCCGATCTCGCTGCTCGTCGCGACGAACTACGGCCAGGAGGGCATCTTCCGCGTCGTCCTGTTCGCCACCCCGTGGATCGCGATCCTGGCAGCGGGGCTCCCGATGCCCAGCGGGCGTCTCGCCCCGGTCGGTCGGCTCGTCACCCGGGCGATGCGTCCCGCGGCCGTCCGGTTCGTGGTCGCCGCCGCCGCGGTCGCCGCGATGGTCGGCATCGGCGCCTTCGGGCAGACCGCACTCGACTGGAACCGTGTCCCGACCCGCAGCGAGTCGGCCGCGACGCAGTTCTACGACACGACCGCGCCGAAGGGCTCCATGATGCTGCTGACGGGTTCGGCGAACGCCGTCCCGAGCAACACCGGCGCACGCTACTTCGACGTCGGGGCCCTGTCCCGCGAGGCCCTCGGCGCCTACCCCGAGCCCCAGGGCTACGACGCCGATGCCGACATGTCCACGATGACCCGCCAGCTCGTCCTCGACTGGCCGGCCACGAAGTACTACGCACTGGTCGCCGAGCCGTTCGGCGCCTACGACGAGCGCTACGGGTACCAGAGCGACGCCGACTACCAGGAGCTCGCGGCCGCCATGGCCGATTCGCCCTACTGGAAGCGCGTCTTCGGCTCCGGCACCACCGCCGTCTACGAACTGACCCAGGAAGGGCTCGCACATGCCACGGACTGAGCACAGCACGGACCGGGCCTCCCGGCGGGCGTGGCGCTTCGGTGCCGCGTCCGCCGCGGCGGTGCTCGGACTCGTGGCCTTCATCGTCCCGGCGCTCACCGCGACGGGGGACGTGGCGCTCGCCGACACGACCGCCGACTGCAGCGCCGGCCGAGTGCTCACGATGGTGGCGCACGCGGACGACGACCTGCTGTTCTCCGGCACCGAGCTCCGTGCCGACATGGACGCGGGCAAGTGCGTCCGCTCCGTCGTCGTGACGGCCGGCGACGCCGGCAAGCCCGCCTGGTACTGGCAGTCCCGCGAGGACGGGCTGTTGGACTCGTACGCCCAGATCGCCGGCGTGGACCCGCAGTGGACCACCGGGCAGATCGTCCTGGCCGGGAAGACCCTGCGCACCGAGACCCTGGCGACGGACCCGAGGATCAGCCTGGTGTTCCTCGAGCTACCGGACGGGAACATCGACGGCTCGGGCTTCGCGGCCACCGACGACGAGAGCCTCGAGAAGCTCTACGAGGGCCACATCCCGACGATGCAGACCGTGGACGGGGCGTCCCACCCGACGTCGTACACGCTCGCGGCCCTGCGTGCGACCTTCTCCGGGCTCGTCACCGGGTACGCGCCCACCGAGATCCACACGCTCGACCACGCCGGCACGTACGGCGACGGCGACCACAGCGACCACCACACCGTCGCGTACCTCGCCGCCGCGGCCCAGGCCGGCTACACCGCGACCCACACCTTCACCGGGTACCTGGGGTACCCGATCGCGAACCGCCCGTCGAACCTCACCTCGGCGCAGACCGCGGCGAAGTCGGCCGCGTTCTTCGCCTACGCCGCACACGACTCCGAGACCTGCGGCTCGACGAGCGCCTGTGCGTCGCGTCCCGAGGGCTCCTGGTTGAGCCGCCAGTACACCGTCGGCTCGTCGGCGGAGCAACCCACGGACCCGGCCGACCCGCTGCCCGCCCGGGGCACCGACGTCACCGCCGGCGCGACCGTCACCGCGAGTGCCGAGAACCCGGCGGACGGACAGACCGCCGTCAAGGCCGTCGACGGCGTGGTGAGCGGCTACCCCGACGCCCCGACCGCCGAGTGGGCGGCTCCGTGGGGCGGCGTCGGCACCTGGATCCAGCTGGACTGGGCCGCCGCCACGACGCTGCACGAGATCGACCTCGCCGACCGTCCGAACAGCGACGACCAGGTCACCGGTGGCACGCTGACGTTCTCCGACGGCACGAGCGTCTCCGTCCCGTCGCTCGACAACGGCGCTGCCGTGCAACGCGTCACGTTCAGCGCCCGGCAGGTCAGCTGGGTGCGGTTCACCGTCGGCTCGGTGAGCAGCACGACCCGGAACGTCGGCCTGGCCGAGATCCGGGCCTTCCGACCGGCGGACACGACGCCGACGCCCACGCCGACGCCAACCCCGACGCCGACGCCAACGCCGACGCCGGCGCCGACGCCGACGCCCACCCCGTCGCAGTCGGACGTCACCGGGTCGGCCACGCCGACCGCCGCGTGGGACGACGCGTCCACCGGCCAGACCGTCGCCAAGGCGGTCGACGGCATCGTGTCCGGCTACCCCGACAACACGACCGCCGAGTGGGTCGCCCCCTGGGGGAAGACCGGGGTCTGGATCCAGCTCGACTGGGCCGACTCGCAGCGGCTCGGCCGGATCGTGCTGCACGACCGTCCGAACAGCGCCGACCAAGTCACCAGCGGCACGCTGACGTTCTCGGACGGCAGTCGGGTCGCGGTCGGCACCCTGCCGAACGGCGGCGACGCGCTGACGGTCGACTTCACCCCGCGCGCGGTCACCTGGGTGCGCTTCACGGTGACGGGCGTCTCGGGCAGCACGGGCAACGTCGGGCTCTCCGAGATCCGCACCTGGACCACCGGGTGACCGACACGGCGGACGACGGCCAGGAGGCCCGCCCCACCTGGTCGGAACACGTCGCGGACGACGCGGCGTCGGCCCACGGCGCCCCACCCGCACACGGTCGCGGCCAGTCCCGACACCGGCCGGCGCGTCACGCCGGCACCCGCCGGACCGCGTTCGCGGTCGGCGCCCTGCTCGTGGCCGGCGGCATCGTCGTCGGCACCACGACCGCGACCACCACGGCGAACGGTGACGACGTGACCCTCGACGACCCGAGCGGCGTCTCCATGCCGAGCTCCCAGCCCGCGGGCTGGACCCGGGTGTTCGGCGAGGACTTCGCCGACACCGCCACGAACACGACCTTCGAGTCGCGGTACTCGGACCGGTTCGTCGCGTACCACGGGTTCGCGGACACCGCGGGGACCGGGCGGTACCAGGCGTCCACCCTGTCGACCCACGACGGCGTGCTCGACGTGCGCCTGCGCACCACGGCCGCCGGGGTGCCACTCGCGGGCGGTGTCGTCCCGCTCGTCGACGGGCAGTGGGGCGGGCAGACCGCCGGCCGGTACAGCATCCGGCTGCGGAGCGACGAGGTCGACGGCTACGGCGTCGCGGTGCTGCTCTGGAGCGACGAGAACCTGTGGTCGGACGGTGAGATCGACTTCCCCGAGGGAGCGCTCGGTGCGCCGGCGTGGCTCAACGTGCACTGCCTGTCGGACCCCGCTGAGAAGTGCATCCACCACCAGACCGAGGCGTCGCTCAGGGACTGGCACACCTACACGATCGAGTGGACGGCGGAGCGGATGTCGTTCCTGGTCGACGACGAGGTCGTCGGCACCACGACGGAGAACATCCCGACGGCCCGGATGCACCTGGTGGTGCAGGCCGGCTCGAACGCGGGCAACCCGCCGGCCGACGCCGCGGGGTCGCTGCTCGTCGACTGGGTGACGATCGACGTGCCGACGCCCGGTGCCGAGCCGAGCGTCTCGCTGCCGGACGACACGGCGACGGCGACGCCGAACGGCTGAGCTGCGCCGGGGACCGCGTGTCCCGGGACGACCGAGCGGTGCCGACGTCCTCGTCGGCACCGCTCGGTCGTCGGACGGGTCGGCCGTCAGCGCCGCGCGTGCGCCTCGAGCGCCCGGAGCAGTGCCGACACGTGCCGGTCCCGGCCGTACCGGTCCCGCACCCACGCACGGCAGCGGTCCGCGAGCCCCGGTTCGGTCTCGGCCGCGCGCAGCGCCTCGAGGACCTTGGCGGCCAGCGCCGCGGTCTCGGTGGGGTCGACGGTGAACCGTGCCCATTCGTCGCTGAGGATCTCCGCGGTGCCCCCGGACGCCGCGGCTACGACGGGCCGGCCGGTGGACATCGCCTCGACGACGACCCGGCCGAAGCCCTCGGGCTCGATCGACGGCGCCACGACGACGTCGGCGGCGTGCAGCAGCGGGACGACGTCGTCGCGCTCGGTCACCACGACGACGGAGCCCGCGGGCAGCGCGGCGATCGCCCGGCGCACGCCGGGGGCATCCTGTGGGTACAGCGCACCGGCGAGGACGAGCACCGGGGCCGGGGCGGGCGGTGTGCCGTGTCCGACGAGGACGCGGGCCGACGTTTGGACGCGACCCCATGCCTCCAGGAGGGCCAGGACGCCCTTCGACCGCGTGAGCCGACCGTAGTAGAGCACCACGGGACGGTCCTGGTCGAGGCCGAGCGCGGCACGCGCGCGGTGCGTGCTCGTGGCGGTGGCCGCGGGGAACGCCGCGGTGTCGACGCCGTTCGGGACCACGTCGACCCGCTCCGGCGGCGCACCGACCGCGGTCCAGGCACGGGCCATCGCCGTCGACACCGCCAGGAAGCGCGTCCGGCCACCCGCGAACGGGCCGAGGCGACGGTAGTTCGGGGCGTGGTGCAGGTGCACGGCCAGGGGGACGCCGGACACGAACGACACGACGCGGCCCCACGGCAGGAACTCGGGGCGGTTCAGCCACAGGACGTCCGGGCGTGACCGGCGGAGGCGCAGGCCCTCACGGACGAAGCGGAACACGTCTGTCGGAGCGGTCCGGATGCCGAAACGGTAGTCGCGGGCGTGACGGAGGCGGACGCCGAGCCGGTCGAACACCGCGCGGCCCTCGTCGGGGGCGCCGTCCGGGCCGGCACGGTGCCACACCTCGACGTCGTGGCCGGCCGCGACGAGTTCGCCGACGTCCTCGACGACGCAGCGCTCGACACCGCCGGTGATGGCGAGTCCGTTGGTGGCGACGACGACACGCAGCGGGCGGGGGGTGGGACGGATCATGCGGAGCCTCCGCGGGCGAGTTTCAGGCGACGGAAGAACCAGGGCAGGCACGCGGCGACACCGACGATGCGCACGATGTTCCAGGCGAGGTCCTGCGGGGGCAGGAGCGAGGCTGCCGCGACGACCAGCGCGATCGCGATGGCCAGCAGCACGCGGCGCCGGGGTCCGCGCCACTCGCGGCGGTCCGGCAGCGCGGCCTGCTGCAGCGCGGCGAGGACGGCGTACGCGACCACGGTGGCGATGCCCGCGCCGACGATGCCCGTCAGCGGAACCAGCACGAGGTTCGCGGCGATGTTCACGACGCCGGCGATCGCACCGATGACCCCGACCGTCACCCCGCGTCGCTCGACCAGCAGGAGCCGACCGGTCGCGCCGCTCGCGACCACCGGGAACGCGGTCAGGGCGACCACGAAGACGACGAGGGTGAGGGACTCGACCCGGTACGACGCCGGCGCCAGGATCGGCAGCGCCACCGGTGACACGAGGGTCACCGCGACGAGCACAGGGGCGAGCAGCATGTAGAGCTCGTCACGGGCGTGCATCGCGAGCCGGCGGCGGGCCACGGCGTCGCGGAGGGCGGCGAAGTGCGGTGCCCAGGCCTGGTTCGTGAAGGTCAGCAGCAGGATGACCGCGGATCCGACGACGTACGCGATCTGGTAGCGAGCGACCTCGTCGGCACCGAGCAGGCGCTGCACGACGAGCCGGTCACCGGCGTTCAGGACGAAGTACGACAGGCTGCCGAGCGCGATCGGGACACCGAGCTTGAACGCCCGGAGCGTGGTGCGGTGGTCGAACAGGCCGCGGAACCGCGGCTTCGTGGCGACGATCCCGATGACCATCGCGGCACCCTGCGCCACGACCCCGCCCCACGCGTACGTGGTGGCGTCGGCGTGCACGGCGGCGAGCAGCCCGAGGCCGATGATCGACCCGCCGACGGACGACAGCAGGCTCGTCACGGCGAACACGCGGATGCGGTCCTGGGCGACGAGCAGTGCGAGGGACAGCTGGACGATCGCGGCGGGTCCGGTCCAGAGCACGGCCACCAGCAGCAGCGGGTGCTGGTCGACGAAGCCCGCGGCGTCGCCCCAGAGCGGGATCGACACGAGGGCGAAGACCGTCACGGTGACCGCCGTGACCATGCCGACGAACATCAGCCCGCGGGCACGCCGGTCGTCGCCGTCCTCGGCACGCTGCAGCACCGACGCCTGGTCGATGCCGCAGACGGCCACGACCACGAGGGCCTGGTACAGCGCGATCGCCGACGCCAGCACGCCGAACTCGGCCGGCGGCATCAGGTGTGCGAGCACGGGGGAGATCAGCGAGCTCACGACGAGCTGCATCGACCAGACCACCACGTAGAGCAGCCCACGGCCGAACAGCACCGACGAGCCTCGTGCGACGGCGACCGAGTCGGTGTCGGTGGACAGCGCACCGGGGGCCGCCGGCTGCACGGGGGCTTCTGGTGCCTCTGCGGCCTCGAGTGCCTGTGGTGCTGCGTCGGCGATCGACGCGTCGAGTGCGGCGAGTGCTGCAGCCTCGGCGGCCCGGGCCTCGCGTCGGGTCTGGTGGACGGTCACTGCGCCACCGCCACCGTCTCGTCGTCGGCGGACGCCCGGAGCCCGAAGGTGGCGTCGATCACGTCGAGCAGGTCCGTGCTCCTGGACGTCGAGAACTTCCGGCCGAACACGTACGGGGTCGACTGGTCGGCCGACGTGCGACGCTCCAGCAGCCGGCCTGCGTCCTCGATGCCGAGCCACGGCGGGCTCTTCTGCTTCGTGCCGTCCCACCCGATCCACCAGAGCGGCTGCGCCACTTGGGTGTCCGCGAAGTCCGGGGTGAACGCCGGGGTCAGCAGGACCGACGGCACGAAGGTCTCGTCGCCGATCCACACCCGCTCCCAGAACGACACCAGGTCGGGGCGCTGGTCCACGACGTCGACGACACCCTGCGCGTGGTGCCGCGCCAGGACCTTGAGCTGTGAGCCGCCGCCGAACACGACGTCACGCGGCACCCGGCGGGGGATCGGCAGGCGCAGCATGTGCTTCCGCCACGCCCAGTGCCGGAACCGAACGCGCGACCGCCCACCGTCGCGACCCCACGCGGGGTGCGGTAGCGCCCTTGCCTCGACGAACGACCGGCCGGGGTTGGCCGTCATGAGCGCCGAGATCTCGTCGGCATCGGCCAACGGGTAGTCGCTGCCGGTCAGCACGGCGACGTGGGCGGCGTCGGTCTCGGCCAGGGCGGCACGGTAGCCGGCGACCTCGGCAGCGACGTTCTCCCACTTTGCCCACCCGGTGCGCATCCGTGGCAGCACCCGCACCCGTTCGGGCAGGCCGGCGGTCATCGCCTCGAACGTCTCGTCGTCGGTGCTCGCGTCGCAGTGCAGGAACACCGGGAACGGGTCGAGCGCCGTCACGAGCCGGCGGACGTGCGTCGGGTCCTCGTGAGCGAGGACGATGCACGCGAGCGGCGTGGGAGTGATGGCCATGTCCGCGACGCTAAGCGGGCCCGCCAACACCGACAAGGGCGGCCAGGACCACCTGCGGGGGAACGGCGGTTTCCCGCAGGTGCCCCCCGTTCACGGGGTGGACGGGGTCAGCGTGCGCGGCGGAATTTCGGGCAGTCGCAGAGCGCGCAGTCCGTGCCCGGACGGTAGTGCTCGTGCGCCGCCTGCTGGTGCCCGCAGGTGCCGCACAGGGCGTCGTCCGCGTCGACGCGGACCATGACGAGGTCGTCGTCGCCGGCGGGCTCCACCAAGCGCAGCACCGGGCGCGGACGCCTGGTCAGCCCGAGCCGGTCCATCGTGCGGGCCAGCGGCATGCGTCCTCCTCGTGTCCGGCGGGGACCGGGATCGCACCGGCGTTTCGACGGCGTCTCCCGCGAGTCTAGTGGCGGCAAACCGCAGCCTCCCCGCATCCTCCGAGCATCGCGGTTGACCCCCTGTCGACGCGCACGGAGCATTGCCACGTCCACCCGACCAGACCGGCCCGACGGGACGAGCATGACCGACACCACCACCACCACCGCGGAACGAGCCCTCACGCTCGACCCTGCGATGCCCTCGCCCGACGCCCCCACCTGGGGCGGAGCGGCCTGGGTCGGCGCCGTCGATCGGTCCGCGGCGCTCGCCGCCGACTCCGTCCACCTGGCCGGCGCCGACGGCTTCCGCCGCGCCCGCCTCATGGTGCGCGACGGCCTCGACGTCGCCGGGTTCGTCGACGTGGGCGTCGACGAACGCGGGGCGGTGGACCCGGCTGAGCTGGGACCGGCCCTGCGTCGGTTGCCGGCCCCGGGCCTCCCGGTCGACGCCCCCGCTGACGGCGCACGCGTCTCCGTCGTCATCGGCACCCGCGAGCGCCCCGTGGCGCTCGCCCGCGCCGTGCGCTCCGTCCTCGACTCCGCGTACGACGACTTCGAGCTGTTCGTCGTCGACAACGCGCCCGTCACCCGCGGCACCCGCGACGTCGTGGCCGCCATCGACGACCCGCGTGTGCACTACGTCCTCGAGGCACGTGCCGGCGTCTCCCGGGCCCGCAACGCCGGGCTCGCCCGCGCCAGCGGCGGCGTCGTCGCGTTCATCGACGACGACGTCGTCGTCGACCGCCACTGGATGGCCGCCATCGCCGCCGCCTACGAGCGCGATGCCGACGTCTGGTGCGTCACCGGACTCGTCCCCAGCGGCGAGCTCCGCACCCCCACGCAGCGCTTCTTCGACGAGCGGGTGACCTGGGCTCGGAACCTCGAGCGTCGGGTGTACCGCACGTCCGCCCCGCCCGTCGACGAGCCCCTGTTCCCCTTCACCGTCGGCGCGTTCGGCACGGGCGCGAACATGTCGGTGCGCCGCGACGCCGTCCGGCAGCTCGGTGGCTTCGACATCGCCCTCGGCCCCGGCACCCGCGCCCGAGCCGGTGAGGACCCCGACCTGTTCACCCGCGTCCTGCTCGCCGGTGGGGCGCTCGCCGTGGAACCCTCGGCCGTCGTCTGGCACGAGCACCGCAAGGACCGTGCCGCGTTGCGCTCGCAGGCGATCGGCTACGGCACCGGGCTCGGCGCCTGGGTGACGAAGCTCGTGCTGCGACCCTCCACGGCGTTCGCGGTGCTGCGGCGTGCGGCAGGCGCGCTCCGGCGGCTCGGCGCGCTCGGGCAGGGTGCCGACGAGCGCCCCGTCGATGCGAGCGGCGGGTGGCCCGTCGACGCCGAGTTCACCGAGGCGACGCGCGGGCTCAAGCGCGCCGAGCTGACTGCCGCGCTGGGCGGGCCATGGCGGTACGTGGCCGGGCGGCTGACCGCGCGCTGAGGTGCGGGCGCCGGTCCGCTGGCTCCGGCACGCCGGCACCGGCTTTGCGACAGAGCACGCGTCGATCGACGCGTGCTCTGTCGCGTTCCGCGTGCGCGGCAGAACGGACGGGAGGCCCGTGGCGACACTGCCACGGGCCTCCCGTCCGTCCTGGGTCCCGGCTACGGCCGGAAGCGGCCCGCCTCGACGTCGCGCCAGCGGCGTCGGCTGCGGAACCAGGCGGCCGGGCCGGCGGGGAAGCCGCGCAGCTCGTGGTACGCCAGGGTCTTCGGGATGCGCGTGGTCGAGGCGTCGTTGGTGACCTCGGTCGCGGCGTCCCGGCGTCCGGCGAGTCGGGAGAGCATCTGCTTCGACTTGACCTTCGCGGCGAGGGGCATCAGGCGGGCCAGGACGGCCACGTGGCGCTTGTCCTTGGCGGCGAGCGCGAACATCAGCGCGGTGAACCCGACGCCGTTGCCGTGCAGCTGCTTGTGCAGGTCCTCGATGGTCTGGCGGTGCCGGTGGTGCACGACCGCGCGGGGCTCGAAGCCGATCTTCCCGCCGCGCCAGAGCGTCTCGATGAACATCGCCAAGTCCTCGCCACCACGGGCGGGGGAGCCGGCGCCGAGGGTGTGGTCGAAGCCGCCGACGGCCTCGATCAGGGTGCGACGGTAGGCCATGTTCGCGCCGGCGCCGTACGCGCCGATGCCGTAGACGGCGAAGTGCTTGAGGACCTCACCGGACGGGGTGACCGCCGAGACGCGGGCGTGCCGCATGGTGCCCTGCACGTCGTCCGGGACGATCGTCACGGGCGAGAAGGTGCGCTCGGCGCTGAACCCGCCGTAGTACGCCTCGTACCAGATCTGCGCGGGGGTGGTGAGCTCGCTCGGCAGGATCACGCCGGTGACTGCGTCCAGGCCGGGCTCGCTGACGAACCGGGACCCGATGGCGCGCAGCCACTGCGGGTCGACGCGGACGTCGTCGTCGGTGAAGGCGATGACGTCGCCGGTCGCGGCGGCGACACCGGCGTTCCGTCCGGCGGACAGACCGGGGCGGCGTTCCTCGACGAGGCGGACGTTCCGCCCGACGAGCATCGCGGGCAGGGCGTCGCCGGCGGGGACGCGGACGCGGTTGTCGACGAGGATGACCTCGTGCCGCGGGTAGTCGAGGTGCTCGAGGACGTCGAGCAGCTTGCCGAGGTCCTCGACGCGGTCGACGATGGTGGACACGACGACCGAGACGGTCGGCAGGTCGTCGTCGGACACCGCGGGGACGTCGGCCAGGACGGTCTCCTGCAGCGCCTCGAGGGCGCGGGCCGCGTCGGCGGGGTCGTCGGTGAGCAGCACGTCGAGGGTGCCGGTGGGGTGGCCGCCGCGGTAGCCGATCACCATGGCGGACTCGCCGGTCTCGTCGGCGACGAGCCGGGGGAGCGGGGCGTCGAGGTCGACGCCGATCACCCGGCGTGGTGCGGGCACGGTGGCGGCGGTGGAGGGGTTGGCCATGTGCAGGACGCTACGGCGGGCCAGACCTGCGGACAACGGACCGGACCCGCAGTGGCGGGGTTCGTGCGGGGTTCCGCAGTGCGGCGCGTGTGCCCCGGACGAGGGTGAGCGCTCACCCAGGAAGCCACGGGAACCTCATGGGTCACGCTCAGGTCACGGAAGCGATGCAACCGGTTGCGCTCCTGCTGGACCGGGCGTAGCTTCCTCCTCCAGCAGGCAGTGTCGCCTGCTCCAGGGCAGTGGTGTCGTCACCCGACCGACCCGTCCTGGTGATCTCAACGAGGAGACAACGCTGTGAAGACAACACGCGCCAGGGTGCGGTTCGCGTCCGTTGCGGGGGTCGCCGTCATCGGGCTCGTGCTCACCGGCTGCTCGAGCGGCAGTTCGGCGGACGACGACGCCAAGAGCGGCCAGGGCAGCCGCGGACCGATCACCTACGTGCAGGGCAAGGACAACTCGAACGTCGTCCGCCCGCTGATCGCGAAGTGGAACAAGGCCCACCCGGACGAGAAGGTCACCTTCAAGGAACAGTCCGACCAGGCCGACCAGCAGCACGACGACCTCGTGCAGCACTTCCAGGCGAAGGACGAGAACTACGACGTCGTCGACGTGGACGTCGTCTGGACCGCCGAGTTCGCCGCGAAGAAGTGGCTCACCCCGCTCACCGGTGACATGGAGCTCGACACCTCGAAGCTCCTGCCGTCGACGGTGAAGACCGCCACCTACAACGACACCCTCTACGCGGCACCGCAGACCTCCGACGGCGCACTGCTCTACTACCGCAAGGACCTCGTCAAGACGCCTCCCACCACGTGGAAGGAGATGATGGACGACTGCAAGATCGCGAAGGACGCCGGCATCGGCTGCTACGCGGGACAGTTCGCGAAGTACGAGGGACTCACCGTCAACGCCTCCGAGGCGATCAACGGCTCCGGTGGTTCGGTGCTCAGCAGCGACGGTGCGCCCGACGTCGACACCGACAAGGCGAAGGCCGGCCTGCAGAACCTGGTGGACGCGTTCGAGGACGGGAACATCCCGGCCGAGGCGATCACCTACCAGGAGGAGCAGGGACGCACCGCGTTCGAGGACGGCAAGCTCCTGTTCCTGCGCAACTGGCCGTACGTCTACAGCCTCGCCAAGACCGACGGCTCGTCGAAGGTCAAGGACACCTTCGGCATCGCGCCGATCCCCGGTGCCGACGGCGTTGGCGCCTCCACGCTCGGTGGGCACAACGCGGCGATCAGCGTGTACTCGAAGCACAAGGCCACGGCGCACGACTTCCTCGAGTTCCTGACCTCGGACGAGACGCAGAAGTTCTTCGCGACGCAGGGCTCGCTCGCCCCGGTCGTCGGTGACCTGTACACCGACCCCGAGCTGACGAAGGAGCTGCCCTACCTGCCGACGCTGCTGAAGTCGATCGAGTCGGCCGAGCCGCGCCCGGTCACGCCGTTCTACCCAGCGGTGACGAAGGCGATCCAGGACAACACCTACGCGGCGCTCAAGGGATCGAAGTCGGTCGACGAAGCCGTGAAGGACATGCAGGACGCCCTCACGGCCGCGACCAGCAGCGGGAGCTAGCGGCCGCACCGCGGCTTCCGCCGCGACTTCCGGACTGGAGGCCCGTGGCGGGTCCGCCACGGGCCTCCAGTCCGTTCCCACCTGTGTTCCGACACCCCCGGCAAGGAGGCCGACACGTGTCAGCAGCAACCGAGATCCCCGCAGCCATCCCGAACCCGACCGGGCTCGAACCGAAGCGCCAGCGGCGCAAGGGCGGGCTCAACGCCGAGCACGGCCGCTGGGCCGTGTACCTCATCGGCCCGACGATCGCGCTCCTGGCGGTCGTCATCGGGTACCCCGTGGTCAGCGCGGTCATCCAGTCGTTCCAGCTCGACCAGGGACTCGACAAGGCGACCGGCCTGTTCGTCGAGGGCGGCTTCGCCGGGGTCACGAACTACGTGCACTGGGTCGGCCAGCGGTGCGGCGAGGTCACCTGCCCACCCGGCAGCCTCGGCTCGCAGTTCTGGGTGTCGATGGGCAACACGTTCTTCTTCACCGTCGTCACCGTGCTCGCCGAGACGGTGATCGGCGTGTGGATGGCCATCATCATGAACCGCAACTTCAAGGGACGCGCCCTCGTCCGGGCCGCGATCCTGGTGCCGTGGGCGATCCCGACGGCAGTCACCGCGAAGCTCTGGTACTTCATCTTCGACGCTAACGGCGTGCTGAACCAGGTGATCGGCCACCAGATCCTCTGGACCAGCGGCGAGTGGGCGTCCCGGTGGGCGGTCATCATCGCCGACACCTGGAAGACCACGCCGTTCATGGCACTGCTCATCCTGGCCGGGCTCCAGCTGATCCCGGAGGAGGTCTACGAAGCCGGCAAGATGGACGGCGCCTCGACCTTCCAGCGGTTCGTGCTCATCACCCTGCCGCTCATCAAGCCCGCGCTCATGGTCGCGATCCTGTTCCGCGTGCTCGACGCGCTGCGCATGTACGACCTGCCCGCGATCCTGACCGGCGGCGGCGGTGGTTCCGGCAACGCCACCACGACACTGTCGATCCTGGTCGTCGAACAGATCCGGCAGGGCTTCAACTCCGCGTCGGCGCTGTCGACACTCACCTTCCTGGTGATCTTCGTCGTCGCGTTCCTGTTCGTGCGGTTCCTCGGCGCCAACGTCGTGCAGACGCAGGCCGCCCAGCAGAAGGGTGAACTCAAGTGACGCTCGCAGCAGACCGTCCGCGGTCCGGGGCTCTGCGCCGGGACCGCGCCGTGGACCACACCGAGGTGCGCGTGCGCCGGGACACCGGGCCGCGGATCCGCACCGCCCTGCAGGCCGTCGTCATCGCCGTCTGGTGCCTCCTGCCGTTCTACTGGATGGTGGTCACGAGCTTCCGCGACGTCGGCTTCACGTTCGACGCCACCCCGTGGCCGACGCACGTGACGCTCGACAACTACGCGACGGCGTTCTCCACCTCGCTCGGCAACCACCTCGGACGGGCGCTCGCCAACAGCCTGCTCATCGGTGGTGTCGTGACGATCATCGCCCTGCTCGTCGGCACCACGGCCGCGTACGCGCTCGCCCGGCTCGAGTTCCGCGGCAAGTCGCTCATCGCCGGTGCGATCCTGGCCGCGTCGATGTTCCCCGGCGTCGCCCTCATCTCGCCGCTGTTCCAGCTGTTCACCGACATCGGGTGGATGGGGTCGTACCAGGCGCTCATCCTGCCGAGCATCTCGTTCGTGCTGCCGCTGACCGTGTACACGCTCGCGTCGTTCTTCCGCGAGATGCCGTGGGACCTGGAAGAAGCAGCCCGCATCGACGGGTGCACCCGGGTGCAGGCGTTCCGGCGGATCATCCTGCCGCTCGCGGCGCCCGCGGTGTTCACCACGGCGATCCTGGCGTTCATCTCGAGCTGGAACGAGTACCTCATCTCGTCGCAGCTCTCGAGCGACGCGACGCAGCCGGTGACCGTGGCGATCGCCTCGTTCGCCGGGTCGCAGCCGCACCAGGAGCCCTACACGGCCGTGATGGCCGCCGGCACGATCGTCACGATCCCGCTCGTCGTCCTCGTGCTGGTCTTCCAGCGGCGCATCGTGGCGGGGCTCACCGCCGGCGGCGTGAAGGGCTGACGACCATGGCCCAGCGCGGACCCACCCGTCCCACCGCCCACATCGAGGAGTCCATCGGCTTCGTCGGCATGTTCGGCGTGCTGTTCCTCGGCGTCACGGTGTTCTGCGAGCTCACCGGGCGACCGGCGCTCGGCTGGGCGCTCACCCTGCTCGTGTGCGTGCTCGGTGTCGTGGCGCTCGACCGGTGGCGGGTGGCGGTGCTCCGTCGCACCACCCCGACGGACGGCACCGGGGGAGTGCCCGTGGCGCCGGTGCGGCCGGCCGCTGCCGCCCCGTCCACGAACGAGCGCGGCCACCGGCACGTCGGCTGGGACGAACTCGCCCCCGGTGGACGCCGGCCGGAGCAGGCGGCCCGACCGACGCCCGCGCCAGCGCGGACCGGCCCCGTCGGTGACGTGACGCGGCCGTCGGACGGCTGACGGGCCTCCCGGCATGCCCATGGGCATCCAGGAGATCGCGACCGTCACGGGGTTGTCGAAGTCCACGGTGTCACGGGCGCTCCGCGGCATGTCGAGCGTGGCCGACACCACGATCGAGCAGGTGCAGCGGGTCGCCGACGAGCTCGGCTACGTGCCGAGCTCGGCGGCGGCCGGGCTCGCCACCGGGCGACAACGCGCCGTCGGGGTGGTGGTTCCCGTCATCGACCGCTGGTTCTACGTCAAGGCGCTCGGCGGTGTCGACGCGGAGCTCCGCCAGGCCGGGTACGACCTGGTCCTCTACAACCTCGGCGGTCCGGGCGGCGACCGCGATCGAGCGTTCCGACGCTCGATGCTGCGGCACCGGGTCGACGGCCTCGTGCTGCTCTCCCTGGTGCTCGACGCCACCGAACGCGCCGAACTCGAACTCAGCCGGCACCCCATGGTCGTCATCGGCGGCCCGGCGCCGGGCCTCCGGAACGTCGGCGTCGACGACCGCGAGGTCACCCGGATCGCGGTCGAGCACCTGCACGGCCTCGGCCACCGGCGCATCGCCTACATCGGCGGGCAGGACGAGGCCGGCATGAACGTCGCCGTGCCGCACCTACGGCGGGACGGATTCCTCGACGCGATGCGGTCAGCGGGGGCCGCGGTGCCGGAACGGTGGTCCCTGGACGGCCGGTTCTCGTTCGCGGGCGGGACCGCTGCCGGGGCCGTGCTGTTCGCCGAGCCGGCGTCGGAACGACCGACGGCGGTGCTCTGCGCCTCGGACGAGATGGCCCTCGGTGTCCTGCTGGCCGCACGCCGAGCCGGCCTCGGGGTACCGGACGACGTGTCCGTGATGGGGATCGACGGACACGAGTACGGGGCGACCGTCGGACTCACCACCGTCGCGCAGGACCCGGTGGCACAGGGGCGGATCGCTGCGCGGGCGGTGCTCGCCGAGGTGGACGGCGGCGTGGCCGGCCCCATCGCGGCGGCACCCGTGCACCTGGTCGTCCGAGTGACCACGGGGCCCTGCCCGGAGAGCTCCGCGTAGGGTCGCCCGCATGGAGGTCACGAAACTCGAACACGCCTGCCAGATCATCGCCGAGGGGGACGCCCGCGTGGTCCTCGACCCGGGGAACTTCACCCGGCCGGTCGACGCGACCGGGGTGGTCGCCGTCGTCGTCACGCACGAGCACCCGGACCACGTCACCCCCGAGCAGGTCCGACGCATCCTCGACGCGAACCCCGACGCCGTCGTCATCGGGCCGGAGGGCGTCCGCGCGGCGCTCGCCGAGGCGGACATCACCGTCGACGTCGTCACGGACGGGGACCACCGGACGGTCGGCCCCTTCGACCTCGACTTCCACGGCACACGGCACCAGCTCATCCACTCGTCCGTGCCGATCGTCGACAACACCGGCGTGCTCGTGAACGGGCGGCTGTTCCACCCGGGCGACTCCTACACGGACCCGGGCGTCCGGGTCGAGGTCCTCGCGGCACCCGTCGGGGCGCCGTGGCTCAAGGTCGCAGAGATGATGGACTACGTCGCCGCGATCGCGCCGTCCCGGGCGTACCCGATCCACGAGGCGACGCTGTCCGAGGTCGGCCTCGGCATGCACACGGGTCGGCTCCGCGAGGCCGTCGAGCCCACCGGGTCGCTCGTCGTGCTGCGCCCGGGGGAGTCACTGACGCTCTAGGGCTGCGCTGCGCGGCCTGGAGGCCCGTGGCGGCCCCGCCACGGGCCTCCAGTCCGCATCGTGAGCAGGAACGGTCGGGTCGGTGCGCCCGAGGCGACCATCGCTGCTCACGAAGCACGCCGGCGCAGTCGCTCCGCGACCAGGCGATCGAGCGCGAGGGCGTCCCACGGGGCGTGCCGCTCGGCGTCGTTGTCGAAGTACACGTAGACGTCACGGCCGGCGTCGGCGTGCTCGAGCACGGTTGTCGCCCACGCCCCGAGTGCCTGTGGCGAGTACCCGTCGTGGTAGGTCCGGGGCGCGCCGTGCAAGCGCAGGTACGCGAGCCGCGCTCCGGTGTCCGCCCGGAACCGCGGGAAGTCGCCCGCGTGCGAGTCGACGAGCGCGACTCGGTGTCGGCGCAGCACGTCGAGGTGCTCGTCGCCGAAGCCGGCTGCGCGGACCTCGAGCGCGTGGTGGATCGACCACGCCGGTTCCTCGGGCTCCACGAGACCGTCCGGCTCCTCGGTGACCTTGTCGTCGTGGTGCCGTGCGAGTTCGGCTGCCGCACCGTGGCTCCGGGGGAGCAGCCCGAGGAACGCGTCGAGCACCTCCGGCGTCGGGAGCAGGCGCTCGGGCAGCTGCCAGAGCACCGGCCCCAGCGTGTCCCCGAGTTCCAGCGGGCCCGAGGCGAAGAAGTTCGCCAGCGCGGTCTCGACGTTCCGCAGCCGCAGCATGTGCGTGACGTACCGGCCGCCCTTGACCGCGAACCGGAACGGCTGGCCGCCAGAGGCCGCACGCCACGCCCGGTACCGCGCCGGACGCTGCAGCGAGTAGAAGGATCCGTTCAGCTCCACCGTCGGGAACCGCGACGCCACGTGCTCGAGCCACCGCCGCTTCGCGAGGCCCTCGGGGTAGAAGTCCCCACGCCAGCCGTCGTACTGCCAACCCGACAGTCCGATCCGCACCGTGGCCGAGGGGTCGGCGCCGACGTGTCGAGGCGCTGCGATCGCGTCGTGGTCGGAGGGCATCGACCCACCGTATTCCCGCTGCGGCATGGCGGCACACCCGGGCGACACGCCCCGTTTTGGTGCGGATGCGAGCCTTGTGCAATACTTGTCGAGTTGTCGGAACGGCCCCATCGTATAGCGGCCTAGTACGCTGCCCTCTCACGGCGGTAACGCGGGTTCGAATCCCGCTGGGGTCACCAGCACGAAAACCCCCGTCGGCTCCGGCTCGGCGGGGGTTTCGTCGTCTCGGCTAGCCTGGATCGTCCCCGTCGGCCGGGGATTGCGTCCCCCTCGGCCGGGGACTGATCGCCTCGCGACGGGAGCACGATGCACGCTGAACGCCCACCGCACCTGCGCTGGATCCTCATCGTCCTCGTCGCCCTCGGGGGTGCGATCGGGACGGCCGTCCGCGCACTGCTCGCCACGGCGTTCCCCGCGCACGACGGGATCAGCTGGACCATCCTCGTGATCAACGTCGTCGGGGCGTTCTGCCTCGGGTTCCTGCTCGACGCGCTCGCACGCCGCGGCCCGGACGTCGGTCGTCGTCGCGCGGTCCGGCTGTTCGTCGGCACCGGCGTGCTCGGTGGCTTCACGACGTACAGCACGCTGGCCGACGACACCGCGCAGCTGCTCGACCTCGGGCGCTGGACGGCGGGCAGTGGGTACGCCCTGTTCACGGTCGTCCTCGGACTCGTCGCGGTCGTCCTCGGCCTGTGGGTCGCCTCGGCCACCCGGCCCGGAACCCGCGCCGAACGGCGGGAAGACGCTCGATGAACCCGGCGGAACTGCTCCTCGTCGCGGTCGGCGGGGGAGCGGGCGCTGCCCTGCGCTTCGTACTCGACGGCGTCGTCAAGACGCGGGTCGCCGGTTCGCGGTTCGCCGCGTTCCCGGTCGGGACCCTGCTCATCAACGTGTCCGGCTCGCTCGTGCTCGGGGTCCTGACGGGCCTCGCGCAGGCAGGCACCATCCCCGCCTCGACGGTCGCTGTGCTCGGGACGGGCATGATGGGTGGGTACACGACGTTCTCGACGGCGAGCGTCGAGACCGTACAGCTCCTCCGATCCGGCAAGACCCGGCTCGCCGTCCTGAACGGCCTCGGGATGCTCGTCGTCTCGGTCGGCGCAGCTGCGCTCGGCCTCTGGATCGGAAGGAACTCATGACCTCGGAACGCCCCGGCGAACTCGTCCTCGTCCGTCACGGAGAGACGGAGTGGTCGAAGAGCGGGCAGCACACCGGCCGCACCGACATCCCGCTCACCGACAACGGTGTCGAACAGGCGAAGCGCGCGGGCCGGTACCTCGGCGACAGGTCGTTCGCGCTGGCGCTGTCGAGCCCGCTGCAGCGTGCCCGTGACACCGCGGACCTGATCGGCGTCGAACCCGAACTCGACGAGGACCTGTACGAGTGGGACTACGGCGCGTACGAGGGCCTCACCACCCCGCAGATCAAGGTGCTGCGCCACGGTCCGTGGGACCTGTGGACCGACGGGGTCCCCGCCGGCGACACCCCCGGTGAGAACGCCGCCGAGGTCCGGGTCCGTGTCGAGCGCATCCTGAACCGTGCCCGTCCGGTGCTCGCCGAGGGCCACGACGCGGTGTTCATCGCCCACGGTCACGTGCTGCGGGCGCTCGGTGCCGCATGGATCCGGCTCGCGCCGCAGGACGGCGCCGTGCTGAAGCTCGGCACCGCCTCGGTCAGCATCCTCGGCTACGAGCACGGCCGCCCCGTGATCGACGCGTGGAACATCCAGCCGCGCGACTGAGCACGCGCGACTGACGCTCGCGAAAGCGACGGACCCGCGGCACGCGGGACCGTCCGATCCACGAAAGCGACAGATTGCCGCGGACCTCCCGCAGGAACCTGTCGCTTCCGCGGAACACGCCGTGGACGCGACCACCGGACGGACGGGAGGCCCGTGGCAGCGCCGCCACGGGCCTCCCGTCCGTCCGCTGCGCACGTTCCTTCCCCTGCCACGCGCGATGGCAGGTGGAATCGGGCGTACCTGCTCGAAAGGAACGACCTCGTACGCCCGATTCGACCAGGTACGCCCGGAACGACCAGGCGTCAGACGGTCCGGATCGCGCTCGTCGCACCCAGGGCGCGGCCGCGCCGGCGCTCGATCGCACGCCCGACGAACAGCAGCCCCACGCTGACCGCGGCACCGAGCACGGTCTGCGCGATGCGGTCGAGGGCCAGGAGCTGCGGTGCCTCGGGCAGGCTCAACCACGACACCGCCAGCGCGAGCGGGGTGAGGAACAGCAGGCAGACGGCGTAGTTCCGGGCGACGAAGATCTCGGCGAAGAACTGCCCGACGACGGCCAGCACGACGATCCACCACGCCGACGGCTCGAGCAGCAGGATCCCGACCGCGATCACGGTGCCGCCGATCGTGCCGACCACACGCTGCCCGGCGCGGACGACGGTGTGCCGCTGCCGGATGGCCGGCAGGGTCGACACCACCGCGATGACCGCCCAGTAGGGGTGCCCGAGCCCGGGGATCGACTCCGCGACCGCACCCGCGACGAGTGACCCGACGACGTTGAGCGCGACGGTCTCCCACAGCGCCGGCGTCCGCAGGACCGCGAGCGACCGGTGCTTGCGGTCGGCCAGTGGGCGGAACCGGTGCGGGGCGTGCGGGTGGAACACCCGGCGGAGCACCGAACCGGACATCGCGACCAGCCAGGCCCAGACCACCGAGCAGACGATGATCGTCGTGACGAGCGGGACGTCCGCCGGGCGCATCGGCACGAGTGCGGACACGACGAACGCGAACACCGGGAAGATCGGCTGCGCGGGGATCGCCCGGAGCGTGGAGAGGGTGCAGACCGCGACCACCAGGACGACGACGAGTCCCACGGCCTGCAGCCAGAGCGGCGACCCGACGAGCCCGACCCCGATGCCGGCGAACATGCAGAGCGCCTGCAGTGCACCCGCGACGCCGGTGGTGACGGCGCGCTGCCGGTAGGGCTCCGTCGCACCGAAGATGGCGGTGAACCCGGCGAACATGGCGAAGGCGGCGTACCCCGGCATGCCGAGGGCGATGAGCAGCGCGAGTGGTGCGCCACCGGCGATCGCGGCGCGTGCCGCGCCCTCGAGGTTGATGGTCCGGGTCGAGTGCGCAGGTGTCGTCATGTCGTCACCATCTTCCCACCGCGTCAGGTGTCGGGGAGCCGCCACGAGCCTCCAGGTTGCGTCGTCGCGGGGTGACGGGCCAGCGGCGCGCGGGGTGCCGCGCGTTGGTATACCAATGGTAGAGTCGCCTGATCGCGCCGCGGTCGCGGCGCAACGACGAGGACGAGGAGGGCTGAGCTCATGGGAAAGACGCTCGCCGAGAAGGTGTGGGACGACCACGTCGTGGTCAAGGGCGAGGACGGCAACCCCGACCTCCTCTACATCGACCTCCACCTCGTGCACGAGGTGACGAGTCCGCAGGCGTTCGACGGCCTGCGGCAGGCCGGGCGACCGGTGCGTCGCCTCGACCTGACGATCGCCACCGAGGACCACAACACCCCGACGCTCGCCATCGACCGTCCCATCGCGGACCCGACGAGCCGGATCCAGATCGAGACGCTCCGCCGCAACTGCGAGGAGTTCGGCGTCCGGCTGCACTCCCTGGGCGACAAGGAGCAGGGCATCGTCCACGTGGTCGGCCCGCAGCTCGGCCTGACCATGCCCGGCATCACCGTGGTCTGCGGCGACTCGCACACCAGCACCCACGGGGCCTTCGGCGCGATGGCGTTCGGCATCGGCACGTCCGAGGTCGAGCACGTCCTCGCCACCCAGACCCTGCCGCTCAAGCCCTTCAAGACGATGGCGATCACGGTCGAGGGCACGCTCCGCCCGGGGGTGACGGCGAAGGACATCATCCTGGCCGTGATCGCGAAGATCGGCACCGGCGGTGGACAGGGCTACGTGCTGGAGTACCGCGGCTCCGCGATCCGCGCCCTCTCGATGGAGGGCCGCATGACGATCTGCAACATGTCGATCGAGGCCGGTGCCCGCGCCGGCATGGTCGCCCCCGACCAGACCACCTACGACTACGTGCAGGGCCGCGACCACGCGCCCACCGGTCAGGACTGGGACGACGCCGTCGCGTACTGGGAGACGCTCGCCACCGACGACGACGCCGTGTTCGACGCCGAGGTGTTCATCGACGCGGACGAGCTCGAGCCCTTCGTCACCTGGGGCACGAACCCCGGCCAGGGCGTCTCGCTGTCCGAGAGCGTGCCGGACCCGGCCGCCTACAGCGACCCCAACGACCAGGCCGCCGCACGCCGCGCCCTGGAGTACATGGACATCACCGCCGGCACCCCGATGAAGGACATCGCCGTCGACGCGGTGTTCATGGGGTCCTGCACGAACTCGCGCATCGAGGACCTGCGGGCGTTCGCCTCGATCATCCAGGGCCGGCAGAAGGCGCCCGGCGTGCGGGTGATGGTCGTCCCGGGTTCCGCCCGCGTCCGGCTCGAGGCCGAGGCCGAGGGGCTGGACAAGATCATCACCGAATTCGGTGCCGAGTGGCGGTTCGCCGGCTGCTCGATGTGCCTCGGCATGAACCCCGACCAGTTGGCACCGGGGGAGCGCTGCGCGAGCACCTCGAACCGCAACTTCGAGGGTCGGCAGGGCAAGGGCGGGCGCACGCACCTGGTGTCGCCGCTGGTCGCCGCGGCCACCGCGATCCGGGGCACGCTGTCCAGCCCGTGGGATCTGCAGACCGACGACGCGCTGGCGTCGGTGACGAACCACGAGACCGCCACCACCGAGGGGACCTTCTGATGGACAAGATCACCACCGTCACCGGCATCGCGGCCCCGCTCAAGCGGTCGAACGTCGACACCGACCAGATCATCCCCGCGGTCTACCTCAAGCGCGTCACCAAGACCGGCTTCGAGGACGCCCTGTTCTCCGGCTGGCGGCAGGACCCCGACTTCGTGCTGAACCAGGAGCGCTACCAGGGCGCCCGCGTCCTGGTCGCCGGGCCCGACTTCGGCACGGGTTCGTCGCGCGAGCACGCCGTCTGGGCGCTCCGTGACTTCGGCTTCGCGGTCGTCGTGTCACCCCGCTTCGCGGACATCTTCCGGGGCAACGCCGGCAAGCAGGGCCTGGTCACCGCGATCGTGACCGAACCGGAGGTCGAGCGCCTGTGGGCCGCCATCGAGGCGAACCCGGGCATCGAGGCGACGGTCGACCTCGTGACGCAGCGCGTGTCGCTGGGGGATGTGGACGTCCCGTTCGAGATCGACGCTTACACTCGTTGGCGGTTGATGGAAGGGCTCGACGACATCGGGCTCACCCTCCGTGACGAGACCTCGATCACGGAGTTCGAATCCCGCCGCTCCAGTTGGCGGCCGAAGACATTGCCGGTGAAGTAGTGAACTCTCTCGTACAGGACGCAGCGGCCGCAGGGGCGCGCGTGGGCCTCAAGTCGGACGAGATCGTCATCCGCGGGGGCAAGCCGCTCGTGGGACGCATCGAGGTGCGTGGGGCGAAGAACCTCGCGACCAAGGCCATGGTTGCGTCGCTGCTCGGTGACACCCCGTCGATCCTCCGTGACGTGCCGGACATCTCCGACGTCAAGGTGGTCCGCGGGCTGCTCGAGGTGCACGGCGTGCGCATCACCGATCCTGCACGAGGCGAACTCATCCTCGACCCGTCGCGCGTCGAGTCGGCGCACTTCGCCGAGATCGACGCGCACGCCGGTTCGAGCCGCATCCCGATCCTGTTCTGCGGTCCGCTGCTGCACAAGCTCGGCGAGGCGTTCATCCCCGACCTCGGCGGCTGCCGCATCGGCGACCGCCCGATCGACTTCCACCTCGACGCCCTCCGTGCCATGGGCGCTGTCGTCGACAAGCAGGTCAACGGCATCCACCTGACGGCCCCGGACGGCCTGAAGGGCGCCTCGATCGAGCTGCCGTACCCGAGCGTCGGCGCCACCGAGCAGGTCCTGCTCTCAGCGACCCTCGCCAAGGGCGTCACGGAGCTGCGGAACGCCGCGATCGAGCCCGAGATCATGGACCTCATCGCGATCCTGCAGAAGATGGGCGCCATCGTCTCGGTCGAGCCGAACCGCGTCATCTTCATCGAGGGCGTCGAGTCGCTCCGCGGCTACACGCACCGCGCGATCAACGACCGCAACGAGGCCGCGAGCTGGGCCTCCGCCGCGCTCGCCACCAACGGCGACATCTTCGTCGAGGGTGCGAACCAGCAGGAGCTCATGACGTTCCTCAACGTCTTCCGCAAGGTCGGCGGCGGGTTCGACATCCAGGAGGACGGCATCCGGTTCTACCGCGAGCTGGACACCCTGAAGCCCGTCGTCATCGAGACCGACGTGCACCCCGGCTTCATGACGGACTGGCAGCAGCCGCTCGTCGTCGCGCTGACCCAGGCCGACGGCCAGAGCATCGTGCACGAGACCGTCTACGAGAACCGCTTCGGCTTCACCGACGCGCTGAACGAGATGGGTGCCGACATCGTCGTGCACAAGGAGGGGCTGCCCGGCCACGACCGCCGTGTCGCCCGCCGCCCGTTCGAGCAGGCCGCCGTCATCACCGGTCCGACGAAGCTGCACGCCGCCAACGTCCGCGTCCCCGACCTGCGTGGCGGGTTCAGCCACCTCATCGCGGCGCTGACCGCCGACGGCGAGTCGCACATCACCAACGTCGGCATCATCAGCCGCGGCTACGAGCACTTCATCCCGAAGCTGCGCAAGCTCGGCGCCGACTTCGACTTCGCAGGCTGAGCGCGGTGTCGTTCCCCCAGTCGTCCCCGGAGCCGGCTGACGGTCCGTCGCGTCCCGGCGACGGCCTGGAGGCCCCTGGCGGCTCCGACGCGCAGGTCGCGACCGGCATCCCCGTGCGTGGGCGCCGGTGGCGCCGCGGCGAGCTGAACACCGCGTTCCGCATCGTCGCCTCGATCGTCATCCCGACGTTCCGGTTCTCGGCGCGCTACCACTGGCACGGCCCGAACCGCCTGCCGGCCGAGGGCGCGTTCGTGCTCGCGCCGAACCACTTCACGAACATCGACCCCCTGGTCGTGGGCACCGCGGTGTACATCTCGAAGCGGGCGCCGCGGTTCCTCGCGAAGGCGTCGCTGTTCACGGTCCCCGTGGTCGGCAAGCTCATGTCCGGAATGGGACAGATCCCCGTGGAACGGTCCGGCCGGACGCGGCTGAGCGACCCGCTCGGTGGCGGACGGTCCCTGGTCGAGCAGGGTGGGGCGATCATCGTCTACCCCGAGGGCACGCTGACCCGCGACCCCGACCTCTGGCCGATGCGTGGCAAGACGGGGGCGGTGCGGATCGCGCTCGAGAACGACGTGCCGATCATCCCGATGGCCCACTGGGGCACGCAGAACATCATGGCGCGGTACGGCAAGAAACTCCGGCTGTTCCCGCCGTCCCGGGTCGACGTGATCATCGGCGACCCCGTCGACCTGTCGGCGTACCGCGGTCGGCAGATCGACCAGCAGATGCTCGGCGAGGCCACCGAACTCGTGATGCGCGAGATCACCGCGCTGCTCGAGGTGCTCCGTGGCGAGCGGGCACCCGCGACCCGCTGGGACCCGGCGGCGAACAACCAGAAGGAGACCGGCCGGTTTGAGTGACCTCCGACCCCACGACGACCGACCAGACCCCGCCGCCGCGGCTCCGGGGGCCTTCGACACCGCTGCGATCCGGGTGGTCATGCAGTCGACCGACAAGCCCCGGGTCGCCGTGATCGGTGCCGGCAGCTGGGGGACCACCTTCGCGAAGGTGCTGGCCGAGGGCGGTGCGTCCACCGTGGTGTGGGCCCGGCGCCCCGAGGTCGCCCGCGAGATCACCGAGACGAAGCGCAGCTCCGACTACCTGCCGGGCATCAACCTGCCCCGCACCCTGACCGCGTCGACGTCCCTCGAGCGTGTGCTGGACGGTGCCTCGCAGGTGTACGTCTCGGTGCCCTCGCAGACCCTGCGCTCGAACCTCGCCGCGATCCGCGAACTGCTGCCCGCCGACGTGCCGGTCGTCAGCCTGATGAAGGGCGTCGAGAAGAGCACGGGACTGCGGATGAGCGAGGTCCTGCTGCAGGGCCTCGGCATCGACCAGGACCGCATCGCGGTGGCCAGTGGCCCGAACCTGGCGCTCGAGATCGCCCGACGGCAGCCGACCGCTGCCGTGGTGTCGTCGTCCTCGCTGGAGACCGCCACCGAGGTCGCCGCAGTCGCGACGAACCCGTACTTCCGGTCGTTCATCAACACCGACGTCATCGGCACCGAGTTCGGCGGCGTGCTGAAGAACCTCATCGCCGTCGCGATCGGCATCGTCGACGGGGTCGGCTACGGCGAGAACACCAAGGCGTCGATCATCACGCGCGGCCTCGCCGAGATGACCGACTTTGCGGTGTCGCTCGGTGCGCAGTCGTCCACGCTGTCCGGGCTCGCGGGCCTCGGCGACCTCATCGCGACGTGCCAGTCGCCGCTGTCGCGGAACAACACCGCCGGGCGGCTGCTCGGCCAGGGCTACCGGTTCGACGAGGTCGTCCGCCAGATGAACCAGACGGCAGAAGGGCTGGCGTCGGTCGCCCCGATCCTCGAGCTGGCCGCGGCGAACGGCGTCGACATGCCCATCGTCAGCCAGGTCGGCGAGGTCCTCGCCGGTAGGCTCGATCCGCGCAACATCGCGCCGCACCTCACCGAGACCGACGAGCCGCAGGGCGAGTGACCGGTCCCGCCCCGAGTCACGAAGGGACTCCCGTGCCCACGATCCCCGAGGGAACCCCCATGCCCAGGACCACCGTCGCCGTGCTCTTCGGCGGTCGCTCGAGCGAGCACGAGATCAGCTGCGTGACCGCCGGCGGCATCATGGACGTCGTCGATCGGGCCGAGTACGACCTCGTGCCGATCGGGATCACCCAGGACGGCGCGTTCACGCTGCAGTCCGACGACCCGGCGCAGTGGACCATCCGCGACGGTGCGCTGCCCACCGTGCCCGACAACGGCACGCGGATCGCGTTCCCCACGTCGCCGGCCACCAACGAACTCGTCGTGTCCCATCCCGACGGCACGGTCACAGCGATCCCGGTCGACGTGGTGTTCCCGATCCTGCACGGCCCCTTCGGTGAGGACGGCACGATCCAGGGCCTCCTCGAGATCGCCGGGCTGCCGTACGTCGGCGACGGCGTGCTCGCGAGCGCCCTGGCGATGGACAAGCACGTGGCCAAGGCCGTGCTCGAGCACGCCGGGCTGCGGGTCGCACCGTGGACCACGGTGCTCCGCCGGCAGTGGGCGGCCGACCCGGTGGACGTCGCCGAGACGATCGCCGCCCACGGCTGGCCGCTGTTCGTCAAGCCGGCCCGCGCCGGGTCGAGCATGGGTGTCTCACGCGTGGACGAGCCCGGCCAGCTGGGCGCCGCGATGGACCTGGCGTTCGAGCACGACTCGAAGGTCATCGTCGAGCCCCGCGTCATCGGCCGCGAGGTCGAGGTCGCCGTGCTCGAGGGCCGCGACGGAGTACCGCGCACGAGCCTGCCGGGAGAGATCGTGGTGGCCGAGGACGGTTTCTACGACTTCGCGTCGAAGTACCTGGGCGGCGACGAGTCGCTGCTCTGCCCGGCACCGCTGACCGGCGACCAGACCGACGAGATCCGCTCCATCGGTGCCCGCGCGTTCGAGGCCATCGGTGGTTCGGGGCTCGCCCGCGTCGACTGCTTCCTGACCGACGACGGCTTCGTCGTGAACGAGGTCAACACGATGCCGGGCTTCACCCCGCTGTCGATGTACCCGCGCTGCTGGGCGGCGTCGGGAGTGTCCTACGGCGAGCTGGTCACCGAGCTCATCGAGCTGGGTCGCGCGGCCGTCCGCTGACGCGGGCCCTGGTCTGACGAGCGGCGGCGTCAGCCCTGCACGTCGGCCGGGTCCAGGCATTCGTGCCCGTCCTTCGGCAGCGACGACACGGCGTCGGACAGCTCCTGCACGACCGTCGACGTGGTCTTCGTCGAATCGACGACGACCTGCGCCGCCGGCGACCGACCGAACGTCGTGAAGACGACCTGGTCGCCGCGGTCGTCGCGGATCCAGTCGACGCCGCCCTGAGAAAAGCAGGGCAGGTCGGACACCGTGGGCACGGCGACGCCGCAGTGGTAGATCGCGACCTCGGGGTCGCCCCAGGCCGCGGTCGACTGCGCGTTCGTGTTCCGCAGGTCGAACTTCGAGTCGACGGTCGCCGGCAACCGGACCTGCACGGAGGCGCACGCCGCTGCGTTCGCCGACGGGGCCGCGGACATCGACACGGCGTTCGTGCACCCGGTGAGCCCGGCGGCGAGGGTGATAACCGCTCCCACGATCGCGAGGGTGCGAGGGGTGCGGCGCGCGGTGTCCATCGCTGTCCAGGCTACCGTTCTCGTGTGGACGCGACGTACGACGCCTGGGCCGGACCGACCGTGGGGGAGCTCGGCGAACTCGTCGTCCTCGACCGGATCACGAGTCGACTGCCCTCGGGGACGCCGATCCTCGGCCCGGGTGATGACTGCGCCGTCGTGGCCGCCCCGGACGGTCGGTTCGTGGTCACGACGGACATGATGGTGCACGGCCCGGACTTCCGGTGGGCGTGGTCCTCGCCGGAGGACGTCGGGTGGAAGGCGGCCGCCACGAACCTCTCCGACGTCGCCGCGATGGGTGCCGTGCCGAGCGGACTCGTGATCGCCCTCGCCGCACCGCAGGACACCCCCGTGGCCGTCCTCGAGGGCATCGCCGACGGCTTCCGGCTCGCCGTCGATGCACTCGCGCCGGGGTGCGGGGTCGTCGGGGGAGACCTCTCCACCTCGGCGACGTTCACGGTGGCCGTCACCGCCTTCGGCGATCTACGGGACCGCGCGCCCGTGCTGCGGTCGGGCGCCCGCGTCGGTGACGTGCTCGCGGTGTCCGGCGAGCTGGGCCGGGCAGCCCGAGGACTCGCGCGCCTGTTCCGTGACGGCGTCGACGACCGGGGCGAGCCGGACCGTGCGGCGACGGTGTCGAGCGGGGCAGACACCGACCCCGACGTCGGGCGCCAACGCCGCCCGGTGCCCCCGATCACAGATGGGCCGCTCGCGGCCGAGGCCGGAGCCACCGCGATGCTCGACCTCTCCGACGGCCTGGCGATCGACGCCGGTCGGCTGGCGCGCGCGAGCCGGGTGACGCTCGAACTCGATGCCGCCACCGAGTTCGACGACGCGACGCTGCACGGTGGCGAGGACCACGGCCTGCTCGCCACGTTCCCCGCCGGCGCGGCCCTGCCCGGGGGGTTCCGCCGCGTCGGTGGCGTGCGGGAGCGCGGGGCCACGGACCTGCTGCGCGCCGGGTCCCCGGTGCCGACGACCGGCTGGGACCCGTACGCCGACTGGGACGGAGTCGCCGGCTGACCTGCTGACCGATGCCTCCCGGTCGGTGCACGAGCACGGTGCGACAGAACGCGCGTCGTTCGACACGTGCACTGTCGCAGAGCGCGTGCGCCCACGCGCAGAACGCGTGCGCCCACGCGCAGAACGCTCAGCCCGTGGCGACGGCCTCCCACGCGACGGTCTCGCCGTAGCTGCGCTTGCTGAACGGAGCGAGGCCCGTCGGCCAGCTCGGCTCGGGGGAGCGCTTGCTCCGCTCGACCACGACGACCGCCTCCGGTGTCAGCTTCGGCGCCAGGGCCTCGAGCACCTCGGCGAGTTCGTGCTCCGTGACGTCGTAGGGCGGGTCGATGAACACCAGGTCGAAGGTGCGGACGGTCCCGCGGAGGTACCCGAGCACCGGCTGCGGCTGGACGTCGATCCGGACGCCGGGGATCCGCTGTTGCACGGCCTTCGCGTTCGCCCGGCAGGCCTGCGCGGCGGCGGACGCACGGTCGACCAGGACCACCTCGACCGCACCACGGGACGCCGCTTCGAGCCCGAGCGCGCCCGTCCCCGCGTACAGGTCGGCCACCGACGTGTCCTCGACGAGGCCCCGTGCCTCGAGCGACGAGAACAGCGCCTCGCGCACGCGGTCGCTCGTCGGCCGGGTGCCGGACTTCGGCACCCGGAGCGTCAGGGAGCCGGCGGCGCCGGCGATGATGCGGGTCATGCAGCCACCGTATCGGCCCGGCGGGTCCGGTCCGGTGTTCTCCACAGGGCCGCCCGGAGGCGCGGGGCGGGTCGGTCGTGCCCGGTACCGTTGGAGCGTGGTCACCTCCGGAACCCCCGCTGCGCCGGCCGCGCCCGACCTCGGTCCGGCGCCGCTCGACGCGCGGCTCGCGAACGTGCTCGGCGGTCGGACTGCGACGGCGATCGAGAAGGCGTTCGGCTACCGCACAGTGGGCGAGTTCCTCGAACACGCGCCTCGCCGCTACGCCGAGCGTGGTGCACTGACGGCCCTCGACTCGCTCGCGATCGGCGAACCCGTCACCATCGTGGCCGAGGTGGTCGACGTCCGTGAACGCACCATGCGCGCGCGCCGCGGCTCGATCCTCGAAGCGAAGATCGGCGACGGCAAGGGCCTGCTCACCCTCACGTTCTTCAACCAGGGGTGGCGCACGAAGGACCTCGTCCCCGGCGCCCGGGGCATCTTCTCCGGCAAGGTCAGCGACTACCGCGGTGCCCGGCAGCTCGCCCACCCGGACTACGAGCTCTTCGACCCGGACGACCCCCGGGCCACGGCCGACCCTGGTTCCGACGAGGCGATCCGGTGGTCGCGCCAGCCGATCCCGATCTACCCGGCGACGGCCTCCCTCACGTCGTGGCAGATCGCGAAGTCCATCGGGATCATCCTCGACACCCTGCCGGACCTGCCCGATCCGGTACCGGCGTCCGCGCGGTCGCGGCTCGACCTCGTGTCGTTCCGCCGGGCCCTGGAACTGCTGCACCGCCCCGAGAAGGTCGCGGACTTCAAGCGCGCGCAGGACGCCCTGCGCTACCGCGAGGCGTTCGTGCTGCAGACCGCCCTGGTGCAGCGGCGGATCGCAGCCCGTCGCACCGCGGCCACCCCGCGCGTGGCCGCTCCCGGTGGCATCCTCGAGCGCTTCGACGCCACCCTGCCCTTCACGTTGACGGACGACCAGCGGGCCGTCGGCGCCGACATCGACCAGGACCTCGCCCGCACCTGGCCCATGCACCGGCTGATCCAGGGCGAAGTCGGGTCCGGCAAGACCCTCGTGGCGATCCGGGCGATGCTCACCGTGGCCGAGTCCGGCGGACAGTCCGCGCTCATCGCACCGACCGAGGTGCTGGCGGCCCAGCACCTGCGCTCCATCGTGAAGTTCCTCGGGCCGGACCTGGCGGCCGAGCTCCGACCGGTGATCCTGACGGGGTCGCAGTCCACCGACGAACGCCGTCGCGCCCTGCTCGCCGCCGCATCGGGCAGCTCCCGGCTCGTCGTCGGCACGCATGCGCTCCTGGGTGACCGGGTGGACTTCGCAGAGCTCGGACTCGTGGTGGTCGACGAGCAGCACCGCTTCGGGGTGGAGCAGCGCGAGGCCCTCCGCACCAAGGGGGCGACCCCGCCGCACGTGCTCGTGCTCACCGCGACGCCGATCCCGCGCACCGTCGCGATGACGGTGTTCGGCGACCTCGACGTCTCGACCATCACGGGCATGCCGTCGGGGCGCGCCGGCGTCGAGACCTTCACGGTCCCGTTGGCGGAGCACCCCGGGTGGGAACCCCGGATCTGGTCCCGCATGGCCGAAGAACTGGCCAAGGGCCGCCAGGCGTTCGTCGTCTGCCCGGCCATCGACGACGCCCACACCGAGGACGACGGCGAGCCGGAGCCGGCCGAGGGGCAGGACGACGCCCCGAAGCGCAACCCGGCCACCGTGCTCGCCACGGCCGAGCGGATGCGCACCATGCCCGTCCTCGAAGGGCGCTCGATCGCGGTCCTGCACGGCCGGATGACCGCCGACGAGAAGGACCGCGTGATGACGTCCTTCGCCGTCGGCGACCTCGACGTGGTCGTCGCGACGACCGTGATCGAGGTCGGCGTCGACGTCCCGAACGCGGCGATGATGGCCGTCCTCGACGCCGACCGGTTCGGGGTCTCGCAGCTCCACCAGCTCCGCGGCCGCATCGGTCGTGGGCAGTGGGCCGGCGTCTGCCTGCTGGTCACCTCGGCCGAGCTCGAGACCACCTCGCGCGAACGCGTCGACGCGGTGGCCGCCTCGGACGACGGGTTCGAACTCGCGCGGATCGACCTCGAGCTCCGACGCGAGGGCGACGTCCTCGGTGAACGGCAGTCCGGCGGTCGGTCGTCGCTGAACCTGCTCCGGGTGGTCGAGCACGCCGACCTCATCGTCGATGCGCGCGAAGAGGCCGAGCGTGTGCTCGAGCCCGATCCCGAGCTCGAGGGGTCCCCGGCCCTCCGTGACGCACTCGCCCGGCGCCTGGACGAGTCCGACGCGGCGTTCCTCGGCAAGAACTGACCCGGGGCGCAGCGGCCCCGGGCGGTATCGTCGCTGGCATGGCGCAGATCGCGGTGGTCCCCGGTTCCTTCGACCCAGTCACCCTCGGACACCTCGACGTCATCGGCCGTGCGGCCGGACTCTTCGACGAGGTGCACGTCCTCGTGGTGCACAACCCCGACAAGAAGCCGGCGATGTTCGAGGCGGTCGACCGGGTGCGACTCATCCGCGACTCGCTGGTCGAGGTCGGTGCGCCCGAGACGGTCACCGTGGGTGAGTGGACCTCCGGGCTCTTGGTGGACTACTGCCGGCAGGTCGGCGCGAAGGTCCTGGTGAAGGGCGTGCGGTCCGGCGAGGACGTCGCGTACGAGACCCCGATGGCCATCATGAACCGCCACCTCGCCGACGTCGAGACGGTGTTCCTGCTGCCCGAGGCGTCGAGGGCGCACGTGTCGAGTTCGCTCATCCGCCAGGTGTCGTCCCTCGGCGGCGACGTCACGCCCTACGTGCCGAAGACCGTCGCCGACGCGCTCGCTGCCCGCTGAACACCCCCGCTGAACCACACCGCGTCCGGACACGCCCGTCGCCACCTCGACTCTCGGCCCCGATCGCGCTAGGCTTGTCGATCGTGTCTTCCCCCGTGAACAGCCCCTACGCCCTGCGCGTGCGCGACCTCGCGCACCGGCCGGGCGAGATGCGCGAGCACACGCTCGACATCGAGGTGCCCGACGCGATGGGGGTCGGTCTGATCGGCGTCCGACAGGGTGCCGAGCTGCACATCGACGTCAAACTCGAAGGCCTGCACGAGGGTGTCCTCGTGTCCGGACACGCTTCGGCCGACGCCACGGGGGAGTGCTCGCGCTGCCTCATCGACATCAGCGAACCGATCGAGGTCGATTTCGCCGAGCTGTTCGCGTATGATGCCTCGGAGGATTTCGACTTCTTCGTTCGCGATGACCACGTGGACACCGAACAGGTCGTTCGAGATGCGGTGGTGCTGTCGCTGCCGTTCCAGCCGGTCTGCCGACCGGACTGCCCAGGACTCGACCCGGTGACGGGTGAGCGTCTGGCCGACCTCGGCGAGCAGCCCGCTCGTCAGGTCCTGGATCCCCGCTGGGCAGCGCTCAGCGCGATCGAGCTCGACGACAGCGCCGCAGGTTCCAACGACGGTGACACCACCGCACCGAAGACCACCGAGGGCGAGGAGCGGGCCGAGACCGAGTAGGTCCCGACGCCGCCAGCCCCCGTACCGACCACCGACCAACCGAAAGAGATTCACCATGGCCGTTCCCAAGCGCAAGCAGTCCCGTGCGAACACGCACGCCCGTCGTTCGCAGTGGAAGGCCACGCCGATCCAGCTCGTGAAGACGATCGAGAACGGTCAGGTCACCTACAGCCTCCCGCACCGCGCGAAGGTCGTCGAGGACTCGGCCGGTACGCCCCTGTACATGGAGTACAAGGGCCGCAAGGTCGCCGACGTCTGATCGGACCGAACGCATGACGACAACGTCCGGCGCTGCGGGGTCTCGCCCCGCGGGGCCGGACGTCGTTCGTCTGCAGGGCATCCTCGGGATCGACATCGACCTCGAGCTGCTCCAGTTGGCCCTGACGCACCGCTCGTACGCCTACGAGCACGGGGGCATCAAGCACAACGAGCGCCTCGAGTTCCTCGGGGACTCGATCCTCGGCCAGGCCGTGACCGTGAAGCTCTACCGGTCGTTCCCCGACCTCGACGAGGGTGACCTCGCCAAGCGTCGGGCGAGCCTGGTGTCGACCGTGGCGCTGGCCGAGATCGCCCGGATGATCGGGCTCGGCCGCTACCTGCGCCTCGGCAAGGGCGAGGAACAGACCGGCGGGCGCGACAAGTCGTCGATCCTGGCCGACACCGTCGAAGCCGTCATCGGCGCGACGTACCTGTCCGCCGGTCCCGACCCGGCCACGGAGCTCGTGCTCCGCCTGGTCGAGCCGCTCATGATCGACCCGGACCGCTTCGGCGCGGCGATGGACCCGAAGACGAGCCTGCAGGAGCTCGCCTCCAGCCGCTCGCTCGGCAACCCGGCGTACCGCGTCACCGAGACCGGCCCGGACCACGACAAGACCTTCATGGCGACGGTCGTCCTGCAGGGCGAGGACATCGCCACCGGCACCGGGTCGAGCAAGAAGGCCGCCGAGATGGCCGCCGCGCTCGACGCCTGGACCCGGCTGTCCGGTCGAGCGGCCTGACCGCGTGCCCGAACTCCCCGAGGTCGAGGTCGTCCGCGCCGGCCTCGAACCCGCCGTCAGCGGTGCGCGGGTCCTGCACGTCGACGTGGTCGACGACCGTGCCCTCACCCGGCACGACGGCCCCGCCGAGGACTTCGCGGACCGGCTGACCGGTCGCACCATCGCCGCCGCCGTCCGCCGGGGCAAGTTCCTCTGGATGCCGTTGCGGTCCGAGCACGACGGGGATCGCCCCGAGGCGCTCGTCGCCCACCTCGGCATGAGCGGGCAGATCCTGCTCGGCCGTGATCGACCGGCCGCGAAGCACCGGCGGATCCTCATCGACGTGCAGCCCGCGGGCACCGACCGCTCCGGTGCGGCGGAGCCCCCCGTGGAGCTCGAGTTCGTCGACCAGCGCACGTTCGGTTCGATGGCGATCGACGCGATGGTTCCCACTATCGACGGCGCCCCCGCGGGGTTCGGCGGGCAGGTCGACGCGCTCGAGCCCGACGCCGTGTGGCGCCGGTGGGTGCCCGGGCAGGTGTCGCACATCGCCCGTGACCCGCTCGACCCCGCGTTCGACGACGACCGGTTCGCCGCGATGGCGCGGAAACGCTCGAGCGGCATCAAACGGGTGCTGCTCGACCAGGGCGTCGTGAGCGGCATCGGCAACATCTACGCGGACGAGTCGCTGTGGGCCGCGAAACTGCACTACGACCGCGCCGCTGACCGGCTCACCCGCGCCGACCTGCGACGGTTGCTCGACGAGGTCCGCGCCGTCCTGCGCCGGGCGCTCGAGGACGGCGGCACGAGCTTCGACGCCCAGTACGTCAACGTCAACGGGCAGTCCGGGTACTTCTCCCAGCGCCTGAACGTGTACGGGCAGCAGGGGAAGCCGTGCCCGCGGTGCGGCACGACGATCGTGCGCGAGGCCTTCATGAACCGGTCGAGCCACATCTGCCCCGTGTGCCAACCGCGCCCACGCCCGCGCACGCGTTAGCCTGACGCCCAGGAGCACAGCCGCAGCACGCGCGAGCACACCCGGAGACCGCATGTACTTGAAGAACCTGACCATCAAGGGGTTCAAGTCCTTCGCGCAGCCGACCACGTTCGCGTTCGAACCGGGCGTCACGTGCATCGTCGGCCCGAACGGCTCCGGCAAGTCGAACGTGGTGGACGCCCTGGCGTGGGTGATGGGGGAGCAGGGGGCGAAGACCCTGCGCGGCGGCAAGATGGAGGACGTCATCTTCGCCGGTACCTCGACCCGCGGTCCACTCGGTCGCGCGCAGGTGCTTCTGACCATCGACAACAGTGACGGTCTCCTGCCGATCGAGTACTCCGAAGTGACGATCGCACGCACGCTGTTCCGCAACGGCGGCAGCGAGTACGCCATCAACGGCGAGAACTGCCGACTGCTCGACGTGCAGGAGCTGCTGAGCGACACCGGCCTCGGCCGTGAGATGCACGTGATCGTCGGGCAGGGGCAGCTCGACAAGGTGCTGCACGCCACCCCGGAGGACCGCCGCGGCTTCATCGAGGAGGCCGCGGGGATCCTGAAGCACCGTCGCCGCAAGGAGAAGACCCTCCGCAAGCTCGACGCGATGCAGACGAACCTGACCCGCCTGTCCGACCTGGCCGGTGAGATCCGGCGGCAGCTGAAACCCCTCGGGCGCCAGGCCGAGGTCGCACGCAAGGCCCAGTCGGTCGCCGCGGTCTTCCGCGACGCCAAGGCCCGCATCCTCGCCGACGACGTGGTGCGCCTGCGCCGCGAGCTGCACGACCACCAGGAGGTCGAGGCCGGCCGCAAGTCCGAGCGCATCGTCCTGACCGAGCGGCTCGACCAGACCCGGGTGCGCCAGCAGCACGTCGAGCAGAGCATGGTCGGCGACGACGTCGACCGCGCCCGTACCGTCGTGCACCGGCTCGAGAGCGTGCAGGAGCGCCTCCGCGGCCTGTCGAGCCTGGCGAACCAGCGCCTGATGTTCCTCGCGCAGCAGGCCGACGCGCCACAGCAGGGCCCGACCGTCACCCAGGAGCAGGTCGCCGGGGTCCGTGCCGAAGCCGACCGCCTCGCCGCTCGCGCCGACGAGATGCAGGGCGGCTCGGCGACGACCGCCCGCGCGGTGCAGGACGCCCGCGCCGCGCTGGACGCTCTGGACGAACGCATCGCCGCCCAGGCTGCCCGGGTCGCGCAGCACGACCTCGAGGCGCAGCGGCTCGCCAGCGCCGTCGACGTCGCCCGGTCGAAGCGCGGTTCCGCCGTCGCCGACCGCGAGCGGCGGGAGCGGGCACTGGCCGAGGCGGGGGAGCGTGCCGAGCGTGCCGCGGCGGCCCTCGCCGAACTCGGGATCGACCCGTCCGAGGGGGTCGACGAGACCGCGCTCGCGCAGACACTGGAGCAGGCGCGCGCCGAGCTCGAACACGCCCAGGCCGCGCGCGACGAGCAACGTGACCAGCTGCACACCCTGGAGCGCGAGCGGGACGCCCTCGACGCCCGGGTCACCGCGCTCGGCATGTCGATCGAGGTCCGCGATGGTTCGCAGGCCCTGATCGACGCCGGTCGCGCGGGCATCGTCGGTCGCCTGGCCGACAGCCTGACCGTGTCGCCCGGGTTCGAGGCCGCGATCGCCACCGCGCTCGAGGGACTCGCCGACGCCGTCCTCGCCGAGGATCGCGGCATCGCGCTCGATGCCGTCGACCACGCCCGTGCCGCGGACCTCGGTCGGATCGACGTCGTGGTCGCCGACGCCCTGGTCGTCCCGGCAGCATTGCCCGACACCCTGCCCTCCGGCGTCCGACGCGCCACCGACCTGGTGCAGGGACCGCCGGCGCTCGCGTCGATCCTGCGTGACACGCTCGTCGCGGAGACCGACGACCTCGACCTGGAGGCGGTGCTCACGGCTGCCCCGCACGCCACCGTGGTCACCCGGTCCGGCGACCTCGTCCGTGCGGTCCGCGTGACCGGCGGCGGAGAGCGCGTCACCTCGCGCATCGAGCTCGTCGCGGAGCGCGACGACGCGGTGACCCGACGCGACACGATCGCGACCGACGCCGAGGACGCGGCCACGGGCCTCCAGGCCGCGCGCAGCGCCGTCGAGGACGCACGCCGCCGTGCGGACGAGGCCGACGCAGCATCCCGCGCGTACACGCGGGCGAAGGCCGAGTACGACCGCGCGAGCGCATCGACGCGGGCGAAGGCGGAGAACGCCGCGGCCGAGGTCGACCGCCTGCGTGCCGCGCTGGCCGAGACGGACGGTGCCGTCGAGGGCGCCGAGGCGGTGCTGGCCGAGGCCGAGTCAGCGCACCGCGCGTTCACCGAGCAGGAGCGCCCAACGGTCGACGCGTCCGAGCGCCCGGCGCTGCAGGACGCGCTCGAAGCCGCACGCGCCGCCGAGGTCGAGCAGCGCATCCAGGTGGAGACCGTTCGGGAGCGTGTGCGCGCCGAACGGAACCGCGCCGACCAGCTCGAACGCCAGCTCGAGGCCGAGCGCGCCGCCGCCGAGGAAGCCGCGCGGCTCGCCGTCATCCGCCGTGGCCAGATCCGGACCGCCGAGGCCGTGCTCGCCGACCTGCCCGGGGTGCTCGGCGCGGTCGACCGCTCGCTCGCCGAAGCACGGGTGCAGCTGGCGACGGAGGAGTCGGAGCGGTCGAAGCGCAACACCGAGCTGCAGACGATCCGCAACGAGGAGCGCGAACTCCGGGACCGTCTGCAGACCATCACCGACGGCGTGCACTCGCTCGAGATGGAGATCTACGAGAAGAAGCTGCACGTGTCGGGCGTCCTCGACCGGGCCCAGAGCGAGCTCGGGCTGTCCGAGGCGGTCCTGGTGGCCGAGTACGGGCCGCACGTGCCGGTGCCGGTCGACGTGCTCGTGGACCCGCGGGTGCGCGCGAGGAAGCACCGCGAGGCGGAGCGCGCAGCGGCGGTCGCCGCGGCCGACGCCGCGGGCGTGGTCGAACCGGACCGCGCGGACACCGTCACGGACGCGCACGCAGACGCAGACGCAGACGTCGAGACGAGCACCGACGACCTGGCCCTCGTCGACGCCGAGTCCACCCTGCCCGGCGGCCCGGCGCTGCCCGAGTTCGACACGACCGACGAGGTCGACCCCGCCGACGTCGAGACCGTGCCCTACGTCCGCGCCGAGCAGGAGCGCCGACTCAAGGCTGCCGAGCGCGACCTCGGGCAGCTCGGCAAGGTGAACCCGCTGGCGCTCGAGGAGTTCCAGGCGCTCGAGCAGCGGCACGCGTTCCTCGCCGAGCAGCTCGAGGACCTCCAGAAGACGCGGACGGACCTGCTGACGATCATCGACGAGCTCGACACGAAGATGCAGACGATCTTCGAGTCGGCGTTCAACGACACGAAGGACGCCTTCGACGTCATCTTCCCGATCCTGTTCCCGGGTGGCTCGGGGTCCATCAACCTGACCGACCCGACCGACCTGCTCGGCACCGGGATCGACGTGCAGGTGAAGCCCGCCGGCAAGAAGATCGACCGCCTGACCCTGCTGTCCGGCGGCGAGCGGTCCCTGGCGGCGGTGGCGCTCCTCGTCGCGATCTTCACTGCGCGGCCGTCGCCGTTCTACATCATGGACGAGGTCGAGGCGGCACTCGACGACGCGAACCTCGGCCGCCTGCTGACGGTGTTCGAGCGACTCCGCGAGTCGTCCCAGCTCATCGTCATCACGCACCAGAAGCGCACGATGGAGATCGCCGACGCTCTGTACGGGGTGTCGATGCGGCAGGACGGCGTCTCCGCCGTCGTCGGCCAGCGGGTGCAGAAGCGCGAGCCGGCGGACGCGGTCGCGTAGGCGCAGCGCGCAGCGTTCCGCATCCGGCGAAAGCGACAGATCTCCGCCGACAGTTCGCGGCACACTGTCGCTCTCGCGGGGGAGAACGCGCGGCGGCGATGAGATCTGTCGCTTTCGGGGCACTGGCCCGCACCGCCTACAGACGGGAGGCGCGGTGCCAGTGGACTGGTCCCCGGTTCTTGGACTGATTAGTCGGTTCAAGATCCGGGGATGGTTCGTGTGGGTGGTACCGCGTCG
>NZ_QKLE01000024.1:0-50420 GCF_003224275.1 Curtobacterium sp. MCSS17_011 | reverse complement strand
GACGGGCGCGAGGCGCGCTTCCAGCGCTGACCCCACCGGCCTGGAGGCGCGGTGCCAGGCCGCCACGGGCCCGCTGTCCGCCCCCCCCCCCCCGACGTTTCGGGCGCAGCGACAGTCCACGCGTCTGGTCGCGCGTGGACTGTCGCTCAGCGCGAAACGTCGCCGCGACTACGCGAGCGGGGCGACCGCCACGGGCGCGCCGAGCAGGCGCACGGCGACGGGCTCGCCGGTGGCCCGACGGTCGCCGACCCCGTGCTGGACGGTCACGACGGTGTCGTCGTCCAGGCGGACGGTGGTGCGGCGGATCGACCCGAGGAAGCTCGAGGTGACGACGGTGCCGGTGATGCCCTCGGGGGCGAAGGCGATGTCCTCCGGCCGGACGTAGGCGAGCACCGGCCCGTCCGCGATGGACTCGTCGAGCGCCGGCACCCGGAACCCGTAGACGAACACATCAGCCCCGCGCAGGTCGCCCTGCAGCCGGTTCGACTGACCGACGAAGTCCGCGGTGAAGGCCGACGACGGGGTGCGGTAGAGCTCCTCGGGCGTGCCGATCTGCTCGATGTCGCCCGCGTGCATCACGGCGATCCGATCGGAGACGGCGAGCGCTTCCTCCTGGTCGTGCGTCACGAACACCGTGGTGATGCCGAGGTCACTCTGGATGCGGCGGATCTCGTCGCGCAGCGAGACCCGGACCTTCGCGTCCAGGGCCGACAGCGGCTCGTCGAGCAGGAGCACCCGGGGGCGCGTGACCAGGGCACGGGCCAGGGCGACGCGCTGCTGCTGCCCACCGGAGAGCTGGTGCGGGTAGCGCTCGGCGAACTCGCCGAGGTGGACCATGTCGAGGGCCTCGACCACGCGGCTCCTGCGCTCGACGGCGGGGACCCGGCGCATCTCGAGGCCGAAGGCGACGTTCTGCCGGACCGTCATGTGCGGGAACAGCGAGTACTGCTGGAACACCATGCCGATGTCGCGCTTGTCGACCGGGGTGTCGGCGACGTCCTGTCCGTCGATGCGGATCGAACCGGCGTCGATCGCCTCGAGGCCCGCGAGCGCCCGGAGCGCCGTCGTCTTGCCGCAGCCGGACGGGCCGAGCAGCGAGACGAACTCCCCCGGCTCGACACGGAGGGACAGCCCCGCGAGCGCCCGGTGTGCGCCGTAGTGCTTCTCGACGGCGTGGAGTTCGACGACGGCACCGGTGGTGGCGAGGGACGCCGGGGCTGCCGGAGCGGTGACGGTCATGCGGACTCCTGGTTGCGGGGACGACGGGTGGTGCGGGTGCGGCGGACTCGGCCCGTGCGACGGGTCCCGATGCGGCCGATGAGGACGAGCAGCACGAAGCCGAACACGAGCGCGGCGACCGAGAAGATCGCGGCGACGTACGGGTCGGTCCCCTGCACGAGCACGAGCCCGGTCTGGAACGTGCTGCGGGAGAGGAACGCGGCGAGGGTGTACTCGCCGAGGACGACGGTGATCGTGAGGAAGCACGCGGCGGTGATGCCCCGGCGCAGGTTCGGCAGGAGCACACGCCAGGTGACGGTCCACCACGGGGCACCGAGCGAGCGGGCCGCCTCGGACAGGACGATCAGGTCCATCGCGGTGATGGCAGCGGCGATCGGGCGGAACGCGAACGGCAGCGTGACGATGCCGATCGCGAACGCCAGCGTCCAGGCGCCGGAGCCGAAGACCTGCGAGACGACCTGGTACACGGGGATGAACCCGACGACGAGCACCACGACCGGCACGGTGATCGGCACGATGCAGACGAACTCCAGGACGCGTCGGAGCCTCGGGTAACGGAGCGCGGTGATGATCTGGGCGGGCAGCAGCACGAGCAGCACGATCCCGACGGTGATCACGGCGATGAGCAGCGACGCCCCGAGCCCGTCGAACACCGGCTGGTAGGTGAACGCGTTGGCCGGGTCGCCGATCGCTGCCCAGTGCGCGAAGGTCAGGCCGCCGTCGGTGCCCTGCCGGAACGTGAACTGCAGCAGGGCGACCAGCGGGACGGCGAACAGCAGCCCGATCACGGTGAGCACGGTCACCGCCGCACCACGGGACGGGGCCGTGCCGAAGCGGCGGACGCGGGACGGGCCTCCGAGCCGAACCGGCTGCGCCGGGCGGACCGGTGCCGCCGCGCTCATCGCTGCCACCTGGCGGCTCGGCGCTGCAGCAGCGAGTAGGCGCCCATCACGACCGCCATCACGACGACCATGCCGAACGCGAGCACCCCGGCGACGTTCTGCAGGCCGACGAGCGTCTCGCTGGTGAGCTGCGTGCGGATCGTGAGCGGCACGATGCCGCCCTGCGAGATGAGGGCCGCAGCGGTGGCGAACGACGAGAAGCCGTTCGCGAAGAGCAGCAGGAGCGACCCCCAGAACGCCGGCGCCAGGACCGGCAACGCGATCCGGCGCCAGTACGTCGAGCGCGAGGCACCGAGGGTCGCGGCGGCCTCGCCCCACTGGGCCTTGACGCCCTCGAGTGCGGGCATGAACGTGAGGACCATGAGCGGCACCTGGAAGTAGACGTAGGGGATGACGAGCCCGGGCACGGTGTACAGGAAGGCGCCGTCCGCGTTGAGGTCGACGTGGAAGACCGTGACCAACCACGTCGTGACGAGTCCCTGCACACCGATCGTGGCGATGAACGCGAACGCGAGCATGACGCCGCCGAACTGGGCGAGGACGCTCGCCGCCGAGTCGATCATCGACCGGACCAGCCCGTCCGGCCGCAGTGCCGAGAGCGCCCAGCAGACGACCGCGCCGAGCACGGCACCGATGACCGCGGAGGCGGCGGACAGGCCGAACGACCCGCCGAACGCCCGCAGCACGGACGGGTCGGCGAAGGCCGCGAGGTTCGCGAACGTGAACGCTCCGGAGCCGTCGAAGAAGCCGCTGCCGATCGCGATCACGGCGGGGACGGCGAGGAACAGCAGGACGTAGGCGGCGAAGGGGGTCAGCCCCAGCCAGGCGAGACCGACGCGGCGCCGGACACGGGGTCCGGCGCCGCGTCGGACGGCATCGGCGGGCGCGGACGCCGGGCGCACGGTGCTCGGAGCGCTCGTCGCGGGCGCGTCTGCCGATGCGGTGGTCATGCTGCTCAGGACCCCATCGTCGAGGACCACTTGGCCTTGAGCACCGTCGCGGCGTCGGCGACCTGCGCGTCGGTCAGCTCGACGTAGTCCTTCGGCGCGCCACCGGCGGCGTCGAGGGCGTCCTGGTCGACCTTGCCGGACTTCTCCATCGCCGACAGGGTGGCGGGGAAGGCACCGGCCTGCAGGTACAGGTTCTGGGCCTCCGGGCTGGCGATGTACTCCTGCCACAGGCGGGCGGCCGCGGGGTGCGGGGCGTCCTCGGTGATGGCCTGCGAGTAGTACGAGCCGAGGGCCTGCCCCTTCGGGACGACGGTCTTCCAGTCCTTGTTGCCACTCGCGCCCGCTGCCGGGCCCCAGGCCAGGTTGTTGTACGACCACTGGATGACCACGGGGGTCTCACCCGAGGCGACCGTGGCCTGCGTCGGCAGCACGTTCTGGAAGTTGCCGGCCTTCTTGAGGTCGCCGAAGTAGTCGACGCCCTTCGTGATGTCGTCGGCCGAGCCACCGTTCTCGAGCGCCGCCAGGTAGACGGCCGAGGCGGCCTGGTTGGCCTGCGTCGGGTCACCCGCGATCGAGACCTTGCCCTTGTACTCGCTGCCGAGCAGGTCCTGCAGGTCCTTCGGGGCGTCGGAGATCTTCGACGAGTCGTACCCGATCGACATCAGGCCGGTGTAGTCACGCGTCCACGCGCCGTCCTTCTCCTTCAGGTCGGTGGGGATGTCGTCCCAGTTCGCGACCTTGTAATCGGCGAGCAGGTCGAGGTTCTCCTGCAGCACCGCGTTGCCGAGGTCGAGCACGTCGGGCGCGGTGGACTGGCCCTTCTGCGACTGCACGGCGGCGACCTCGTCGGCACTCGAGCCGTTCGGGTTCGCGGAGTTGATCTTGATGCCGTACTTCTTCGTGAAGCCGTCGATGATCTTGCCGTAGTTGGCCCACGACGGCGGCAGCGCGATGACGTTCAGCTGGCCCTCGGCCTTGGCTGCCTTGACGAGGGCGTCCATGCCGCCGGCGGTCTCGGCGCTGGTGGCGGTCTTCCAGTCGGCGTCGCCGTCGGAGCCGGCGGTCGCGGAGCTCGTCGCCGAGCATCCGGCGAGGGTGACGATCGCTGCGGCGGCCAGGGCGATGCCGGCCAGGGTGCGCTTGTGCTGCACGGGTGGGCCTTTCGGGTGGGGGAAGGTGCTGAGGTGACCGGGGGTCCGGGTTCTGGTCGATCGTGGACGCGGCCGGTTTCCGGCCCGTGCTCCGGTGGTGAACGGCGGTGGAACAGCGGGTGCGGCTGTACGATTTGCTCGTTCTGGGCGCATGGTCGCGCCCACATCAGGCCTGGAGGCACGGATGCGGTTCACGACGACGGTCCTGCAAGCACGGAAGACGGCGACCGGACTCCCCGTCCCGGAGTCCGTCATCGAGGCGCTCGGATCCGGCAAGCGCCCCGCGGTGGTCGTCACGATCAACCGGGGCTACACGTACCGGTCCACCGTCGGGGTCATGAACGAGCAGTTCCTGGTGCCGCTGTCGGCGTCGCACCGTGAGGCCGCGGGGATCGCCGCCGGGGACACCGTCGAGGTCTCGCTCGAGGTCGACACCCTGCCCCGGACCGTCGACCTGCCGGAGGACCTGGCCGCCGCGCTGCAGGAGGCCGGCGTGCGTGCGGCGTTCGACACCCTGTCGAACTCACGGCAGCGGGCGCTCGCCGACCCGGTCACGCAGGCGAAGGCGCCGGAGACCCGGGCCCGGCGGATCGAGAAGGCCGTGGAGTCCCTGCGGGGGTAGTGCTGTTCGGCGGGCGGCGGGCGACCTGGTCGTTTCGGGCGTACCCGGTCGGTTCGGGCGTACCTGGCCGGAAGTTCTTGGCAGGTACGCCCGAAAGCACCCGGTATCGCGGGCGCTCTGGGAAAGAACGGGCGCGCTCAGGCCCCGAGTTCGACCAGGACCCGCGGGATCTCGGTCACGAGTTCGCTCGCCAGGTACCCGAGCGGCCCGACCTGCACCGCGAGACGGTCCCCGGCGGCAGCGTGCACGTAGGACGCCCACGCCACGGCCTGTGCCGGATCGGCGCCGCGGGCGAGCAGGCCGGCGACCGCGCCGGACAGCACGTCGCCACTGCCGCTCGTGCCGAGACCGCCGGAGCCGGTGCCCTTGAGCCACGCCCGACCCTGCGGCGTGGCGATGGCGTCGCCGAGGGCCACGACCGCACCGAAGCGGTTCGCGATCGCCACGGCGTCGGCCACGTCGTCGTCGCTGCACTCCCGCCCGAGCAGGCGTTCGGCCTCGCCGGAGTTCGGCGTCATCACGAGCCGCCCACGGAGCGGTTCCAGGCGGTCCCGCACGTCGGCGGCCACGCCGAGGGCGAAGGCGTCGAGCACGACGGTCGTCTGCGGGCCGACGACGTCGGCGAGCCCGGCCACGAGGTCGCGCGAACCGTCCGGCTCGTCGAGCCCCGGCCCGACCAGCACGGCATCGGCGCTCGAGGCGCTGTCCGCGATGCCCTCGATCGCGCCGACGGCGATGTGCCCGTCCTGGTCCTCGTCGAGGGGTTCGACCCCGGACTCGGGCACCGCGACCGCCACCTCGTTCGCGACGCTCCGGCCGACCGCCAGCGTGAGACGACCGGCGCCGACCCGGAGTGCGGCGAGCGCGGAGAGCATCGCTGCGCCGGGGGTCCGAGCGGCGCCGCCGACGATGAGCACCTGCCCGCGGCCGTACTTGCCGGCACCGGCTTCGGGCAGTGGCCAGTCCCGCAGGAAGTTCGGGGTGACGGGTTCAGTGGACATGTTCGTCGTCCTTCCGGCCGGTGTGCTGGGTGACCTCGTCGTCGTCCAGGTGTCCGACGGAGGAGAACTCCTCGAGCACCCACGGCGATCCGGCGTCGCGACGGAGTCGGGTGAGGGAGGCGTTCGCGACGGCGTGGGTCCGGGCGAACTCCATGAGCGCCGGCTCGTCGAGGTCGAGGCACACCGCGACGGCGAGCATCACGACGGCGTCGTGCGCGGCGATCACCAGGCGCTCGGCACCGTCGACCCGCTCGACTTCGCCGAGGAGCGACCGGAGCCGGAGCATCACGTCCGCCCACGACTCCCCGCCCGCCGGCCGGTGGTAGTACTTGCCGAGCCACTGCCGGCGGCGTTCCTCGTCCGGGTACCGGTTCCGGACGCCCTGCAGGGTCAGCAGGTCGAGGACGCCGAGTTCGCGGTCACGCAGGCGCTCGTCCACCCGCTTCTCGGGTTCGGCGAGGCCGGCTGCCTCGAGCGCGATCGCGATGGTCTGCTGTGCGCGGAGGTACGGCGACACCCACAGCGCGACCGGGACGTCGTCGATCCCGCGGTCGGCGAGCTCCTGCCCGAGGGCCCGAGACTGATCGGTGCCGAGCGGGCTGAGCGGGACGTCGGCGTCCCGGAACTCGACATCGATCACGTCGTCGCCCGCTGCTTCGGCCCGAGCCGCTGCGACGTTCGCGACCGATTCGCCGTGACGGACGAGCCAGATCTCCTGCACTGCCATGCCGCCACGCTAGCGAGAGCGTGCTGTGCCGGTTCCCCGGCGCCGAACGGTCACCCCGTACGGCGCCGAGCACTCCGGACCGGGCGGACCGTACACGGGAGCCCTGCGGCGCGGAGTCGCACGGCCAGCGCATCGAGGTCGAACAGATCACGCCACTCCAGGCGGATGATCGTCCGGACACCCGGCACGGTGAGCAACCGACCGTGCCGCCGCTTCTCATCGATGAACACCTCGGTCGGGCTCCGGCCGCCCAGGTAGCGTTCCTGGGAGTACTTGGCCCGTCCGTCGATCTCGACGATGACCCCGTGGTCGGCGAACCAGAAGTCGACCGCGGAACGATGCCCGTCGACGACGAACTCCTGCTGCAGCACCGGCTCCGGCAGTCCGAGCTCCCGGAACACGACCCGTGCGACTGACTCGGCCGGCGATCCGGAGCGACCATCCGCCAGGTCGAGCACCTGCTGCGCCAGGGCTCGCGCACGGGCCTTCGGAGGAACCGCTCGTCGGAGGTCGTCGGCGTCGACGCCACGGCGCAGCGCGGCGTCCGCGATCACGACGCCCGCCCGCAGGTCGCCGGTCATGGCGACGTCGACGACGGTCCGGGGGACGGAGGTGACGGCGATCGCACCGACCGTGGCCCGCTCGCCCCGGCCGACGGGTCTCGTGTGCAGGACCAGCTCGGCGCTCCGGCCCCGGTACATCGACTCCGGCACCGTCGCGTGCACCGGGACGTCCCACCCGCCGAGCGCCGGGAGGCCGTGCAGGGCCGCCGCGGACAGGTGCGAGGCCGTCGCCCGCGTGCCGAGCCGACCGAGCCGCGCGAACACCCGGGTGACGTACCGCTGACGAGGCCCGGCGGCGTCCCACGCGGCGCCGTCGACGAAGGCGTTCGGTCCGACCCGGACCAGGCGTCCTGCCCCCTGCGTCCGGGTTCGGCGGCGCAGGGTGGTGGCGTCGAGGCCGGCCTCGTGCATGGCGGAGGCTCGGAGGATGGGCAGCGACTCGTTCATGCACGTGACGATGCCCGCTCAGCCACCCGCTCCTGGGGCCGATGTCGGGAACTGTGGACGGGCCTCCAGGCCTGGGCGGTTGTGGAGGGGAGACTTTCCTTCCCAGAACGGCCGCGATGCCAAGCGAAATCGGGCATATCTGGCCGGAAGTTCCGACCAGGTACGCCCGATTCGACCAGGTACGCCCGATCCCACCCGGCACACACCCCCACCCACACCCACCCGCGCGCACGCAACACGGCGCCGGGCGGAACGCACCCGTGTCCCGTCCGGCGCCGCGGTCTCTCCCCCGCCGAGCGCCGGGCCCGCTGCCTCAGGCCCGACGCACGCGCAGCGTCACGATCTCGAACGGGCGCAGGGTCAGCACGACCGGCTCACCGGCCGACCACGAGCGCTCCAGCGGCCGCTCGAGCAGGTCGACCTGCGACACCGACGCAGCGTCGAACCCGAAGGAGACCCCGACGTCAGCGGCCCGGCCGCCGAGCCCCTCGTACAGTCGCACGACGACGTCTCCGGAGCGGTCCTCGGCGAGCTTGACGGCCTCGACGAACACCTGCGGCGACGACACCGTGACGAGCGGCGCGACCTCGGCCGACCCGGGGACGCTCCGCACCGGCAGGTTCAGCCGGTACCCGGAGTCGGCGGCGTCGAGCACCGAGTCCCCGATCCGCAGCACCGTCCGGAACACGTGGTGCCCCTGGTCGGCGTTCGGGTCCGGGAACGTCGGCCCGCGCAGCAGCGACTCCCGCACGAGCGTGGTGATCCCGCCGTCCGGCCGGGTCTCGCGCGTGATGTCGTGGCCGTAGGTCGAGTCGTTCGCCACGGCGACGCCGAACCCGGGCTCCGCGACGTGCACCCAGCGGTGTGCCGAGGTCTCGAAGCGGGCGTGGTCCCACGAGGTGTTCTGGTGCGTCGGCCGGTCGATGTGCCCGAACTGGATCTCGCTCGAGGCCGACGACGCGAGCACGTCGATCGGGAACGCGAGCTTCAGCAGCTTCTGGTGCTCGTGCCAGTCGACCTCGGTCTCGACGGTCAGCTCCGGTTCGCCCTGCACCGCGGAGTAGCGCGTGGTGAGCGTCGACGATCCGAAGGACCGTTCCACCACGAGCTCGTCACCGTCGACCGAGACGGACGACGCCGACAGCACCGTGCCGTTGCGCTGGTACGCGCGGTCGATGTCCCACGCTTCCCACTGGTTCGGGGTGTCACGGAACACCGTGTACTCCGCGGCCGCGGCGCCGGGCGCGATCGCGTCGCGTCCGGTCGCGTGGTCGACGAACGAGACGACGTGCCCGGCAGCGTCGATGGTCGCCCTGACGACGCCGGTGTCGAGGACGAAGCGGTCGCCGTCCCGGACGGGAGGCACGGGTCGCGGCGCGTGGACGACCGAACCTGCCAGGGCGGTCGCGTCCCCTGCCGCGACCGGCGAGGCGTTGAAGCGCACGACCGACGCGGCGTCGTCGGCGCCGGCACCGGTTCCGCTCCCGCCAGCGGCGAGCGCCGTCGTCGCGCTGCCGATCAGCCCCTCGAGCACCTCGGCGACCCGGGCGTACTGCTCCTCGGCGTTCTCGTACACCCACGCGATCGAGGACCCCGGCAGGATGTCGTGGAACTGCTGGAGCAGGACGGTGTGCCAGGCCTCCTCGAGTTCGGCGTACGGGTACTCGCTGCCGAGCCGGACGGCCGCCGTCGCTGCCCAGAGCTCGGCTTCGCGGAGCAGGTGCTCGGAGCGGCGGTTGCCCTGCTTCGTGCGGATCTGTGACGTGTAGGTGCCGCGGTGGAACTCGAGGTACATCTCCCCCGACCAGACCCCGGGCGTCGGCAGCTCGGCTTCGAGCTGCTCGAACACCTGCGCCGGGGTGCCGAGCGTCACGCGCGGCGACCCGTCGAGGTCGTGCTGACGGTGTGCGGCGCCGACCATCTCGCGGGTGGGACCACCACCACCGTCCCCGAAGCCGTAGAGCAGCATCGAGGTGTTCGCGGTGCCGCGCTCCTTGTTGTTCCGTTCGCCGCGACGCAGGTCGGCCGGTGAGACGTCGGAGTTGTAGGTGTCGGCCGGGGGCAGGTGCGTCAGGATGCGCGAGCCGTCGATGCCCTCCCAGTGGAACGAGGTGTGCGGGATGACGTTCGTCTCGTTCCACGACGGCTTCTGGGTGACGAACCACCTCGACCCGGCGGCGCGGACGATCTGCGGCAGGGCGCCCGAGTAGCCGAACGAGTCGGGGAGCCAGGCCTCGGGGGTGTCGATGCCGAACTCCTCCAGGAAGAAGCGCTTGCCGGCGACGAACTGGCGGGCCAGGGCCTCTCCGCCGGGCAGGTTGGTGTCCGACTCGACCCACATCCCGCCGACCGGGATCCACCGGCCCTCGGCGACCCGCTGCTTGATGCGGGCGAACACCTCGGGGTACTCGTCGCGGATCCAGGCGTACTGCTGCGCGGACGAGCAGGCGAAGGTGAAGTCGGGGTCGCGGTCCATCAGGTCGAGCACGTTCGAGAACGTCCGCGCGCACTTGCGCTTCGTCTCGCGCACGGGCCACAGCCAGGCGGAGTCGATGTGGGCGTGCCCGACGGCGATCGCGCGGTGGGCGGCGGGGCTGGCGGGGACGGCGAGCACCGGCGCCAGGACCTGACGGGCGTCCGCGGCGGTGCCGGCGACGTCGTCCGGATCGAGTGCGTCGGCGGCGCGTTCGAGTGCCCGCAGGATGTCGGCGCCGCGGGTGCCGTCGGTGGGGAGCTCGGCCATCAGTCCGCGCAGCACCCAGAGGTCCTGCTGCAGTTCCCACACGGTGTCGTCGCGCTCGACGACCTCCAGGGCCTTCAGGCGGTAGATCGGGTCGTCGCCGGCGGTGGAGCGCGAGCCGAGCGGCGTCGCACCCTGGAACGAGTCGCCGCCGATGTCCGGGTTCGCCCCCGCCTCGATCCAGAGCTCGAAGGACTCCCCCGGGCCGACCTCGAGCGGCACGGTGTCGTTCCGCGGCTCGATCGCCTTGATCGTGGAGCCGTCGGCGCGGAACGCGAGTCCCTCGGCCTGGAACCCGGGCTGCCGCTTGGTGAAGCCCAGGTCGACCAGGAGCTCGGCGGTGGTCCCCGGCGCGGTGCCGAAGTCCGCCGGCACGGTGCCGGTCACGCGGAACCAGGTCGTGCCCCACGGTCGTCCGCCCCAGTGCGACCCCACCGTGAACGGTGTGTACGTCTCGCCCACGGCGGCGTCGAACGGCACCGGTTCACCCGGCACCTCCCACGCCTCGATCGTCACCGGCGCCGAGCGACGGAGGACGGCGGGGTCGACGCGGTCGCGCACGAGGCGGGCGATCCGGGCCTCGACGAGCGGTTCGTCCTGGTGCATGTGCTTCCTTTCTGGTTCGCGGAACACCGGTGTTCGCGGATCGAACCGCGGTTCGCGGGTGTTCGACGCGCGAACACCGGTGTCTTGCGGGTGGGGTGGGGCCGGCGTCAGCCCTTGATGCCGCCGGCGAGGGCGTTGCCGCCGCCGAGGCCTCGGGACACGATCACGTAGAGGGCGATGACGGGCACGGAGTAGACGATCGAGAACGCGGCGAGCTGGCCGTACGCCACCGCCCCGTTCTGCCCGAAGAAGTTGAAGATGCTCACCGCGGCGGGCACCTTCTCGGGCGAGAGCAGCAGGACGAACGGGACGAAGAAGTTCCCCCACGCCTGGATGAACACGAAGATGAACACGACGGCGATGCCCGGACGCATGAGCGGGATCACGATGCGGGTCAGGGTCGTGAGCATCGAGGCGCCGTCGGTCCACGCCGCTTCTTCGAGCGAGATCGGCACCGAGTCCATGAAGTTCTTCGCCATCCAGATCGCCATCGGCAGCGACGTGGCAGCGAGGAAGAAGATGCAGCCCCACACGTTGTCGATCAGGTTGAGCGACACGAACAGCGCGTAGACGGGCACCATCATCGCGGTGATCGGCAGACCGGTGCCGAACAGGATGCTGTACAGGAACGGCTTGTTGACGCGCATCTTGTACCGGGACAGCGGGTACGCGGCGAGCAGCGCGAACACCACGGTGACGACCGCGGTGCCGCCGGAGAGCAGCAGGCTGTTCGCGAGCGGGATGAACGACAGCTCGGGGGTGAGCACCTTCGCGAAGTTGTCGAGGGTGAACTGCGAGGGCAGCTTCACCGACAGCGACGCCTGGGTGTCGAACGAGGCGAGCACGAGCCAGAGCAGCGGCACCGCGAAGCACACCGCGATGACGAGCAGCACGACGTTCGACACCCACCGCATGGTGCGGCCGCGCGGTGACGTCATGTGCATCGACCCCGGTGCGGTCACCGAGCGGGTCGTGGTCTGGTCGAGGGACGGGGCTGTCATGGCCATCAGTCCACCTCCGGCTTGAGGGCCCGGATGTAGATGATCGAGAAGACCGCCCCCACCACGAGCAGGATGGTCGCGATCGCCGTCCCGAAGCCGAGCTGCGAGAACTTGAACGCCTCCTGGTACGCCAGGATCGGCAGGGTCGACGAGTTCGTGCCCGGGCCGCCGCCGGTCATCACGAAGATCAGCGTGAAGACCGACAGGGTCTGCAGCGTCGTGAGCATGAGGTTCGTCGAGATGCTCCGGCGGATCACCGGGAGCGTGATGTAGACGAGCCGCTGCCAGCCGGTGGCTCCGTCGACCTCGGCGGACTCGGTGATCTCCTCGGGGACCTCCTGCACGGCGGCCGAGTAGACGAGCATCGAGAACGCGGTGCCGCGCCAGATGTTCGCCAGGATCACGGCGAGCATCGGGTACGTGTAGAGCCAGTTCGCGCCGGTGATCCCGATCGACGCGAGGAACGTGTTGAGCGTCCCCTCGTCGTTGAAGAACGCGTACGCCGCGAAGGACGCCACGATCTCCGGCAGGACCCACGCGGCGACCACGAAGGTGCCGACGATCGCCCGGACGGCCTTGTTCGCCGAGCGCATCAGCAGGGCCAGTCCGAGGCCGAGCACGTTCTGTCCCACCACGGCCGAGGCCAGCAGGAAGACGACGGTCAGGATGACGGACTTCGGGAAGTCCGGGTCCTGGAACAGCTCGACGTAGTTCTGGAAGCCGACGAACTGCTGGTCGGCCGCGCTGGCACCGGTCAGGGCCGAGTTGGTGAACGACCCGTAGAACGACGAGATGACGGGGCCGAGCAGGAAGATGACGAGGAGGACCAGGGCGGGCAGGAGCGGGACCGCTCGTCCGACGTTCCGCAGTGGTCGCCGCTTGCGCGGCACGGGTGGATCGGTGCGCTTCGGCGCACCGGGCGCCGACAGCGTCGGCGCGAGGGGGGTGCTGGACACGATGGGTGCCTTCCGGGTGCGGAGGGGTTCCGAAGGTGGGGAAGAGCGGACGGGAGGCGCGGTGCGGGACCGCCCCGCGCCTCCAGTCCGTCAGTGGGTGACGTCCGTCAACCAGCGGAGACGGTGTTCTCCTTGCCGACCACCTGCGTGACGGCCTTGTCGTAGGCGGCAGCCGCGTCCTTCGGTGACTGCTGACCGGTCATGACCGCTTCCATCGCGACCTGGATCGCGTTGGACACCTGCGAGTAGTCACTCGTCGCCGGGCGGAAGTTGGTGTTCTCCACCAGCCCCGAGAAGAACTTGAACGTCGGGTTCGCCGCCGTGTAGGCCGGGTCGTCCGCGACGTCCTTGCGGACGGCGATCTGGCTGTTCTCGGTGTCGTACTTCAGCGAACCGTCCTTGTCGAGGAAGCTCGTGATGAAGTCGAACGCCGCCTGCGGGTTCTTGGACTTCGCGCCGACCGCCAGGGTCCAGCCGCCGGACATGGAGTTGTAGCCGGGAGCCTGCCCGTTCTGGGTCGGCATGGGTGCTTGGCCCATCACGTCGTTCCACTCGGGCCACGGCGCGGTGCCGGACTTCAGCCACGTGCCGGACTGCCACGAACCGTCCAGGTCGATCGCGAGCTTGCCCTTCGGCAGCCACGTCTGGGCGATGGTCGTACCGACGTTCGTGTCGAGCGCCTGCTGCGGTGTCGGGCCGAGGCCGCCCTGGTAGACGTCCTCCACGAACTTGAGCGAGTCCTCGAACTGCTTCGAGCCGGTGACCCACTTCTTGTTCTTGTACAGGGTGTTGCCGGAGCCGTCGGCGCCGTACAGGAGCATCTCGAAGCCCTGCATGGTCGAGGCCTCGCCCTGCGCCTTGCCCGAGTAGATGTTGAACGGGATGACGTCGGGCTGCTTGTCCTTGATGGTCTTCGCCGCCGCGAGCACGTCGTCCCACGTCTTCGGCTTCCACGGGACGTCCAGCCCGGCCTTCTTGAAGATGTCCTTGTTGTACCAGAGGGCTCGGGTGTCGGTGCCCATCGGGACGCCGTAGATCTTGCCGTCGTCACCCTGCCCGGCCTGCTTGGCGTTGTCGAAGAACTGGTCCCACTCGTCCCACTTGTCCGTGTACTTGTCGAGTGGCAGCAGGTAGCCCGCCTCGGCATCGGCCTTGACGAGGAACGTGTCCTCGTACATGACGTCCGGGGCGGTGGCCGGCGCCTTGTTCATGAGCGCGAGCTTGGTGTAGTAGTCGTTGCCCTGCGCCTGGATGGGCACGAGGGTGACCTTCTTGCCGGGGTTGTCCTTCTCGTACTGCTTCTTGACGACCTTCATCTGGGCGTCGAGCTGCTGGAAGGCACCGAACTTCTGGTACGCGATCTTGATCGTGTCGCTCGAGGCGGACCCCGAGCTCGAGCAGCCAGCCAGACCGACTGCGGCCACGGCCACAGCTGCGAGTCCGGCGATGATGCGGGTGCGTTTCATCGGTGCTCCTTTGCACGGGTGATGTCCGCGGGCACCATCGCCCGCGCGCAGGATTAGTCCACCGTATTGACTTAACCGTGTCAAGGAGTTTCTGGCGGAGGCCGCCGGCGGATTCGGGCGTACCTGGTCGAATCGGGCGTACCGGGTCGGAAGTTTCGACCAGGTACGCCCGATTCCGCTTCCCATCGCGTGCGTTCTGGGAAGGAACGCCCGTCAGGAGATCGGCGTCGCGCTCCCCGTCACCGTGATCCCGCCGGCCTCGGGCACGTCCACGAGCAGCAGACTCGGACGCCCGACGTGCCGCCCCTGCCGGATCGTGATGCGGTCGCCCGGATGCGCTGCCCCGATCTGCCGCAGGTAGGCCCCGGTCGACGCCGCAGCCGATCCCGTCGCCGGGTCCTCGGTGATGCGGCCGGCGGGGAACAGGTTCCGCGCCTCGTACTCCCGGTCACCGGTGCGGTGGAGCACCGTGACGGTCCCCGCCCAGCCGGCCTCGCGCTTGAGCTCGGCGAGGGGCCCCGGCGCGAACCGGAACTGGTGGAACAGCTCGCGGTCGTGCAGCACGAGCACCGGGTTCCAGTTGCCGGCGAACGATTCCAGCACGGGGAACCCCGCAGCGATGTCCGCGGCCTCGAGTCCGAGCAGGTCGAACAGTCGAGCCAGCAGGGCCGGCTCGATGTCCCGCGTCGCCGGCTCGACACTGGTCATCGCGACCTGCACCGCGCCGTCCACACCGAGGGTGGCATCGAGGGCTACCTCGCCGGCTCGGGTCGTGAACACCCGGCGCCCCGGCCCCTCGCGCTCCGCCAGGGCGACGGCCAGTGCGACGGTGGCGTGCCCGCAGAACGGAACCTCGGCGCCCGGCGAGAAGTAGCGGACCAGCGGCCCGGTCGCCGTCGCACCGACGACGAAGGCGGTCTCGGGGTACCCGACCTGCCGGGCGATCGTGAGCATCTGGTCGTCGGTCAGTCCGGCCGCGTCGAGCACGAGCCCGGCGGGGTTGCCACCACCCGGCTCGGCGGCGAAGGCGGTGTACCGGAGGATCTCCTGCTGCATGCCCCGACGCTACTGCGGTGTCACGACCGGGTGCGCGGGCCGATCACCGACGGGTGGCCCGGACTGCTGCGGTGCCGCGGGTGGCTCCGAGGGCAGCGCGAGGAACACGGCGAGCGCGATGTTGCCGGCGGGCACGAGGTACAGCAGGACCCACCAACCGGATCGGTTCGTGTCGTGGAGCCGCCGCACCGCGATGGCGATCCAGGGCAGCAACGCCGCGAGCCCGACGACCACGAAGACCCCCAGTGCGACCTTGGCGAAGACCGGCATCGACGTGAGCAGGAACCACCAGACCGGGAACGGGTTGAAGGACTGCATCGCCTGGTCGAGGACGCGCGCTTCCTCCGGGGTCGGCACGGTCGGCGGCGTGATGAAGAGTCCGACGCCGTACACGATGTTGATCGCAGCGGAGATGATCGCCCACCAGAGCGCCCACCACCAGAACTCGGCGCGAGCGGCACGACCGCGGAACACGAGGTACCCCCGCCAGAACCGCGAGAACGAGGCGGTGAAGGTGGCCTGGTGCCAGGGGACCCCGACCGGTGGCTGCTGCGTCTGGTGCACCGAACCTGCTTACCGACGCGACCTGAGCAAGCGGGTGGGGGTAACCCCCGACCGCTTCCGGGTGCGCACGTGATGTTTCAGCGCCGCGTCCGTCGCGAGACTGGATCCATGAGCACCGACACGCGCCCCACCACCGCCCGCCGCACCCTCCGGATCGCCCTCGCTTCCACCGCCGCGGTGTCCGCCCTGCTGCTGACCGCCGGCTGCAGCGCGATCCAGGACATCGTGCCGAACAAGACCCCGCAGAAGCACTTCGACGCGCACTCCGACGCCCCGCGCTCCGGGGAGTCCGAGGACCTGGCGTTCTTCATGCCGAAGTGGGTGCCGGAGGACGCGAAGGACATCGACGTCCGCCTCCACGTCTCCCAGCCCGGGTACGTCATCGGGTTCGCGTCGAAGGACGGCGTCGACGTGGACGACTGCACCGCGCTCGATGAGTCGTACGGCGGCACTGCGATGACCGCCGACTTCCTGCCCGAGGAGCTCCCGACGAAGGGCCTGGTCACCTGCGGCGACGGTCGCGCGGTCACCGAGATCGACGGCCGCTGGTACGGCTGGACCACGAAGGACGCCATCCCCGGTCAGGACGACACCCAGACCATGCACGGTTCGGCGCACTGACCGCACCCCGATGTCGGCCTGGAGGCGCGGGGCGGCCCCGCACCGCGCCTCCCGTCCGCCCCGGGGCCGGCCCCACCGCCGATGGTGAGCAGGAACGGTCGGGTCCGCACCGCGGACCCGACCGTTCCTGCTCACGGAGTGGGCGGAAGGCCGCGTCAGCGCTCCGTGACCTCCGAGAAGTCCGGCGTCCCGTCGGGCAGCGCGGGCAGGGGCGTGCCGTCGACGTAGCGGGGCCACGCCAGCGCACGGGAGGCTGTGGGACGGGCCGCGTAGCGACGACCGTCGGACGCGACGACCGTGTCGGGGGTCGGCTTCGACGTCGGTGCCGGTGGCGACGCGGGCGGGACGGGCGCGGCGAGCAGCGGAGCCGCGGGCACGGGAGCGTCGGGCGTCGGCGTCGCGCTCCGTGCCGGCTGCAGCTCGGGCTCCGACCACGTCGCCGACGGCACCGAGGCCCGCGGACGGAACAGTGCGTTGCTGAGCGGCACCACGACGGTCCCGAGCAGGTCGAGGATCACCACCACCCAGACGAGCCGCCAGTAGCCCCGCGCGTAGTCGACGTCCGGCGCGAGCAACGGGATCGAGAGCAGCAGTGCGAGCAGGGCGATCACGCCGACGGTGGCCTTGGCCACGACCTGCAGCGCTGGGGTCGGGTAGCGGCGGTGGATGACGAGCAGCAGGTGCACGTGCAGCAGTGCCACCCGGGCCACGCCGACGAGCCACATCCAGTGCCAGAAACGCTCCAGGACGAGCCAGATCCCGTCGTCATCGGCCAACGGGCCGCTCGGCACGATCCACACCTTGGCCAGCCCGGCGACGAGCAGGTACATCGACGTGACGATGCTCACGAAGGCGAAGGTCCCCGACCGCCTGGACGAGACGTCGGCGTCGTACCAGGACAGCAGCGCGAAGACGACCACCACGACGATCGTCAGGAGCAGCTGCACCGCGACCCGTCCGAAGTCGCCGACCAGTACCGCGATGATCCCGATGAGTCCCGCGGCGACGACCGCGCCGATGATGGTCCGGAAGACGAGCGGGCGCACCCGGGCCCACCGCGGGTCCATCGCGTCGGTCGCGTTCGCCGCGTCCGTCGCCTGCGTCGTGTTCGTCATGCGTCCCCCACCGTTCCCCGCCTCGGGGCGGATCGTCGATCCGCAGCGTAGCGGGCCGAGGCGGGTACGACGCGGCGGACGCCTGTCAGCGTCGGATCAGCAGTCCGCTCGCCCGCGGGGACAACGCCGCGTCGAGCACCAGGCAGGCGGCACCCACGGCGGCGACGTCGGCACCGCGGTCGCTCTCCACCACCTGCACGGCGTGCTTCGGCACGAGCAACGGCGACCCGACGATGGCGGTCCGCGCAGCCGGCAGGGCAGCACTCGCGATGCGTGACCAGAACGGGCCGCCGAACACCACGCGGTCGATGTCGAGCAGGTTCACGATGAGGACGACGGCGTTGCCCATCACGGTGCCGGCGTCGGCCGCGAGCGTGACGGCGGTGTCGTCCCCGTCGGCGATGGCCCGGGCGAGCTCGTCCCACGCGGCGTTGACTGCGTCGACCGAGTCGGCACCCGAGGCATCGGCGTCGGCACCGGCCTCGGCGACCGCGCCGCTGCCCGACAACGCGAGCCCCCGCGACCGGGCGATCCGCACCAGCCGGTCCGGCGCCACGGCGGCACCGACCTCGCCGCGCGTGCCCGAGCCGTCCGGGGTGCCGGCGAGGGACCCCTGATCGACCATGATGTGTCCGGCGTCACCCGCGTTCGATCCCACCCCGCGCACGGGTTCGTGGTCGACGACGAGCCCGACGCCGAACCCCGTGCCGAAGTACACGAACGCGAAGTTCCGGGCCGAGGACTCCCCCGCCAGGAACATCTCACCGACCGCGGCGGCAGTGACGTCCTTCTCGAGCAGGACCGGGTAGCCGGTGGCCTCGGCGAGCGCGTCGCGCAGCGGCACGTCCCGCCACCGGGGCAGGAACGGCGGGTCGACCACGATGCCGGCCTCGACGTCGATGGGTCCGGGGCTCGCGATCCCGACGCCGAGCACGCTGTCGACGGCGACCCCGGCGTCGGCGACGAGCCCGTCGACGGCCGAGGCGATGGTGCGCACCACCTCGGACGGGTCGTCGGCCGTGGGGGTCGAGGTGGTGGAAGCGGCGACGACAGTGCCGGCGAGGTCGAGCAGCACGTAGGTGACGACGGCCGGGTCGATGTGCACACCGACCGCGTACCGACTGCCCGGTTCGAGCCGCAGGATGGTGCGGGGCTTGCCGCGGCCGGAGACGACGGTGCCGGACTCGACGATCATGCCGGCCTCGATCAGGAACCGGGTGACGTTCGAGACGGTCTGCGCGCTCAGCCCCGTGCGGGCGGCGAGTTCGACGCGGCTCAGGCCGTCGGGCGAGCGGCGGACGGCGTCGAGGACCACGGTGCGGTTGAACCCGCCGATCGACGGGAGGTTCGCTCCGCGTCGATGCTCTGCCATGCCGCGACCATACCGTGGCAACGGTGCGGTCTCGGTCTGCCGTCGTCACTGGCCCCCGCAGGGTCCGCACCGTTACCCTGGCCGCATGTCCGACCTGCGCCTGGAAGAACTCTCCGCGAAGACCGCTGCCGCGGCCAACTCCCTGACGCTCAAGCCGGGCCAGGAACAGTTCGTGCAGCCGACCACCTACGGGGTCGCCGAGTCCGACGTCAAGCCGAGCTCCGCGTGGACCCGCGTCGTCCTCGACGACGACGAGGTCCTCGGTCTGATCATCGGTTCGTTCGACGCCGACAACGCGCAGGAAGAGCTGCGCAGCTGCATCTGGCGCGTCAACGTGGCGGCGAGCGCGCAGGGCCGGGGCGTCGGTCGCTTCGCCGTGCACGGCCTGGCGGACGAGGCACGCAGCCGCGGGTTCGAGCGGCTGACGGTCGTGTACGAGCCGGGCGGCGACGACAGCCCCGAGGCGTTCTTCCGCGCCGTGGGCTTCGAGGTCGTGCGCGAGACCCAGTACGGCGACCACTTCGCGGTCCTGACGCTCTAGCACGCTCCGACGCCGTGCCCTCCGACGACGTGGCATCCGACGCCGTGCCGTCCGACGATGCCGCGGTCGGCTTCGGCGCCGCCGTCGACTTCGGCGCCGCCGTCGACTTCGGCGCCGCCGTCGCCGAGGTGGTGCGGATGATCCCGCCCGGTCACGTCATGACGTACGGCGACGTCGCCGCCGCCCTCGGGTCGCGGGCGCCGCGTGCCGTCGGCAAGGTGATGGCGCACGAGGGCGCCGACCTGCCGTGGTGGCGTGTGGTGCGCGCGGGTGGGCACCCGCCACTCCACCACGAGGCCCGGGCGCTCGAGCACTACCGGGCCGAGGGGACGCCGCTCGTGCAGGGGACGTCGGCCTGGAGGCTCGACATGCGTCGTGCGCGCTGGTCACCGGCAACGGACGCGGACGACCCGTTCTGATCCCGGTCCGCGCAGGTCGGCCCGCCAGGGTCCGCCGCGGGTCGGCCGTCAGCGGTCGAAGCGCGCACCCTTCGGGTTCGCGGGCAGCAGGCACAGCACGTACACGATGAGCGCGCCGATGCCCGGCAGCACGTGCAGGAACTGCCAGAAGCCGGACAGGTTCGCGTCGTGCAGCCGTCGGGCGCCGAGGGCGAGCGACCCGATGAGCGTCGCGAGCACCCACAGCATGAACAGGTACGAGCCGACGGGGTTCTCGAGCACCGGGGTGTCCGGCGTGAACACCTGCGGCACGAGCTGCAGCACGAGCCCGATCGCGAACGACGTCAGCCACCACCACCAGAACTCGGCGCGCGATGCCCGTCCGGTGAACACGGTGTACTTCCGCCAGAACCGTCGGACGGCCTCGGTGAAGGGGGCACCGTAGAAGGGGTCGTGCAGGGCGACGCCGCCGGGCTGCACCACGCTGTCGTTGCTCATGGAGCAAGCCAACCACGTGGCGCAGCCCGACCGGGGCCTAGACGAGCGAGTCGCGCCAGGCCGCGTGCAGCTGGGCGAACCGCCCGGTGCCGGCGATGAGGTCGGCGGGGGTGCCGTCCTCGACGATCTTGCCGTGCTCCATCACGAGCACCCGGTGGGCGATCGCGACGGTGGACAGCCGGTGCGCGATGATCACCGCGGTACGGTCGGCGAGCAGGGTCTCCAGGCCCTCCTGCACGAGTCGTTCCGAGGGGATGTCGAGCGACGCCGTGGCCTCGTCGAGGATGAGCACCTTCGGGTCCGCGATGAACGCCCGCGCGAACGAGAGCAGCTGCCGCTGGCCCGCCGAGACACGACCACCGCGCTTGTTCACGTCGGTGTCGTACCCGTCGGGCAGCGCCATGATGAACTCGTGCGCGCCGACGGCCTTGGCGCTCGCCTCGATCTCCGCACGCGACGCACCGGGCTTGCCGAGCGCGATGTTGTCCGCGACGGTCCCGGAGAACAGGTACGCCTCTTGGGTGACCATGACGATCGCGCGGCGCATGTCCTTCGTGTCGAGGTCGCGCAGGTCCACGCCGTCGAGCTTCACCGAGCCCTGGGTCGGGTCGTAGAAGCGCGCCATGAGCTTGGCGAGCGTCGACTTGCCGGCACCGGTGGACCCGACGAGCGCGATGGTCTGCCCCGCCGGGATGTGCAGGTCGAACTCCGGCAGCACGACCTTGCCCTTGTTGTAGGCGAAGACGACGTCGTCGAAGTCCATCTTCCCGGTGGCGTCCGCCAGACGGGTGGGCTTCACGGGGTCCGGCACGCTCGGCCGTTCCTCGAGGACACCCGAGATCTTCTCCATCGCCGCCGAGGCCGACTGGTACCCGTTGTAGAACATCGCGAGTTCCTGCGCCGGGTCGAAGAAGCGCTTGGCGTACAGCGCGACCGCGAGCAGCGCACCGACCTCCAGCGTCCCGCCGACGATCCGGAAGCCACCGACGATGACGACCGCGGCGAGCGTCGCGTTGCCGATGAGCACGAGCACCGGGTCGAACGTGCCGAACAGGTTGAACACCTTCGTGTTCGCCACCCGGTAGTCCTCGACGAAGCCGCCGTACTCATCACGGTTGCGGGACTCCTTGCGGAACGCCTGCACCGCGCGGATGCCGGTCATCGTCTCGACGAAGTGCACGATCACGCGCGCCGAGGTGACGCGGGTAGCGCGGAACAGCGTCTGCGAGTTCGTCTGGAACCAGCGGATCAGGAACCAGAGCGGCACGAGCGACACCGCGAGCACGAGCCCGGACGTCGGGTCGAGCAGCACCAGGGCCACGGCGGTGAACACCATGTACAGCACGCCCTGGATCAGCTGGTTCAGCCCGGAGTCGAGCAGCTCGCGGATCGAGTCGAGGTCACTCGTCTGACGCGAGATGATCCGGCCCGACGTGTAGGTCTCGTGGAACTCGAGCGAGAGCCGCTGCGTGTGCAGGAACACCCGCTTGCGCAGGTCGAACAGGATCGCCTGGCTGATCCGCGCCGCGAGCACGGTGTACCAGGCAGTGAGCACCGCACCGAGGACGGCCACGACGATGTACGTCGCGACGACCCCGAACGCCGGCACCCAGTCGTTCTGGTTCATCACCGCGGGCAAGGCGTTGTCGATGCCCCACGCGATGAGCGCCGGCCCCGCGACGGTGCCGGCGGTCGAGACCACGACCACGATGCCGAGCAGCACGAGCCGGAGCTTCAGCGGTGCGGCGAGGGACCCGAGCAGGGCGAGGGACCGGCGCCGCAGGCGCTTGCTCTCGGCCTTCGTGAAGTCCTCACGCTCCTCGCCGCGCACGCCCATGGTGGTGATCGAGGCGGTGACGGGGGCGGCAGACTGCGTGTCGGCGATGTCGTCGACGACGGGATCCGCGCCTCCCGGCCCGGCCGACGTGTCGAGCGGCAGGTTCTTCTCTTGCTGGCTCATGCCATCGCCTCCTGTCGTGCGGTCGCGTCGTCGTCGTCGAGCGACGAGATGACGTAGCGGTAGTGCTCGTTGGTGGCCATCAGGTCGTGGTGGGTCCCGACGGCCGTGACGACGCCGTTCTCCATCAGGGCGACCCGGTCGGCCAGCGTCACCGTCGACGGACGGTGCGCCACGATGAGCGACGTGGTGTCGGCGAGCACGCGCCGCAGGCCCGCCTCGACCCGCGCCTCGGTGTCGACGTCGAGCGCCGACAGCGGGTCGTCGAGCACGAGCACCGACGGCCGCGCGGCGATCGCGCGGGCGAGTGCCAGGCGCTGGCGCTGGCCGCCGGACAGCGACAGCCCCTCTTCACCGACCCGGGTGTCGACGCCGTCGGGCAGGTCGTCCACGAAGGACGCCTGCGCGATGTCGAGCGCCTCGCGCATGAGCGCCTCGGCCTCGGCACCCTGCACGTCCGGACGACCGAGCAGCACGTTCTCACGCACGGTCGACGAGAACAGGGTGGCGTCCTCGAAGGCGACGCCGACGTGCCGACGCAGTTCCTCGCGGGTGAGGTCGCGGATGTCGACCCCGTCGATCGTCACCGAACCGCCGGTCACGTCGTACAGACGCGGCACGAGCGAGAGCAGCGTCGTCTTGCCGCAGCCGGTGAGCCCGACGAGCGCCATGGTCTCGCCCGGCTGCAGCTGCAGTTCGACGCCGTTGATCAGGTCCGGGTACTGCGGTGCGGAGTCCTGGTACCGGAAGTGCACGCCGTTGAACGACAGGGCACCGTGCGGCTGGGCGATCGTCTTCGGGTGCTCCGGGTCCGTGATGGTGTTCTCGGAGTCCATGACCTCGAAGAAGCGGTCGACCGCCGTGCGGGTGTCGAACGTCATCGAGAGCAGGAAGCCGATCGACTCGATCGGGAACCGCAGCACCGTCGCCGTCGCGAAGAACGCGAACAGCTGGCCGACGCTGAGCTGCCCCTGCGACGCCAACCAGATGCCGGCGAGCAGGCACAGCGCGAACGCGACGTCCGGCACGAGCAGCAGCCACAGCCAGATGCCCGCGATGGCCTTCGCCTTCTTGATCTCGGTGCCGCGCAGAGCCTCGGCCTGCTCGCTGAACTCCTCGAGCTTCGCGCCGCCGCGACCGAACGCCTTGAGCACGCGGATGCCGTGCACCGACTGCTCGACGCTCGTGGCGAGGTCACCGACCTGGTCCTGGCTGCGGCGGGCGACGGCGGAGTACCGGCGCTCGAACAGCAGGCCGTTGATCCACAGCGGGATCGACGCGATCAGGAAGATCAGCCCGAGGATCCAGCCGAAGGTGAACAGCACGACGAAGCCGACGACGATCGTCACGATGTTCACGACGAGCAGGACCACGCCGAAGGCCAGCCAGCGCCGGATCAAGGACAGGTCCGACACGGAACGGGACAGCAGCTGCCCGGACTCCCAGCGGTCGTGGAACGCGACCGGCAGGTCCTGCAGCTTCGCGTAGAGCGAGTTGCGCATGCTGGTCTCGATGCGGGTCGAGGGGCGCATCACCAGCCGGCGGCGCGAGGCGATGAAGAACGCCTCGAGCACACCGAGGGCGAGCACCCCGAGCCCGGCGGGCCAGATCTGTGCCGAGTCGCGCGACGACAGCGGACCGTCGACGAGCCACTGCAGCACGTAGGGGATTGCGAGCGCCACCAGGGAGGCCCCCATCGCTGCGGCCATGCCGCCGATGAGGCGCCCCTGGTAGGGCTTCACGTAGGGGTAGATCCGCGCGATCGCGCGGAAGGTGGACGGGCGCGCCGTGGTGGGCGACTTGGACATGCGTTGCGTCCTCATGCGTCTGCCGGGTCCCCGGGTCGCGCTACTGCTCGCTTGCGTGCGTGCGTGGGCGGCTTCGGCCTGGAGGCTCGGTGTGGCGTTGCGTGGTGATCATCGGCCGGGCGCATGGTCGCGCCTCCGCCGTCACTCGCGTGACGTCGGGCGGGCCGGAGGCACCGAGGGACAGTCGTCCCCCGGGTTCAGGCGGGTGGTTCGCGGACGCGAGTGGTGCTGCGCCGCGGGGCCGTGGGAACGGCCCGACTAGACGGCGGCCGCAGCGCGGGGCCGCGGTGCGATCAGGGATCGCCGTGCGGGAGTGGTCCCCACGACGGACACGAGACCTGCACGGGCGGCCGTCGCCACGGTTCCGGTCATGTTGTCCATCGTCACTCCAGTCGTCGTCTTCGTCACCGTTGTGTCCGCGGTGCCGCCGGTCCCGAGGGATCGTCGGCTGCCTGCCGCGGAGCCTTACAGACTATTCACAGTGACTCTCGGCGCGCAATGGTTCGCCACCGATTGTTCAGATCAGTGGAAGAAATGGCGCTCGCTCGTGAAGTACATCGTGACGCCGGCCGCCTTCGCCGCGGCGATGACCTCGTCGTCGCGGACGCTGCCGCCGGGCTGCGCCACCGCACGGACACCGGCGTCGAGCAGGACCTGCAGGCCGTCGGCGAACGGGAAGAAGGCATCGGACGCCGCGACGCTGCCGGTCGCCCGGTCACCCGCCCGGTTCACCGCGAGGTGGCAGGAGTCGACCCGGTTCACCTGACCCATGCCGACGCCGACGCTCGCGCCCCGGTTCGCCAGCAGGATGGCGTTCGACTTCACCGAGCGGCTCGCCTTCCACGCGAAGGCCAGGTCGGTGAGGGTCTGCTCGTCGGCGGGTTCGCCGGCGACGAGGGTCCACGTGGCCTGGTCGAAGCCCGTGAAGCGGTCGGCGTCCTGCACCAGGAACCCGCCGGAGATCTGCTTGACCTCGCGGTCGGCCAGCGCGAAGTCGGCCGGCAGCGTGAGCAGGCGGATGTTCTTCTTGCGCGACAGGATCTCGAGGGCCTCCGGGTCGAAGCCCGGGGCGACGACGACCTCGGTGAAGATGTCCTTCACGGTCTCGGCCATGGCCACGGTGACCGGGCGGTTCGCGGCGATGACCCCGCCGAACGCCGAGAGCGGGTCGCAGGCGTGCGCGGCGGCGTGGGCCGAGGCGATCGGGTCGGCGGACTCGGCCGGGGCGATCGCGATGCCGCACGGGTTGGCATGCTTGATGATCGCGACGGCGGGCTCGTCGAAGTCGAAGGCCGCACGGACCGCTGCGTCGGCGTCGACGTAGTTGTTGTACGACATCTCCTTGCCGTGCAGCTGCGTCGCCTGTGCGATGCCGGTGCCGTCCGACGTCGTGTAGAGCGCCGCGGCCTGGTGGGCGTTCTCGCCGTAGCGCAGGGTCGCGGACAGCTCGGCCTCGAACGACAGGTGCTCGTCGAACGCACCCGGGGTCCGGATGTCGCCGCTCGTGGTCGGGGCTGCTGCGGCGGTGACGACGTCGCTCGCGAAGTAGGACGCCACCGCGGTGTCGTAGGCGGCGGTGTGGGCGAAGGCCTGGGCGGCGAGGCGCTTCCGGAGCTCGAGCGTGGTGCCGCCGGCCCGCACGGCCTCGACGACCTCGGGGTAGGACGCCGGGGACACGACGATCGCCACGTTCGGGTGGTTCTTCGCCGAGGCGCGGACCATCGCGGGGCCGCCGATGTCGACGTTCTCGACCACGGTCGCGGTGTCGGCACCCGACGCCACGGTCTCGACGAACGGGTAGAGGTTCACGACGACGAGCTCGAACGGCGCGATGTCGAGGTCGGCGAGCTGCTGCTCGTGCGACTCGAGCCGCAGGTCGGCGAGCAGGCCGGCGTGCACCGACGGGTGCAGGGTCTTCACCCGGCCGTCGAGCGACTCGGGGAACCCGGTGACGCTCGCGACGTCGGTGACGGCGTAGCCCGCGTCACGGATGGCCTGCGCGGTGGAGCCGGTCGACACGATCTCGACCCCGGAGTCGGCCAGGGCGCCGGCGAGCTCGAGCAGGCCGGACTTGTCGCTCACCGAGACGAGGGCACGGCGGACCGGGACCACGTCACGGTCGCGGTAGAGGCTGGGGTCGGCTGCGTGCACGCTCATGCGCTCGGGGTGCCCTTCAGGTCGGTGGTGCCGTTGGCGATGTCGAGGATGGTCTGGATGAGCAGGCGGCGCTCGACCGGCTTGATGCGGTCGTGCAGCGTCGACTCGGTGTCGCCCGGCAGCACCGGGATGCGCTCCTGCGCGAGGATCGGCCCCGTGTCGACGCCGTCGTCGACCGCGATGACGCTCGCGCCGGTCTCGGTGACCCCGGCGGCCAGGGCGTCCCGCACGCCGTGGGCGCCGGGGAACTCGGGCAGGTGGGCCGGGTGGGTGTTGATGATCCCCGGGGCGAACTCGGACACCACGGCCGGGGGCAGCAGGCGCATCAGGCCGGAGAGCACGAGCAGGTCGGGCGACCACGGGCGGATCTGCTCCGCCAGGGCCTGGCCCCACTCGGCGCGGGAGTCGTAGCGGGTGAAGGGCACCGTGAAGGTCGGGATCGAGAACTCCTCGCCGAGACCGAGGCCCTCGGCGTCACGGTCGGCACCGATGGCGACGACACGGGCGGGGTACTCGGCGTCGAAGGTCGCTTCGAGCAGGGCTCGGAGGTTCGACCCGGTACCGGAGATCAGGACGACCAGTTCGAGCACGGCACCAACCCTACCGGCAGGCACGCACTCGACGGGCGCTGTTACCGGTCGTCCTTGGGCTGCCGCCACCAGGGCAGCTCGTCCTCGGGGATCTGGTCGGTGACGTCCCACTTCGCCGGGCGGGACTGCTCCGCCGGCCTCGCAGCAGGCGCCCGGGTGTCCGGCGCGACGTCCACGCGGTCCGCCTCGGACGTCTCGTCCACGTCGTCGCGACCGGCGACGAACTCCTCGGTGCTCCACGGGAACGCGGGCTGGGCGTCGGTCGGCACCGGGGTGGGTGCGGGTGCGGGTGTGGACGCGGGTGCGGGGGCTGCGGGCCGCTCGGAGCCTGGCCGCTGCTGGGCGGGCCGCTCCGGCTCGGCGTCGGAGCCGGTCACGCGGTCGCGGAGTGCACCGGCTCGTCCCCGGACGCCCTCGGCCGCGCCGGCCAGGCGGTCGCGGAGGCCGCCCAGGGCCGCTCGTCCGGTGCTGCGGCGCTCCGGTTCGGGCTCGGCGGCCAGGCGGTCGGCGGCCACCGCATCGGTCTTCGCCCAGTCGGGGAGCTCGACGTCGCGGTCGGTGTCGTGGTCGCGCGGGGCGACGGGCGGGGGCGTCGGCGCGGAGGCGAGTGCGCGAGCGGGCTGCGCCGCCGTCGCACCGGCTGGCTCGTCCCCGACGACCTCGCTGCCGATCGGCCCGATCGGCCCGGTCACCTGCTCGGTCGTCGCGCGGGGTCGTGCAGCGGTCGACCCGTCGTGGGACTCCTCGACCACGAAACGGTGCACGTCGGTGGTGCGCCCGGCCCCGGCCTGGTCGAGTGCGGCGAGCAGGGACCCCTCGCTGACGCCGACCCCGGCGCGCGCCGTGTCGTCGTCCTCGTCGGCTTCGTCGGCCTCGGTCCAGCGCTCCCGCGTCCAGCCGCCCTCCGGCAGCCGGACGAGGTCACTGCCCGCGGCGAGGGCGATGATCGCCGGCAGGCCGACCTCGAGTGCGGCGAACCCACCGACCGCCAGGGCGTCCGGGCCGACGTCGGCCAGGCGCCCGGGGCCGAACGAACCGGACGACACCCAGGCGATGAGCCCCGTGAGCACCCCGGCCACGAGTCCTGCCGCGACGCCGCCGAACGCACGGTGCAACGCGGAGTCGGCGGTGCCCAGGGCCCGCACCAAGCGCGGACGCATCGAGCCGCCGATCGCGAACCCGGCGATGACCGGCACCAGGATCCAGACGAGCCCGAAGGTGTGACCAGAGGTCGGCAGGGCGCCGAAGACCGGCAGACCGGGGATCGGGCCCAGGGTCGTGGCGATCGGGGACACGCCCGACCCGGTGCCGATGGCGAACCCCGGGCCGATCAACCACGAGGTCGCCCACCCGACGAAGTCCGGCAGGAACGCGAGCTGCCCGACGGTGAGCGCGACGCCGCCGATGACCCCGGCGTGCGACTGCTCGTACAGGGTGATGACCTCGGCGAAGGACGTGAAGAGGAGCAGGCCGACCAGCACCGCGGCCACGCTGACGACCACGGCGGTCGCGGCGGTCCCGGCGCGCAGGCCGAACCCGGCGACGGTCCGCCAGACGGCGGGGATGCGGTCGACCAGGTCGATGACGCGCTGGGTGCCGGCGTCGGCGGGCATGTCACGGCGACGACGGCAGACCTCGGAGACGGCGAGTGCGGGGATCCCGAACCAGAGCGCCGGCAGCAGCACGGCCTGCCAGAGCGTGGGGCGGGTGGCAGCCGAGGTCGACGACAAGGCGACGGCCAGGCCGAGGAGCGCGACGACGGCGGTCCCGACCAGCAGGCCGGTGGTGCGGTGCTCGGTCTCGGCGAACCGGCGTCCGGCACGAGCGCCGAGCCAGGCCGTCACGACCGCGAACCCGAGGGCCGCCAGGGTCACGTGGATGGGGTCGGCGGCGCCGCTGACCCCTGTGCTCTTCGCGAGTGCGGACCCGAGCAGGAACGAGACGTCGACGCCGTGACCGACGAGCCACACGCTGCCGGTGGCCTTCCAGAACACGTCCCAGTCGACCTGCAGGCCGTACTCGAACCCCCAGAGCAGCGTCAGGGGCACGAGGGCGATCCCGATGCCGACGCCGACCGTCACGACCGCCTCGATCGCGGCGAGCAGAGCGGTTCCCAGGCGGTTCATCGCAGCGAGGATACGTGCCCCTCGCGCGACCGCCCCTGAGCCGCGCGGCTACTGACGCAAAACACCGGTGTTCGCCGGACGAACACGCGCAGGACGCGGTTCAACGGGCGAACACCGGTGTTTTGCGGAAGACGAACGCTAGCGAGCGGCGACGACCTCGCGCAGCAGCGCGGCGGTCTCGGACGGCGTCTTGCCGACCTTGACGCCGGCGGCCTCGAGTGCCTGCTTCTTCGCCTCGGCGGTGCCGGCCGAACCGGACACGATCGCGCCGGCGTGGCCCATCGTCTTGCCCTCGGGAGCGGTGAAGCCCGCGACGTAGCCGACGACCGGCTTGGTGACGTGCGCCTTGATGAACTCGGCGGCGCGCTCTTCCGCGTCGCCACCGATCTCGCCGATCATCACGATGGCCGAGGTGCTGGGGTCGGCCTCGAACGCGGCGAGCGCGTCGATGTGCGTGGTGCCGATGACCGGGTCGCCGCCGATGCCGATGGCGGTCGAGAAGCCCAGGTCACGGAGCTCGTACATCATCTGGTAGGTCAGGGTGCCGGACTTCGAGACGAGCCCGATCGGGCCCTTGCCGGTGATCGTCGCCGGGGTGATGCCGACGAGGGACTCCCCCGGGGTGATGATGCCGGGGCAGTTCGGCCCGATGATCCGGGTCGTGCCGCCCTTCGCCTTGGCGTGCGCCCAGAACTCGGCCGAGTCCTGCACGGGGATGCCCTCGGTGATGACGACGACGAGCGGGATCTCGGCGTCGATGGCCTCCATCACGGCGTCCTTCGCGAACGCCGGCGGGACGAAGACGATCGAGACGTCGGCACCGGTGGTGTCGATGGCCTCGCGCACCGAGCCGAAGACCGGCAGCGACACATCGCCGTGGGTGACGGTTGTGCCGGCCTTGCGGGCGTTGACACCGCCGACGACGTTCGTGCCGGCCTTGAGCATGAGTGCGGTGTGCTTCGTGCCCTCGCCGCCGGTGATGCCCTGGACGATGACCTTGGAGTCCTTGTTGAGGAAGATCGACATGGTCAGTCCCTTCAGGCCGCTGCGGCGGCGAGTTCGGCGGCCTTCTCGGCCGCATCGTCCATGGTCGCGGCGACGGTGACGAGCGGGTGCGCTGCCTCCGCCAGGATCCGGCGACCCTCTTCCACGTTGTTGCCGTCGAGGCGCACGACGAGCGGCTTGGTGGCCGCGTCGCCGAGGATGCCGAGCGCGGCGACGATGCCGTTCGCGACGGCGTCGCAGGCGGTGATGCCACCGAAGACGTTCACGAACACGCTCTTCACCTGCGGGTCGCCGAGGATGACGTCGAGGCCGTTGGCCATCACCTCGGCCGAGGCGCCGCCACCGATGTCGAGGAAGTTGGCGGGCTTCACGCCGCCGTGGCGCTCACCGGCGTAGGCGACGACGTCGAGCGTCGACATGACGAGCCCCGCGCCGTTGCCGATGACGCCGACCTGGCCGTCGAGCTTGACGTAGTTCAGCCCGTGGGCCTTCGCCTTGGCCTCGAGCGGGTCCTCGCTGGCGGTGTCCTCGAGGTCCTTGTGGCCCTCGTGCCGGAAGTCGGCGTTCTCGTCGAGCGAGACCTTGCCGTCGAGTGCCAGGATCTGGCCGTCGCCGGTGCGGACGAGGGGGTTCACCTCGACGAGGGTCGCGTCCTCGCCCTTGTAGACGTCGTAGAGCTTCACGAAGACGTCGGCGACCTGGTCGCGGAGCGCCTCCGGGAAGTTCGCCTGCCCGGCGATCTCGAGCGCGGCGGCCTTGTCGATGCCCGTCAGCGGGTCGACCTCGACCCGGGCGAGCGCCTCGGGCTTCTCGACGGCGAGCTGCTCGATCTCCATGCCGCCCTCGACGCTGGTGAGCGAGAGGTAGGAGCGGTTGGCCCGGTCGAGCAGCACGGAGAAGTAGAACTCCTCGGCGATGTCGGCACCCTGGGCGACCATGACGCGCTGGACGGTGTGGCCCTTGATGTCGAGGCCGAGGATGGCCTGCGCGTGCTCGAACGCCTCGTCCGGGGTCTTCGCGACCTTCACGCCGCCGGCCTTGCCGCGACCGCCGACCTTCACCTGCGCCTTGACGACCACGACGCCGCCGATCTTCTCGGCCGCCGCCTTCGCCTGCTCGGGGGTGTCGGCGATGATCCCCTGCAACACGGGGACGCCGTAGGACTCGAAGAGGTCCCTGGCCTGATACTCGAAAAGATCCACGCTGTTCTTCTTCCCGCACGGTTCGTGCGATCGGCATCGGTTTCCCGGTCGCGCACTCCACATCGAGGGTCGCTCGGTGTCGAGACAACGGCCGCCACGCAGCCTAGCGCCGCTCGGTGGACGGCCGGTGCACGTCGAGCACAGCCGAGTACCGGCCGATCGGGACCGGGCACCGGAACCGCATGAGCCGCTGCGCGCACCGCTGGGTCCGACCCGAGCTCGCGCTCGGCAATGTGGATCGGTGCACCCCGAACTCCGTACCCGCGCCGCCGAGGTCTTCGGCTGGAAGCTCCGCCCCGACCAGGAGTCCGTCATCGACGCCGTGCTCGAGCGCCGCGACGCCCTGGCGGTCATGCCCACCGGATCGGGGAAGTCCGCGATCTACCAGGTCGCCGGCCTCGGGCTGGACGGCCTCGTCGTGGTCGTCTCCCCACTCGTGGCGCTGCAGGAGGACCAGGTCGTCGGGCTCGAGCACCATCCCGACGCCCCCCGCGCCGTCGCCCTGAACGCGACCAAGAAGGCCCGGGACGTCGCCGACGCGTGGGACGCCGTCGCCGCGGGCGAGGTCGGGTACGTGTTCCTGGCCCCCGAACAGCTGGTGAAGGACGACGTGCTCGAGCGCCTCCGCGACGCCGGGGTCGCGCTGGTCGCCGTCGACGAGGCGCACTGCATCTCGTCCTGGGGCCACGACTTCCGACCGGACTACCTGGCGCTCGGCGAGGTCGCGGAGCGCCTGGGCCGCCCGCCGGTGCTCGCCCTGACCGCGACGGGCTCCGCTCCGGTGCGGGACGACATCGTCGAGCGGCTCGGCATGCGCGACCCGTTCGTGCTCGCCTCGGGGTTCGACCGTCCCGGCATCCGGCTCGAGGTGGTCCGGCACGCCGAGGACGCCGAGAAGCGACAGGCCGTGGTCGACCAGGTCGCCGAGCTCGACGGGCCCACGGTCGTCTACGTCGCAACCCGAGCGGCGACCACGGAGTACGCCGACGCCCTCGCCGCCCGCGGTCGTCGCGCGCAGCCGTACCACGCCGGCATGCGGGTGGCGGAGCGCGAGGCCGTCCACACCGGGTTCCTGGACGGCGACGTCGACGTGGTGGTGGCCACGAGCGCGTTCGGCATGGGCATCGACAAGCCCGACGTCCGGTACGTCGTGCACGCCGACGTCCCGGAGTCGATCGACGCCTACTACCAGGAGATCGGACGGGCCGGGCGGGATGCCGAACCGGCCGGCGCCACCCTGCACTACCGCGCCGAGGACTTCGGCCTGCGCACGTTCTTCGCGTCCGGCTCGCCGCGGCCCGCCTCGGTCCGGGCCGTGTTCGACGCCGTCCCGGCGACCGGCTCGATCGCCCGCTCCGCACTGGTGGAGGCCTCTGGCCTGTCGGCCCGCACCGCCGGTCGAGCACTGAACGCCCTGCTCGACGCCGGCGCCCTTCGCGACGACGTCGACGGTGTCTCCCGGGTGCCGGACGGCCCGCAGGACGCCGACCGTGCGGCACGTGCCACCGCAGACCGTGCTGCCGAACGGGAACGGGTCGAGGAGTCCCGCATCGCCATGATGCGACAGCTCGCCGAGACGACCGGGTGCCGCCGGCAGTTCCTGCTCGGCTACTTCGGCGACGAACTGCCCGAGCCCTGCGGCAACTGCGACACCTGCTCGTCCGGCACGGCCCGCGAGGCCTCCGCCCACGTCGCCGACGGTGCGAACGACGAAGCGTGGCCGCCGGATGCGCGCGTCGAGCACGCCGAGTGGGGCACGGGCGTGGTGATGAGCACGGAAGAGGACCGCATCACGGTGTTCTTCGAGTCCGCCGGCTACCGCACCCTCGCACTCGCCGATGTCGAGCAACGCGACCTGCTCGAACGCGTCTGAACGAATCAGGGACGGAGCGCGGACGAAGCGCACCGGTCCGGACGACCCGGGCGGGGAAGGCGCGGTCGCTCGACCACCCGTCGGCGACCGCGCTCCACTCCCCCGAGCATCGGCGATGCTGCCGTGACGGTGTGACCGGCAGGTGACGCCCGGGTGAACACGACGCGAAACCGGACAGCCGCCAAGCGCCGACGGGTAGGCAGGAAGCCCGCAACGGAAAGGAACCACCATGAGCGACCCCGGCATCAGCCCCGTCGACGGCTTCGACGCGCAGCAGCGCCGCGACGACGACATCGACCGCGAGCACGTCGGCCCGTACGAGGTGGACGAGGCCGAGGAGTCCCTCGAGACGGTGACGAACGACGCGGTCGCCGGAGAGACGGTGGAGCCGCAGCCCGGTGACGGCTCGGACGACGGTCCGACCGGCGGATCCCCGCGCGAGGGCTCGCCCGACCTGTGGGAGCACGAGAACGAGCAGGACGAGGACCGCGCCGACCTCGGCAACGACCTCGGCACGAAGCCGCTCTGAGCTGATCAGGCTCCCCCGGAACACGGCTCGGTACCATCGGGCCGTGTTCCGACGAATCCGCTCCGGCGTCCGCAGCATGCCCTCGGCGGCGCGGCTGCTGGCGGTGGCGGCGATGCTCCTGGTCGCCGCCTCGGCCCACCTCGCCGCCCGCTCGGAGCCCGGTGGTCGCTGGGTCCCGCTCCTCGTCGTCGGCGTCGCCGGTGCGGTCGTCACCGGATCACCGACCCGCCTCTGGCCGCTCCCCGCGATCTGGCTCGTCGCGACGCTCCTCGCCCTGACCGGTGACGCGCCCGTCGACGCCTCGTACGCACTGGTCGCCCTGGTCGTCGGCGCGGTCGCGCTCCTGGCCGCGATCGCCGTGGACCTGCGACCCGTCCTGCGGGCGCGACGTCGACGGGGTGCAGCGTGACCACCCCACGGCCTGGAGGCGCGACACACGACCCGCACCGTGCCTCCCGTCCGCCTGCTGGTCGCGTGCACGACCGTCACCTGCGTCGGTTCCTCGCCGACAGCACGCCCGTGGCCGCGGGCGGCCGCGCCATCCTGCTGCAGATCGCCGACCCGGTCGTCGCGGCCGGTGTCCGGCGGCACTCCGACTTCGCCCGGCGACCCCAGCAGCGGCTCGCCCACACCCTGATGTTCGTCTACGCCGTCGTCATCGGCACCGAGACCGACTCGGCGACCGCAGCGGGCTTCGTCAACCGTGCGCACCGGCCCGTCGCCGGCGCCGACGACGTCGACCGGCAGCTCTGGGTGGCCGCGACCCTGTTCGACTCCGCCCGCCGGGCGCACGACCTGTTCGGCACACACGTCTCCGCGGCCCGCGCCGAGCAGGTCCTCGCCGCCTACGCCCCGATCGCGACCGCGCTGCGGGTGCCCCCGGAGCATTGGCCGACCTCGGTGGCGGCGTTCGACCGGTACTGGCAGCGGACGCTGGAGGGGCTCGAGGTCACCGACGACGCCCGCGGGGTCGTCCGTGACCTGCTGCACCCACGGTTCGCGCCGCTGTGGGTGCGGGCGGCGATGCCCCTCGTCCGCATCGTGACCGTGGGGATGCTGCCGGAGCGGCTGCGGGCCGCGTACGGCTTCGCGTGGGGGCCGCGGGAGGAACGGCGCTTCCGGCGCACCGTCCGGGTGGTGGCCGGGGTGCGGGCGCTCGTGCCGGGGGCCCTGCTGCGACTGCCGGGTCCGCTGTTGCTGCGGGCGATGCGGCGGACCGCTGGGCGACACGCCACGGTACGGTAGCGGGCATGTCGGTCGACCACTTCGCCATCACGGTCCCGCGCTCCTGGTTCGAGCTCCCGGTCGAACCGGAACGCCGCGACGACCGGATCAGCGCCCTCGTGCAGGAACGCATCGAGGACCACCGGGAACTGTGGGACCACCGCACCGAGATCGTCCGGGTGCTCCGCCGGTTCGCCCGCTCGGCGTGGGACAGCGGTGCGCGGTACTGCGCCGCGTTCGCCGAGCCGAGCGAGGACGGCATCGTCTCCGGTGCCCTCACCGTGACGGTCCTGCCCGCGCCGGAGGCCGGCGGCGACCCGCTCGCCGCGCTCACCGACCACGTCGCCGCACTCGGCGGCGACGACGACGGCATGCACGTCGACGTGCACGAGGTCCCCCGCGTCGGCCGGGTGCCGCGCGTCTGGGGCGTCTCGACGGTGCAGGCACCGGACGGCCGCGGGTCGTTCGACGTCGTGCTCATGCAGACGTTCGTGCCCGCCGGCGACCAGGTCGCCCTGGTCAGCGTCTCCTCGCCCGCGACCGACCTGGCCGAGCCCCTGTACGAACTGTTCGAGACCGTGACCGACACCTTCGAGCTCATCGACTCCGCCGCGGTCGGCAGCGAGGCGTCCTGATGCGCCTCTGGCCGTTCCGGAAGAAGCGCAAGGTCGTCGAGCCCGTCGTCGAACGGGTCGGCGAGCGTGACCTCGCACAGATGGCGCAGCGCGGCGAGCTCGCCCGTTCCGTCGTCACCCCGCCCCCGGCGCCGCGCGCGAGTGCCGACCGGGTCCGGGCGACCGTGGCGCAGATGCCCGGCCGGCCGCTCGGGTCGTCCGGCGGCACCACCGCCCGTCGTGACGCCGCGCCGGCCCGCCAGGCGGCGGCTGCCGTGCTCGTCCTCGACGGCGGCCAGCGGGTGACCGTGTCGGGTGGCGGACTGATCGGCCGTGACCCCGCGAGCGCCCACCCGGACGGCGGCTTCGCCCACATGATCGCCCTGGAGGACCCGGCGCGGCTGCTCAGCCGCACCCACCTGGAGTTCGGGTTCGGCGCCGAGGGCTCGCTCTGGGTGCTCGACACCGCGTCGGCGAACGGCGTCGAGCTGCAGCGTCCGGGGTTCCCCGCGGCGATGCTCGTGCCGTCGCAGCGCACGACCGTGCAGCCCGGCGACACCGTGGTGTTCGGCGGGCACACACTCCGCGCCGAACCCGCCGTCGGGCTCGTCAGCGAGACGCCGCTGGGCTGAGCAGGCCCCGGACCGGGCCGGCTCCGGGGTGCACAGGCTCCGGGCTGCACCCCCCGCGGCCGGCGCTAGTCGCCCGCCGGTACCTGCACGAGTCGGAGCGCCTGGTCGGCGTCGTTCAGCAGCGCCCGGCCCGCGACGCGGTCCTGGGTGACCAGGCTCTTCGACAGCTTCGTGCCGATCAGGTCGCCGTCGACGGTGCTGAGCGGCGCGAGCAACATGCCCCGACGGGCCTTCTTCGCGTCGACCTGCCAGCCGCGGAACCCGCTCGCCACACCCTCGACGTCACCGGCCAGGACGAGCCCGACCGAACGACCCCGGTCGGAGTCCATGATCGCCCGGAACACCGGTTCGGCCGGCGACTCCTTCAGGGCCTCGGCGTCGTCGACCAGCACGAGCGTGAAGCCGTCCGATCCGGTGTCGATCGCGGCGGACAGCCCCTCGGCGCCGATGCCACCGTCGGTCACGACCGTGACGCGCGGTGCTCCGACGAGTGCTCGGAGCGGGGACTCCCGCGGCGTCACCGCGACGACCGACCCACCCGCCGACAGCACGTGACGGGCCATGGCGACGAGCGCGGTGCTCTTGCCGGAGCGCGGGCTGCCACCGACGATGAAGACCGGGGTGTCCTGCACGAAGTCGTGCGTGAACAGCCGGAGCTCGTCGCCGCCGACACCGAGTGCGACCCGGCCGACCGACGCCTCGGCGGACGGCAGGTACCGCACGGCGTCCGTGAAGGTGATGGAGCGCGGGAGCACGTCGATGCGGAACGGCTTCGGGGCGTCGGCCGGCACGTGAGCACTGACCTCGTCACCGATGCCCCGCAGCGCGGCGGCCTGGTCGCGGCCCCCGAGGCCGCCGGGCAGCACGGCGACCTGGGTCTCCGTCGCCGTGGCGTTGCGGAACCCGCGCCCCGGTGGGATCGACTCCGGCAGCTTCTTGCCGTTGATGCCCTCGTAGTTGTAGTCGCCGCGGTCGGCCAGGGCGAGCAGCAGCTTCCGCTCCACCTGGCTCGACATCCGGCCGGACGTCAGGGTGCGGTCGCCGGAGACGACCAGGTGCACGCCGACGCCGACGCCCTCGCGCAGCAGGGTCTGGACGGCGTCGTGCAGCGCACCGTTCTCGGCGTCCGCCAGGGTCGCCATGAAGCTCTCCCACTGGTCGAGGAACACGACGATGTGCGGCATCGGCACGGTGTCCGCGTCGGTCCGCTGTTCGGCGATCGACGAGTACCCACCGGCGGCGAAGGCGGCCTGGCGCTCCTGCACCGTGCGGAGCAGGATGCCGAGCAGCCGCGAGACCCGGTCGGGTTCGTGCCGCTGCACCACGGCACCGCAGTGCGGCAGCGCACCGAGGGCCAGCAGGGCACCGTTGCCGCAGTCGATCCCGTACATGTGGACGTCGCCGACGCCGAGCCGGAGGGCCATTGCGCCGGCCAGCGTGCGCAGCGTCTGGCTGCGACCCGAGCGCGGCGAGCCGATCACGAACAGGTGGCCGTCCGCGTCGAGGTCGAACACCGCCGGGCGCTGCCGCTGGTCACCCGGGTGGTCCTCGACGCCCCAGGCGACCGCCAGGGGTGCCAGGTCGCCGGTGCCGGTCGCCTCGACGTCGTCGAGCCCGACGACCTCGCCGAGCGGCGGCAACCAGGGCTTCCGCTGCTCGGGGGTGCCGAGGGCGCGGGTGGCGTCGTCGATCGACGCGACGAGGACGCTCAGGTCGGTGACCTCCACGTCGCTGGCCGCGGCCTCGACGGCGGCCGGGCGGGGGGCTGGATCGCTGTACGAGGCGAACGTGAGCTCGCGGACCAGGGCGGGCCGGGCCTCCTGGTCGTCCGAGCCGGGCCGGCGCCCACCCACACGACCGGACTGGAACGGCAGCAGCGAGGCAGCGCCGAGCCGCACGTAGGCGCGCCCCGGGGTCGACTTCGCGATCCGCGCGGCGTCGTTCGCGCCGATGACGTCCTGGCTCTCCGACTGGTCGGTGACGCGCAGCGCGATCCGGAGGTTCGTGTTCGCGCGGATCTCGGGCGACACGACACCGCCCGGTCGCTGCGTTGCGAGGATCAGGTGGATGCCGAGCGACCGACCGCGCTGGGCGATGTTCACCAGGCCCTTGACGAAGTCGGGCAGCTCGCGGGCGAGCGAGGCGAACTCGTCGATGACGATGAGCAGCCGCGGCAGGCTCGGGATCGTGTCCCCGTTCGCCGCGCGCTTGGCCTGCAGGTCTTGGTAGTCCTCCAGGTCCTTCGCACCGACCTCGGCGAGGGCGTGCTCGCGGGTGCGCAGCTCGGCGCCGAGCGACTCGAGCGCGCGCTCGACCTGGTGCGTGTCGAGGTCGGTGACCATGCCGACCGTGTGCGGCAGGTCGACGCAGTCCTTGAAGGCCGCGCCGCCCTTGTAGTCGACGAGCACGAAGTTCATCTCGTCCGGCCGGTTCGCCACGGCGAGGGACGCCACGATCGTCTGCAGCAGCTCCGACTTGCCGGAACCGGTGGTCCCGGCGACCAGGCCGTGCGGGCCGTCGTTCCGCAGGTCGATCGCGAACGGCCCGTCGATCGACGCCCCCAGCACGGCGGTGGTGCTGCGGCCGCCGAGCAGCCAGCGTGCCTGCACGGCCTCGGACGTCGGCGGTTCGAGCTGGAGCACGTCGAGCAGCCGGGCGGACGACGGGATGGCGCCGTCCTGCACGTCCGGGCTGGCGTCGACGATCGGCGACAGTGACCGGGCGACCCACTCGAGCCAGTCCTGGTCGACCAGGTCGGGGCGTGCGTCGTCGATGCGCTCACTGCGCTGCTGGGTGACCCGCACCCGGTCGTCGCGGACGACCACCACGGCGTCGCACTCCTCGGGCAGGAGCCGCTCGTCCAGGTCGAGGCAGATGCTGAACACCCCGACCGACGGCCCCTCCTTGAGCACCTGCACGAGCGAGGGCATCGCGCGGAGCCGGCGCGCGCCGTCCATCACGACGACGATCTCGTCGGCCGGCGGGGTCTTCTTGCCGATCCCGGCTTCCTTGCGGGCGTCGATGATCGCCGCGAGCTCGGCGATCGCCCGCGCGGTCGACGCGGCGTTCGAGGCGATGCTGGTCATCGGCTGGTCCGCACCGTCACGGCGGACGTGCGGCAGCCAGGACATCCACTCCCACAGCGACGTGCGTGTGGTGTCGGTGAGCAGCGTGAAGGTGACGTCCTTCGGGCTCTGCAGCGTCGCGAGCTGCGCGACCACCCAGTTCGCGAGTCGTCGGGCGTCGTCGTCCGGACCGGCGATGCCGATCACGCCGCGCTCGGCCAGGCGGATGCGCACCGGCACGTCCGTCGCGTCCCACGCCACGGTCCGCTTGTGGGACAGCTGCTCCGGGTCCTCGATGGTGACCTCGGAGCGCTGCGTCGCCGTGCCGACGCGGACCAGCAGGTGGTCCGGATCCGTCCGGCGTCGCTCCCACAGGCGCGGCAGCGGCGTGACCGCCGTCTCGTAGACGGCGGCGGGGTCCGGCGCGCTCGCGATCCAGCGTGCACGTTCGGACTGGAGGCTCTCGGTCGCGTCCGCCTCGATCCGCGCCTTGGTGTCCTCGTACTCCACGACGCGTTGCCGGTACGTCTTCTTGCCCTGCCGGCGGCCCTGGAGGCCCGTGATGATCATCAGGATCGGCGACAGCAGGGCGATGAGCAGGTAGATCCAGCGCCCGGTGGTCGACACGAACATGACCGCCATGCCCATCGGCGCCAGCGCCATCAGGATGGGCAGTGCACGGGCCGGCGGCTCGGTCGGCGGCGGGGGCAGCTGGTAGCGGGTGTGCTCGTCCGGCGGCAGGATGCGCGGCGGCCGGTTGTACTCGAGCGACATGCCGTCGTCCGCCAGGGACAGGTGGGCACCGCGGTTCGCGGCACGGCCGAAGCCGAGCAGGACCCCGCCGACCGCGAGCTGTGCCGTCTCGGGCCAGTCGGTCTCCTCGGTGACCGGCTCGCCGTCCAGCAGCGCGCCGGAGAAGCCGTTCGCCGGGCGCACCTTCGCGCCGTCGGCGGTCACCGTGACGAGCAGGGCGATCTCCGGCACCGTGTCGGACCCCGACGCCTCTGCCTCGACCTCGTCCGTGGTGCTCACCGGCACCCGCACGTGCGCGGACGGTGCCGTGCCGATCGTCACCGTGCCGGTGCTCACCCGCACGATCGTCCCCGCGTGCAGCCCGGAGACGATCCGGACCTCGGCGTCGGTCAGGGGACGGAGCGGCGGCGGCGGCACCTGCTCGAGGCTCCGGCGCACCACCACGCCCTCGCGGACGCCCGACGCGGCGACCGATGCCGAGAGGTCGAGCGGCTGCTCCCCGACGAAGTACACCGGGGTCCGGCCGGAGGCGACGACGTCCGTGGCGATGAGGCGCTCGGCCTCGGCCACCAGCTCGCGCACCGCCCGGGAGTCGTCGCCGTCCACGTAGACGTTCGCGGTCTGGCCGCTCTCGCGGTCGACCATCGTGAACGTGAAGGTCATGGCATTCCCCCGTAGCGTTGACTTCGTGTCGCAGGACGATGGTAGTGTCCCCTGCAACACGCCCCGTTGGGGGGACAAACGAAACTCCGGGGAAAGGGAGTCACACCGTGGCGAACATCAACGTCTCGTACGCAGACCTCGAGGCAGCAGCCTCCGACCTCAAGGCGGGCCAGGCAGACATCGAAGACCGTCTGTCGGCGCTGCAGCGCAAGATCCAGCAGCTCATCTCGGACGGCTACGTCACCGACAAGTCGTCGGTCGCGTTCGGCGAGTCCTACGACGAGTTCAACCGTGGCGTGACCCAGACGGTCCAGGGGCTCGAAGGCCTCTCCACGTTCCTCTCCAAGGCCTCGCAGACCCTGTCCGAGACGGACGAGTCGCTGGCATCCGGCCTCAAGGGCTGACACCGTCGTCGACCCCGTGCCCCGCGATCGCGTGGGGCACGGGGTCGTCGCGGTTCCTGTGGCGCCGTCCTGACGGCGCCGGTTCGTGATCGGGGAGGGATTGTTCCGTGGCAGGCAAACTGCTGGTTGACCTAATGGGGCTCGGGGAGCTCCAGAACGACCTGACGACCGTGCACAGCACGCTCGAGCAGGCGCACAAGCGTGTCGACGCGTCCGACGACGAGATCGGTTCGGGGACGGTGCAGAACGCTCTGCACGACTTCGACGACCGCTGGGGCGACAAGCGGGACAAGATCAGCGAGTCGACGAAGGCGTTGGCGGACATGCTGAGCTCGTCCATCGAGACCTACACCGAGACCGACGAGCAGCTGGCACAGGCCCTGCAGGTCAACGACGAGAACGGCGGCGGCGGCCCCGCTGCCTCGAGGGCGCAGTAGTCATGGGGCGGCCGTCGGGGTGGGATGTTGTCGATCAGAGTGATGATCCGGTCAAGGGTGATCCGTCGACGTTGCGGATGATGGCGCGGGAGTACCAGCGCATCTCCGACGCGGCCGATGACGCCTCGACCCGGCTGAAGTCGGTGAAGGGCTCCGGGTGGCTGACCGACTGGGAGGGTGAAGCCGCTGATGTGTTCGTCGACGCGATCGAGGACACACCGTCGGACCTGACCAAGCTCGTCGATTCGTACGAGCTCGCGGCGACGGCGTTGTCGGGGTGGGCTGACTCGGTCGATGACACCCAGTACCGGGCTGATGGTGCGTTGGCGGATGCGAAGGACGCCACCGGGGACCTCGCCGCGGCGCAGGACCGGTTGGCGGATGCGCAGTCGACGTTGTCGCACTACGAGTCGGCGTCGAAGGACCTGTCGAAGGTCGCGGACGAGTACCCGGCGGGTTCCGACGTGCCGGACGGGGTGGATGTTCCCTCGCCGGCGCAGTTGCGGGCAGCGTCCGACAACGCTTCCGTCGCGCAGGGCTCCGTGTCGTCGGCGCAGGGGGACATCTCGGCGGCGCAGTCGCGGATCGATGCGGCGAAGCGGCTCGTGGCGGATGCGAAGGGTGACTGGCAGGACGCGGAGCAGCGGACCGCGACGAAGATCGGTGAAGCTGCGGACGCGGGCCTCGGGAAGCAGTCCACGTGGGACAAGATCTTCGGGTCCGAGGCGTGGGAGACCATCGTGTCGGTGGCGAAGGTCGTCGTCGCGGTGGGTGGGATCATCGCGATGATCATCCCGGGGCCGTGGACGTTGGTCATCGCGGCGATCGCGCTCGTGGTGTTGGCGGACACGTTGTACAAGATGAGCAAGGGCGAAGCCGACGGGTGGGACCTCGCGTTCTCCCTGCTCGACTGCGTCCCCGCAGGCGGGGCAGTCGCCGCGGCGCTCAAGGGAACGCGAGCCGCGACCGCGATCGCGAAGTCGACGAACGCGATCGGTTCGCTCGGCGCCGTCCGCGTGGTGCGTTCACTCGCCGGAGGCGCGGCCCGCGCGACCACTTCGGCAGCAAGCCGTGCCGCGTACCGCTTCGGGCAGAAGATCGACGGCGTCGCTCTCGCAGCGAAACGATCCGATCGGGTTCAGGACGCGTACATCGCAGCCCGCTCCACCATTCACCGGCTCCGCGGAGGGCAGTTCACCGATCAGGGGAACATCATCATCCACCGGTGGACCCCCGTCGAACGTGGCCCACTGAGTGGTGAAGTCGCGGACACTGCACACACCTTCCGGTCGGGCACGTACAACGAGGTGCTCGTCACCAATCGTGAGAGCACGCTCTACCGAAGTGTGAACGGCGACTCCAAGTACCCGATCGGAGAGTTCTGGGGGAAGACGGAGCCGAGCGGACCGTTCGCGACGCAGCAGGAGTTCGCTCTGCGGCCCGAATGGCACGCCGACCCCACGACGCCCGGCGTCAACACTCCGCTCCCGCAAGCCGACCAGTACCTGCAGGCCGACATGCCAGTGGGGACCCGTGTCTACGAGGGCCCCGCGGCGCCCCAGTCATCGATGTCGTGGAGCCCGGACACCGACAAGACCCTGTACGGGAACGCGTTCCAGCAGACTCCGGGCGGCAAGGAGCAGGTCTACCTGCCACGCAACGCGTTCGGCGACCAGGCGGCGGCAGCACAACGGCTCGGTCTGCCGTGGAATGATGCGCTGAACCGTCCGGCGACCCTGCCCGTGGTCCGCGACTGAACAAAGGAACACCGTGACCTTCCCCTCGAACGAGCTGGAGCAGGTACTGCTCGCCGCGAGCCGCAACGAGACCGGTATCGATTCGTTCCTCGATCAGCTGCTCGCGTCGGCCGTGTTCGTGCCGTCGAATGTCGCGCCAGACGGTGGGCGCGCACTGTACATCACGTCGATCGACAACCGCGCCTACGTCACGGTGTTCACATCACCCGATCAGGCTGACTCGGCGTCGGCCACCGGTGAGCTTGCCGAGGTACCAGCGTCGAGCCTCCTCGAGATGATTCCGGAACACGTCGGTTTCGCGGTGAATCCCGGCGGCGACCTGGGACTGCCCGTGTACGCGGAGACGCTCCGACAGGCAGCGCACGGTTCCACGAGACTCACCGCGGGGACGCGCATCCGGATCGGCCACCCCGCAGAGGAGCCAACGGCGTTCCTGGAAGCGGTCGCGGCTGAGTTCCGACGACTTGGGCCGGTGCGATCCGCGCGTCGCGCATGGGCTGCTGTCGACGACCAGGCCCCCGGTCTCGTCATCGGTGTCGACGTCGATCCCGACAGTCCCGACACCCGCACCTCGGTCGTCGATGCCATCGGGCGAACAGCCCGGTCTCTCGGAACCCCCTTCACGGTCGATGCCGTCTTCACGAACGATCGCGACAGTTTCACGGAGTGGATGCAAAGCGATACAAGCCCGTTCTACACGGATCACTGATCTTGGAACGTATCCCCGCGGTAGCTGTCCCCGACACGCTCCACCTCGCAGTGGACTCAAGCGGCGAGCGCGTCACCGAACCGTACGACCGGGGCGTCATGGTGGAGTTCGCCTACTCGATCGCAGGCGATCGGCCCGCTGGGCGGGGCACGTCCACTCGGCAGGTGAGCCGTCAATCGCTCATCGACGATGAGACCAGGGGTCGGTACATCGTCCAAGTCGACGCAGCAACTGATCGCTTCGAGGGGCTCCCAGTCGTGGACAAACCCATTCGTCATCACGGGCTCCTGCCGATCCCGACCCGCGCAGTTCATGCACTGCCGATCACGGCGATCCAGGGGATCTGGGCCGAGATCGTCCGCGACACGGCACGACCGCAGTCTGCCTGGCGGTTGTTCGAGTCTGCTTCCCGTCCAACGCTGAACCTGGTGATCGACCGCGATCCTGCCGAGTGGCGGGTGCGGGCGACCACGGCGCTGGGGCGGAGGCCACACCCGGAGATAACGGTCGTCGAGGACCTCGACGAAGTTCCGCGAATCTGGCGCAATGCCGCCCGTCATCTCCTGGCCGCCGAGGTGAGCGCTTGACGCCCTCCACATTCGAGCGCCGACGACGCGCAGGCTGGAGACAAGTTGTCGATCTCGGTTTGTGGGTGCTCGGGACGGAAGACGGTGTGCGCGCCGTGGCCTCGCTGCGGCTCGGTGCGTGACATGACGACCTACGAACGAACCGCTCACAGGAACGGCACGAGCGCGCCGGCGACCGTGATCGTCGAGATGGACCTGACGAACCCCGATCATCATGTGCGCTACACCGTGACCGTGTTGCTGCTGGGCGCAGAGCACACGGCCACGGCGTACGACGCCTTCGAGGCGCTGAGCCTGGTGCGCGAAGCGCTCGACGACGAGGGCTGGCTCCTGGGTGTGCAGGGGGCCCGCGTCGACGTGTGGCCGAGTGGGATGGCGCGAGACCAGGGCGGTGGCAGGCGGGCGTACCGACTCCGCCGCGGTCGTCGGCCTCGGTTCAAGGACCTCGTCGACGTGTTCGCCCCGGCCGACGAACACCTCGGCACCGTGCAGGCGCAACGCGCGTTCGTCGAAGCGAAGTTCCCCGACGCCTGACCGGGTGCCGGCGACGACCGGCCGTGACTCCCTGAACACCGAGCCCCCGCGCACGGTTGGGTGGGTACATGTCCTCTGCCCCGCTCTCCGGTGACGACTCCCTGCACCTGCCCGAGTTCGACAGCCCGCCAGCGTCTCCGCTCGACCTCGCTCGCGAGTGGCTGTCCGCAGCGAAGGACCGGGAGGTCTCCGAGCCGCTCTCGATGACCCTCGCCACGGCCGGTGCCGACGGCCGCGTGTCTGCTCGCACCGTCGACGTGAAGCGGATTGAGACCAACGGACTGGTCTTCGGGACGTCGGAGGACAGCCCGAAGGGCCGGCAGCTCGCCGAGAACCCGCACGCAGCGCTGCAGGCGTACTGGCGCGAGACGATGCAGCAGCTCCGGTTCGAGGGTCACGTCGTCCGGCTGTCGGATGCCGAGTCGGACGCCCTGTTCGCGGACCGCTCCCCGAAGTCACGCGCCGCGACGGCCATCGCCGACCAGTCCGCCGTGCTCGAGCCCCGCACCCTGCAGGACCTGATCGACGACGCGAACGACCTGCTCGACGACTCCGGCGACGACGTCCCGCGACCTGCACGATGGGTTGCCTGGCGGCTCGAGCCCGACATCGTGGAGTTCTGGCACGGTAGCCGTGACCGGATGCACCGACGACTGCAGTACGCACTCGCCGAGGGCGCCTGGACGGCCACACGCCTCCAGCCCTGAGGCCGACGGTCGGCGTTCAGTCCCTGGACCACCACGCCGGCTGAGCGGGTTCGACTCGGACCGTGAGCGTTCGAGCATCGTTCGATCGCTCCGCGATCACGAAGTGGCTCTCCGCTGGGTCCACGGTACCGATCCGCCACACCGGCCACGAGTGCGGCCCGAGTTTGGGATCGAACCACGGCGCGGGCCCGTTGTCGTCCTCGCGCAACGCGCGCCGGACGCTCTTCGGATCGAGCTCCGGGAACCCTCCGGCGCGTGTCGCCAGGAGCATGCGCTCTGCTGCGGCGTCGACGGCGGCGGACCGTTCCGCCCGTGGGTTCCGGGTGATCCAGTAGGCGGCGAGGTACCCGATCACCACGAGGCCGATCACCGCAAGGGTCACGACCCACGGTCCAACGTCGGGATCGACCGTGGGGATGCGATCGATGCCGGAGACCCCGACGATGAACCCCAGGACGCCGAGCACCCATCCGATGCCCGCGACGCGTTCGGCGCGTTGCGACGCTCGAGCGAGGACGCAGCGTGCCGCCAGCACCGGTCTCCATCGGACCAGTCTCGCTCACGGCCCCCGCCCCTACCGCCCGATCGGGTTCGCCATCGCCCCCGCCCGGATGAGCGACGCCGACTGGTCCGCCAGGTCGACCATCGACAGGGTGTTCCGCAGCTGCAAGCGGTTCAGGCACGAGTGCTCGAACGTCGGCACCCGCAGGTCCAGCGGACGACGGCGGCCCGGGTGCGCGGCGGCGTGGGCGTCGATGCACTCCCCCACGACCTGCCAGAAGCGGGCCTCCGGCAGCACCCCGTCGTCGTCGAGGATCGCGGCGACGAACCGCAGCACCCCGTCGAACACGTCGGTGAACACGGCGAGCGCGGCTTCGTCGTCGGACACCGGGTGCACGATCCGGTCGATGTCGGCGGGCACCGGGCGGTCATCGTGCCGGCCGAGCACCGCGGCCTCTTCACCGATGTCCTTCATCACGGCACGGACCACGACGCCGTCGCGCACGACGAGCACCAGGTTCTCGCCGTGCGGCATGAACACCAGGTCGTGCACGGTCAGGCAGTGCACGACCGGCAGCAGGTATGCGTCGAGCCAGCGTCGGACCCAGACGTCGGCGGGCAGACCAGAGGCCTCGATCAGCGCTGAGACCACGGCGCTCCCCGAGGCGTCCCGGTGCAGCAGCGCCGCCATGGTGAGCAGGCGTTCGCCTTCGGCCAGCTGCGGGATGGGACTCTCCCGCCACAGGGCCGCGAGCATCTTGCGCTGCGGCGACGACACGTCGACTCGGTGGTAAGCGTCCCCCGTGTAGCCGATGGCGGCGTGCTCCCGGAGCACCGAGAACCCGGCAGCGGCGAGCGTGGGGTCGGCGGCGACGATCGACTCGACCCAGTCGTTCACGGCCGGGGTGTTCCGCATGTAGGCGGGCGACATCCCCCGCAGGAACCCCATGTTCTGCACGGCGAGCGCCGTCTTCACGTACGAGCGTGACGGCTCGGTCCGGTTGAACGCGGTGCGGATGGACTGCTGCGGCTGGTACTCGTCGGGCCCCTCGCCCAGGTCGACCAGGTCCTGCCGGCCCAGGTCAGGTGCGAAGGTCACGGCGATCCGGTGCTGCCACTGCCAGGGGTGCACGGGCAGCCACACGTAGTCGTCGGGCTCGAGTCCGCGACGCTCCAGGGTGGCGCGGAACCCGGCCACGACCGCCGCCGACAGCTCCGACTCCCAGTGCGCATGCTCGGTCCGGTCGGCGGCGAGCGCCAGGTGCGTGTGCTCGCGTCGGGCGGCGAGCCACCGGTACCGGAACCGGCCGCCGGACTCGGGCGCGAACGCCCGGTACTCGTCGAGCCCGAACCCGATCCGCCCGTTGGCGGCGACGAAGGCCGGGTGCCCCTCGGTCATCGCGGACTCGACGTCCTGGAACGATGCGACGGCAGCCTCGACGGCAGCCCCCGCTCGCCCCCGCACCAGCTGCGCCGCCGACGGCCCACCCCGCCGGTGCTTGGCCGCGGCACTCGCCAGCGTCGACGCGATCTCCTCCAGGTACGTGCCGAGCAGCTCGTCGGGGATCCCGAGTACCTCGTGCAGTTCGAGCACGAGCTCCTGCGCGCTGAGCGGCGCCGACACCCCCGCCCAGGTCCGCGTCAGCGAGGCCTCGTCCATCGACCAGTGCTCGAGCAGGTGCTGCCGCGCCCGGAACCGGTAGGTCGACTCCCCCGTGTCGAGCCGCCACCCGCCCCCGTCCGGCACGGGAGCGATCAGCCGTTCGTGGGTGAACTCCGCGATCGCCTTCGCGACGAGGTGCCGTTCTGCGGGCTCCAGGTGCGCGGGCCACAGGTGCGCGGCCGGCCCGTCGTCATCGGGGACGCCGATGCGATCGGTGTCGAGCACCGACAGCACGGCCCGCTTGCCGTCGACGTCCACCTGTCGCAGCGCGCGGAACCCGACCTCGGCGTTCTTCGCCTGCACAGCGGTGTTCCGCACGTCCGGTTCGACGACGACCCGGCGCGCGCCGAGGGCGTCCCGGCAGTGCTCGACGACGGTACGCATCACCGCGCTGGTCAGGCCGTGCACACGAGGGCCAGCGGGTGCCGGCGCGACGAGCAGGTGCATGCCGACGTCGCCGGGTTCGGCCGCCCACACGTCGGTGAGCAGGACGGCGGAGGGGTCGTAGGTCTCCGCCCGGAAGCACGGTTCGCCGTTCCGCCGACCGAGCCACGCTGCCTGCGCGGGGTCCGCCTGCACGCCGGCCAGGTAGGTGCGGACGCCGTCCACGTCGAGGTCACCCATCTCCCACCACGACGACGCCGGGTGGGCGAGCCACGACTGCACGACGGCGGCGTCGCGTTCCGGGTCCACGGGTTCGACGGTCAGGAGGCCCGGCCCGGCTCCCACAGGCGCGGTCGCGTCCGGCGCCGTGGTGGTCACGGTCGTGCTCATGCGGAGACCTCCGCACGCTCGGTCGCGGGCCGGGCCGGCGCGCGCTCCGCGGCGCCGGGGTGGGCGGTGGACGGCTCTGCTCTTGACTGCCCCGAGGCGGGCAGGCCGAACTCCTGGAAGGCGATCCGGGCCTCCAGGCCGTACACGGGGCGACCCGTGACGGACCGGATGATCGACGCGTTCCGCCACGCACCCATGCCGAGGTCGGGCGCGGTCAGGCCGTGCGTGTGCTCCTCGGCGTTCTGCACCCAGATGCGTCCGCCCAGGGTGTCGACGTGGTGGTCGCGGGCGACCGCCAGGCGACCACGGGAGTCGCGGGCGACGAGGTGCTCGACCGGGTCGAGGAACCGCGGGACCCTCGGGGTGTACCCGGTGGCCAGCACCAGCTGCTCGACCTCGTGCTCGTACGTCTGGTCGAGCTGCTCGTGGCGGAGCGTCAGCCGGTACGTGCCGCGTTCGGCGAGCCAGGCGGCGTCGACGACGCTCGTCTCGGTCCGGAGCGTCGTCGGGACGGGGCCGCGCGCACTGATCCGGTAGAGCTGGTCGTACAGGTCGTCGACCAGGTCGGCGCTGATGCCCTTGTACAGGCCGCGCTGTTCCCGCCCCAGGCGGTCACGGACGGTCTCGGGCAGCCCGTGGAAGTGGTCCGTGTACTCCGGGCTCGTCATCTCGAGGGTGAGCTTGGTGTCCTCCATCGGGAAGAACCGGGGCGAGCGTGTGATCCAGTCGAGGCGGTAGCCGTCCTGCCGGATGTCCTCGAGCAGTTCGCGGTAGACCTCGGCGGCGGACTGCCCGCTGCCGACGACGGCGATCGATCCGGCGTCGCGGAGGGCGTCGCGGTTCGGCAGGAACTCGGCGGAGTGGACGGCCGGTCCGCCGATCCCGCGCAGCGGGGCGGGGACGGACGGCTCGGTGCCGATGCCCACGACGACGTGGTGTGCGCGGTACGTCTCGGGACCCTGATCGGTCTCGGCGTGCACCGTGAACGTGTCGGCGACCGGGTCGTGCTCGACGGCGGTCACCCGGCGGCCCCACCGCAGGGTGTCGAGCCGGTCGGCGGCCCAGCGGCAGTAGGCGTCGTACTCGCTGCGCAGGGGGTGGAAGTCCTCGCGGATGTAGAACGGGTAGAGGCGCCCGGTCTCCTTGAGCCACGCGAGGAACGAGAAGGGCGAGGTCGGGTCAGCCATCGTCACCAGGTCGGCGAGGAACGGCACCTGGATCGTGGCGTCGTCGAGCATCATGCCGTGGTGCCAGGCGAAGCCGTCGGCGGCGTCGAGGAACACCGCGTCGACGTCGGCGATCGGGTCGGTCAGGCAGGCGAGGCCGAGGTTGAACGGGCCGATGCCGATGCCGACGACGTCGCGCACGGCGGGGTCGGCGGTGGCGCCGGCGGCGGTGCGGTCGGCGGTGCGGTCGGCGGTCATCGGGTCGCTCCTTCCGGGGCGGTGGTCGTTGCTCGGACGCGCGCGGCCGTCGCGACGACGTGCTCCAGCGACGCGCGCATCTGGTCCGCGGTGGTCTCGGGGTTGAGCAGCGTGAGCTTGTTGCACGGCCGGCCGTCGATGACCGTCTTGGCGATGAGCACCCGGCCCTCGGCGAGCAGGGCCGAGCGG
>NZ_QKLE01000023.1:0-50868 GCF_003224275.1 Curtobacterium sp. MCSS17_011 | reverse complement strand
CCTCGACCGTGTGGCAGGTGGACGTCCGCCCGGGTGACCGGGTGGACGAGGGACAGAAGCTGCGGGAGAAGGGGTCAGACCGCGACGGCGGCCAGCAGGGACTCGGCGTCGCGCCGGGCCTCGGCCACGGCGGCGGTGTCGAGCCCGCAGGCGCGCAGGCAGGCCGCGACGAGGGCATCACGGTCGGCGTCCTGCACGGGGCCGGACCGGCGGAGCTGGATGACGGTCTCGGTGATCTGGATGAGCACGGCACCGAGGCGCGACGGCGAGACTCCGGCGGCGACGTCCGGGGTGGCAGCGCGCGAGCCGAGGCGCCCGTAGGCCTCCTGCAGTTCGACTCGTTCGGCCCGGAACCCGTCGTAGCGCTCGCCCTGCACCTCGGGCAGCAGGTACAGCGTGCCGATGTTGTGCGGCGTGCGGGCAAGGGTGTCGACGTCGGCGACGACCAGGGCGGCGAGGGCACCAGCTGCTGAGGCCGACTCCGGCACGAGCTGCTCGAGGCCGCGGACCAGCTCGAGGCTCGGGCGCACCGAGGTCGTCAGCAGCTCGACGAGCATGTCGTCCTTGCCGGCGAAGTGGTAGTACAGCGAGGCCTGCCGGATCCCGACCCGTTCGGCGATCGCCCGGGTCGAGGTCGCGCTGATGCCGTTCTCGACGAACAGCGCGGCGGCGGCGTCGAGGATCTGGTCGCGCGGGCTCAGCGCGGAGTCGGCGTTCGGCACGACCCGCGGTCGGCCGGGGCGCACGGGCCGGTCGTCGGGGGACATGCCCCCATCCTGACAGCCGGTGTCCGTCACGACTGTTCCCGGTACGCGCGCCAGCCGCCGTGGTGGGTGATGTCCTCGGCCCCCTGGACCGCGAACGGCTCGACCAGGAACCCGGTGACGTCGGTACCGTCGTCGAGCGCCACGGTGCCGATCGCCATCGGTGCCGGCAGGGCCGCGACGAAGGTGCCGAAGCCGGCGGCGGGCAGGCTCCAGACCTCCCCGACGATGCCCGAGCCCGAGCCCGAGCCCGAGCCCGAGCCCGAGCCCGAATCCGGCGCAGCAGCGCCGGACGCGACCGGACCCACGCGGACCAACCCGGGCTTGGGCGGCACCGTGTCGAGGGCGTACAGCCGGTAGTCGGACGCGGTGCGGGCCTCCCGGACGAACGATCCGCCGGACGCGACCAGCTGCCCGTTCAGCGGCTGACCGCGCAGGTGCGCCCCGACGACCAGCAGGTCGACGGTCGGGGCGGCGAACGCGGCGGCCAACGCCGCCAGGCGCCGGTCACTGAACGCCGGGCCGGTGAGCATCACGCCGAACGGCAGGCCGTCTACGAAGCCGGCGGGCACGGCGAGCGACGCCATGTCGAGCAGGTTCGCGAAGTTCGTGTACCGACCCATCCGGCTGTTCGCGCCGATCGGGTCGTCCGCGACCTGCTCGAGCGTCGGATGCCACGTCGTCGTCGGGGTGAGCAGGGCGGTCGCGCCCTCGAGCGCGGCGCGACCGGCTGCCCCGAACGCGTCGAGCCGTTCCTGGTCGGCGAAGAGCTCCGCGGCGGTCGGTCGTGCGCCACCGAGCACGATCGCGGCGACCGACGGGTCGAGGTCGGCACCGACCTCGTCGCGGTGGGCCTCGATGTGGGCGCCGACGGCCGCGTACCGCTCGGCGACGAAGGCGCCGTCGTAGAGCAGCGACGCGGCGTCGAGCAGGGGCGCGATGTCGACCTCGACCACCTGGTGTCCGAGCGCGCGGAACCGGTCGACGGCCGCGGCGAACGCCTCGGCCCAGCCGGGTGCGAGCCCCTCGAGCTGCGACGGCAGCGGCACCGCGATGCGCGGGACGGCGGGCAGGTCGGCGAGGGCGCGGTCGGGCCGTGTGAGCGGGTCGACACCGTCCGGACCGGCCATCAGCTCGGCCGCCGTGCGTGCGAGGTCGAGCGACCGGGCGAACACCGTGACGCAGTCCTGCGACCGGCAGGCGGGGACGACCCCGGTGTTCGGCACGAGTCCCTTCGTCGGCTTCACCCCGACCAGGTTGCCGAGCGCGGCGGGCACGCGGCCGGACCCGGCGGTGTCGGTGCCGAGCGCGAAGTCGACGATGCCCAGGGCGACCGCCGTGGCGGAGCCGCTCGACGAGCCGCCGGAGATCCGCGTCGGGTCCCAGGCGTTCCGGACCGCACCGAAGGGCGAGCGGGTGCCGACCAGGCCGGTGGCGAACTGGTCGAGGTTCGTCTTGCCGACGACGACGGCGCCGGCGGCGCGGAGCCGGGCGACGGCGGTGGCGTCGGCGGCGGGGTCGTGGGCGTAGGAGCGGGCGGCTGCGGTGGTGGGCAGGCCGGCGACGTCGATGTTGTCCTTCACGGCGAACAGCAGGCCGGCCAGGGGCAGGGACGGATCCACGGCTTCGGCCTCGGCCAAGACCGACTCGCGGTCGCGCAGGGTGATCCAGACCTCGGGGCGGTCGACGGCGTCGATGCGGGCGAAGGCGTCGCGGACGCGGGCGGCCGCGGCGGTGGCCCCGCTCACGCTGCCGCTCCGATCGCGGCGAGGACCTGCCCCGGTGCGACCTGGTCGCCCGGCTTGATGTACACCTCGAGCACGTGGCCCGGCACCGGTGCGTGCACCATCGACTCCATCTTCATCGCCTCCACGGCCAGCAGCTTCTGTCCCTCGTCCACCCGGTCACCCGGGCGGACGTCCACCTGCCACACGGTCGAGGTGAACGGGGCGTACACGGCGGTCGACCCCTCGGGCACGGTCACGGCGTCGGCCACCACGGCGGCCGGTTCGTCACGGACGTCGAACTCGCCCGATGCACGCCACCGCTCCTTCTCCTCGCCGAACGCCTGCGCCTGCTGCGCCCGGAAGTCGGCGATGGACCCGGCGTTGTCGGCCAGGAACCGGTTGTACGACGCGATCGAGAACTCGCCCTCGACGGTCTCGAACGAACCCCGCCCCGCGTCCGTCTCGGCGCGCAGCTCGAGCAGCTCGTCGGCACCGACCGGGTACCACTCGATCCGGTCGAAGAACCGCAGCGCCCACGGGTTCTCCTGGAACAGCCCGCCCCGGCGGAACCGGTTCCAGATCTGCACGGTGCGGCCGACGAACTGGTAGCCGCCCGGACCCTCCATGCCGTAGATGCACAGGTACGCGCCGCCGATGCCGACGGAGTTCTCGGCGGTCCAGGTGCGGGCCGGGTTGTACTTCGTCGTGACCAGGCGGTGCCGGGGGTCGAGCGGGGTCGCGACCGGGGCGCCGAGGTACACGTCGCCCAGGCCGAGCACCAGGTAGCTCGCGTCGAACACGGTGCGGAAGACGTCGTCGACGCTCTCGAGCCCGTTGATGCGACGGATGAACTCGATGTTCCACGGCGTCCACGGGGCGTCGTTCCGCACGCCGTTCATGTACCGCTCGATCGCCAGGCGGGTGGCCGGGTCGTCCCACGACAGTGGCAGCCTGACGGTGCGTGACGGCACGACGAGCTGGTCGGTCGGCGGGATCTCGTCCTCGAGCTCGCGGAGCAGCCCCGCCACGTCGCGCGCCTTGAGCACGGACGCGTCGGTGTGCACCTGCAGCGAGCGGATGCCCGGAGTGATGTCGAGGATCCCCTTCGGCGTGTGCTCCTGCAGCTTCGTCATGAGCGCGTGCACGCGCATCCGCAGAGCGATGTCGAGGGTCATGTCGCCGTACTCCACGAGCACGTTGTCGTCGCCGTCACGTCGGTACGCGACGCTCGGTCGCACGTCGGTCGCGTCCAGGTGGGCGATCACACCGTCGTCGCCGTCACCCCCGGTACGCGGCACCGTCCTGGAGGCCCGGTGTGCGTCGAGCGCGGCGGCGTCGGCTTCGCGGACCGGGACGAACCGGACCGTGTCACCCGGTCGGAGCTGGCCCAGCTTCCACAGGTCGCCGCTGGCGACCACGGCGGGGCAGACGAAGCCGCCGAGCGACGGCCCGTCCGGTCCGAGGATGATCGGGGTGTCCCCGGTGAAGTCGATCGCACCGACCGCGTACGGGGTGTCGTGGATGTTCGACGGGTGCAGACCGGCCTCGCCGCCGTCGGTCCGCGCCCACTCCGGCCGCGGGCCGATGAGCCGGATGCCGGTGCGCGCCGAGTTGTGGTGCACGGCGTAGTCGGTGGCGTAGAAGACGTCGAGGTCGGCGCGGGTGAAGAAGTCCGGCGCGGCGTGCGGCCCCTCGGTGACGGCGATCTCCCACGCGTCGGTCAGCGCGGTGCGGCGGTCGGCCGGGGTCGGGCCGCCCACCAGGCCCAGACGGGTTCCGGACGGGAACGCCGGGTGCGGGGCGTCCGAGTCCGGGGAGCCCGGGCGCAGGACGTCGCCGGCGAGCAGGGCCCGCCCGGCGTGACCGCCGAAGCCACCGAGCGTGAAGGTCGCGGTCGAGCCGAGGTAGGTCGGCACGTCGAAGCCGCCCCGGACCGCCAGGTAGGTGCGGAGGCCCGGACCGGGTGCCGTGCCGATCGCCAGGGTCTTGCCGGCGCCGACCTCGACCGGCTCCCACAGCGCCACGGGTTCGCCGTCGAGGGTGACCGGCGCCGGCGCACCCGTGAGCGCGACCACCGCGGCGGCCGAGAACCGGAGCGTCGGGCCGGTGGCGGTGACCTCGAGCGCGGGGGCACCGTCCGGGTTGCCCACGGCGCGGTTCGCCTCGGCGAAGGAGGCCGCGTCGAACGGGCCGCTCGGCGGGACACCCACCTGCCAGTACCCGACCCGGCCGGGCAGGTCCTGGATCATCGTCATGGTGCCGGGCGCGACGACGTCGATGCGCGGGTCCGGGTCCTCGGTCGCGTCGAGCGTCGAGGTGGAGTGCGTGGCGGTGCGGAGCTCGAGGTCGTCGGTCAGCGCGCGGAGGAGCCCGGCGTTCGTGACGATGCCGTCGATGCGGGTGGTCGCGAGTCCGTCGCGCAGCAGGTCGAGGGCGTCGTCGCGAGTCTCCCCGGTGGCGATCACCTTGGCGAGCATCGGGTCGTAGAACGCGGACACCTCGGAGCCGGTCTCGACCCAGCCGTCGACGCGGATGCCGGTGCGCTCGCCGGATGCCGTGGTCGCGCTCGGGAACACGGCCTGGGTGACGAGGCCGCTGGAGGGCAGCGAGCCCTTCGCCGGGTCCTCGGCGTAGACGCGGGCCTCGACGGCGTGGCCGTTCGGGGTCCAGATGCGGTCGAACACGTCGGGGTCGATGCCGACCGCGCCGTCTCGGGCCAGGCGGAGCATGAGCTCGACGAGGTCGACGCCGAACACTTCCTCGGTGACCGGGTGCTCGACCTGCAGGCGGGTGTTCACCTCGAGGAACGACGCCTCTTCGCGCACCGGGTCGTAGACGAACTCGACGGTGCCGGCGCTGCGGTACCCGACGCTCTCGGCCAGGCGGCGGGCGGACGCGTGCAGCTCGGCGCGGACGTGCTCGGGGAGCGCCGGTGCCGGGGCTTCCTCGATGACCTTCTGGTTGCGGCGCTGCAGGGAGCAGTCGCGGTCGCCGATCACCGCGACGCGGCCCTCGCCGTCACCGAAGAGCTGGACCTCGACGTGCCGGGCCGGCCGCACGAGCCGCTCGAGGAAGATGCCGGCCGACCCGAAGTTCGCGGTCGCCAGGCGGACGACGCTCGTGTACGCCTCGCGGACCTCGTCGAGGGTCGAGCAGGCCTGCATGCCGATCCCGCCGCCACCCCCGGTGGCCTTGAGCATGACGGGCAGCCCGATGCGCTCGGCCTCGATCACGGCGTCGTCGACACTGGCGAGCAGCCCGGTGCCGGCGAGCATCGGGACCCCGGCGGCGGCGGCCAGCTCGCGGGCGGTGTGCTTCGCGCCGAACCGGACGATCTGGTCGGCGGTCGGCCCGACGAACCGGATGCCGGCGTCCTCGCAGGCCCGGGCGAAGTCGGTGTTCTCGGACAGGAACCCGTAGCCGGGGTGCACGAGTCCGGCGCCGGTGTCCTTCGCGGCCTGCACCACGGCGTCGATGCGCAGGTACGAGTCGCGGGCGGGTGCGGGTCCGAGCCGGACCGCGGTGTCGGCCTCGCGCACATGGGGTGCGGCTCGGTCGGCGTCGGAGTAGACGGCGACGGTGCGCATGCCGAGTGCCTTGGCGGACCGGATGATGCGGCGGGCGATCTCACCGCGGTTCGCGACGAGGACGGTGTCGGGGCTGAGGGCGGGGGTCTGGTTCACGGTGGCGGTCCCGGTGGGGTCGGGCGCGGCGGTCACGGCTGGACCACGATCATGCGCAGCGGTGTGCAGGAGAAGTCGTTGCAGGGGTTGTTCATCTGCGGGCAGTTCGAGACGACGACGAGCACGTCCCGCTCGGCCCGGATCGCGACCCGCTTGCCGGGGGCGCTCATGCCGTCGACGATCCCGAGGGCGCCGTCGGCCTCGACCGGCACGTTCATGAACCAGTTGAGGTTCGACACGATGTCGCGGGCACCGAGTCCGTGGCGGCCGGCCTCGGCCAGGAAGTTCTCGCGGCAGCCGTGCTGGTACTGGGTGTGGTGCCCGTACCGCAGGGTGTTCGACTCCTTCGAGCACGCGCCGCCGATGGTGTCCTGCCGGTCGATCTCGTTCGCGACGACGGTCATCAGCGGGTGGCCCTCGTTCGACATCAGCACGGTGCCGGTCCGGACGTACGCGTTGCCCTGTGCGGCGAGGGTGTCCGGCACGCTGTACCGCTCGTCGGGGTCGTGGGCGTCGTAGAGCAGGCAGTCGGCGCTCTGGTTGCCGCCGACGTCGACGATGGTGAGCACCTCGCCGGCGCGGACCACGGCGGACCACGGCGCGAGCGGGGCGACCCGGTCGTCGCGGACCACGGTGCCCGGCACCAGGGACTCGCTCCAGTCGAGGGCGACGTCCGGATCGTGGACGGCTCCGACCGGGACGGTCGAGGCGGGGGTGTGGGTCGTCGTGTCGGTCATCACAGGCCTCGGGCTTCCGCGTGGTCGATCGAGTTCAGGTAGGCGCGGGTGAGCTCCGGCGTCGCGGTGAACCGCTCGTCGGCCGCGGTCGTCGGGGCCCCGCGCCAGGCGTGCACCCGCAGTGGTCCGACCAGGTAGTCCGGGCGCGGGTCGATCGGGTGCGCGACGTTCGCGACCAGCACGAGCAGCGGCAGCTCGGCGACGAGCGTGACGTGGGTGCCCGCGCCCGCCGAACCGGTGAAGGTCATCGCCCCCTCGGCGTCGATCCGCACGCCCTGGAAGAACGAGATGCTCGGCGGCAGGTCCCGCTTGGTGAGCCCGTGCTTGGCGGCGGCCTTCGCGAACAGCGACCGACCGCTCGGGGTGCGCCCCTCGGGTGCCGCGTCGCCGTACTTCCGCTCGTTCCAGGCGTCGGTCGAGGTGCCGCAGAACGCGTCGTGGTGCCCCGAGGTGTCCTCGAGCACGGTCGCGAGTGCCCGGCCGTCCCCGCTCAGCAGGGGGGAACCCTGGCCCAGGTACGCCTGCCACGGGATCTTCTGGGTGTCCGCGACGTTGAGCCGCTCCCACGGTTCGAGCGCGTTGAACACCAGGACGTTGGCGCAGGCCTGACCCGTCGGGTCGTCGAACCGCAGCCGTGACCCGCGGGCCAGCACCTTGTGCGTGTACCCGCCCGGCGCCACCGTCTCGGCCCAGACGAGCTCTGCGGGGTCGACGCCCTCGGGGGCGAACGGTGACGACGACGCCGGCAGGTACGGCATGTACTCGGACTGCGAGCCGGCCTGGGCGCGTGCGTCGGACCGGGAGGCGAGCACGCTGTCGGTCTGGTGGAGGTCGCGCATGGGGTTCCTTCCGGATCAGGCTTCGACGGAGGCGGCGGTCGGGCTCGCCGCAGTCGCGGCTGCGGGGACGGGCACCGCCGCGGTGGTGGGCACCTCGGCCAGGGTGATCGGCCCGTGCGTGCGGTGCCGCCAGCTCGACCACGCCCAGCCGACGAGCAGCACGCCGCCGATGAACAGCAGGGCGCTGTACTGCAGCCACCACGAGGTGCCGGTCAGGTCGTAGATCTCCGGCCGGGGCCAGATGAGGTTGATCGCCATGCCGATCTGGAACGCCACGGCCAGGGCGTTCAGCGGGATGCCCCAGCGACCGAGGGTGAACAGCGGCTTGCCGTCCTCGTCCACCCCGGTCGGCAGCCCCGTGCGCCGGAGCTTGATCCGCTGGACCAGCAGCGGCCCGGTGACCCCGAGGTAGGCCAGGTAGAGCATCGCGATGCACAGGCTCGACAGGGCGGTGAAGATCGCGGACTGCCCGATGTTGACGGCGAGGGCCAGCCCGGCGCCGACCCCGACGACGATCGACGCGGCGATCGGGGTGCCGGTGCGGGGCGAGACCCGGGCGAGGGTGCGGTGGAAGGGCAGTGCCTTCTCGCGGGCCATCGAGTAGACCATCCGGGCTCCGGCGGTCTGCACGGCGAGGGTGCACGCGAAGACCGCGACGGCGACGGTGCAGAGCAGGAGCCGACCGAGGACGTCGCCCAGGGTCGAGGTGATCACCCAGGCGAGACCCTGCGTGGCGAGCTTGCCGTCGGTCAGGCTCGGGGCGGCGACGAGGGCGCCGATGATGAGCAGCCCGCCGCCGAGGCCGGAGACCGTGAGTGCCCGGACGATCGTCTTCGGGGTGGTCCGGCGTGGGTTGTGGGTCTCCTCGGCGAGCTCACCGGCCGAGTCGAATCCGACCATCACGTACGCGGCCATCAGCGAGGACGCCAGGAACGCCCACACGTACGGCTCGGTGGTGGTCGACCCGGCGGTGGTGAAGACGACGGAGGCGCTGCGGTGTGGCAGCAGGAACAGGGCGCCGATGAGCACCACCACGCCGACGATCTCGATGAGCACGCCGAAGCTCGTCACGCGGGCCATCAGCCGGACGCTCGTGATGTTCACGATCGTCGTCACGGCGAGCATCACCAGGCCGAGGACCACCGCGTTCGCGGCACCGGTCGACGACGCGACGGACGGGTCCGCGCCGGGGCCACCGACGACCTGGAACCCGTCCCAGATCGCGGGGAGCACGGCCTGCACGGCGATGGCCGCCACCGCGACGGTGAGGATCTGGCCGATGATCATCGTCCAGCCGGTGAACCAGCCGAACCGGGCTCCGGCCAGGCGGCTCGACCACTGGAAGATCGCGCCGGAGATCGGCCAGCGGGCCGCGAGCTGCGCGAAGTTCAGCGCGACGAGCAGCTGGCCACCGAAGACGAGCGGCCACGCCCAGAAGAACGCGGCACCGCCGAGCCCGAAGCCGAGTCCGAACAGCTGGAAGACCGTGGTGAGGATCGAGACGAAGGAGAAGCCCGCCGCGAAGGAGGAGAACGAGCCGACCCCGCGGTGGAGTTCCTGCTCGTAGCCGAGGCGGGCGAGCCCCTGGGTGTCGACGTCGGACGTGGCGCGCGGTGCGTGGAGCGGTGCTTGCGGAGAACGCATGACTGCAGACCTTTCGCGGAGTACCTGTCGGGTGACAGGTAGTGCGACAAGTGTCTTGCGGCCCTGTGTCGTCGCCGTTGCCCGTCTGTTTCGAGTGCGTGACGGCAGGCCTCGGCGTGTAAACGTTCCGAGTCGGCGCGCAGATCAGCGGCGGGGGATCACCGGTGGGGGATCACTCGACGTCGACGTCCCGCTTGCCGCGGCGGACGATGAGCGGGTCCGGCTTGCCGATGACGTCGGTGTCCTTGTCCGGGTAGTCGAACTGCGTCAGGAAGTACCGCATCGCATTGAGCCGCGCGCGCTTCTTGTCGTTCGACCGCACGATCGTCCACGGCGCGTAGCGCTTGCTCGTCCGGGTGAACATCGCCGTCTTCGCCTCGGTGTAGTCCTCCCACCGGTCGAGCGACAGCAGGTCGATGTCGGACAGCTTCCACCGCCGCACCGGGTCGAGCTGGCGCATCGCGAACCGGGTCCGCTGCTCGCGCCGGGTGACCGAGAACCAGAACTTCGTCAGGTGGATGCCGGAGTCGACGAGCATCCGCTCGAACTGCGGCACCTGGGTCATGAACGACTCGTACTCGTCGTCGCTGCAGAAGCCCATCACCCGTTCGACGCCGGCACGGTTGTACCAGGAGCGGTCGAACAGGACCATCTCACCGGCGGCCGGCAGGTGCTGCACGTACCGCTGGAAGTACCACTCACCACGCTCGCGCTCGGTCGGCTTGCTCAGTGCCACGACCCGCGAGGTCCGGGGGTTGAGGTGCTCCGTGAACCGCTTGATCGTGCCGCCCTTGCCCGCGGCGTCACGCCCCTCGAAGAGCACGACGACCTTCTGGCCGGTGTCCTCGAGCCAGTACTGGCACTTCAGCAGCTCGATCTGCAGCAGGTACTTCTGGTACTCGTACTCGTCCCGCGGCAGGCGCTCCGAGTACGGGTAGTCGTCCTGCCAGGTGAGCACCGGGTTGCCGTGCGGGTCGATCAGCTCCGGGTCGGCCGTCTGGCCGTCCGCGACGCTGTACCCCTCGGTCCGCAGCTGTTCGATGTACTCCCGCAACGGCTGCGAGTACGGCGCTGTGTCCACGGTGTCCTCCCTCTGCGAGCCGATCGGCTGTCGGCCCCAGGCCATCCTGGCCCGGCCACCCGCACGACCGCCCCATGCCTCGCCCTGGACGCGACCCGACGACGGCCTGGAGGCGCGGTGCGGGCCCGCCCCGTGCCTCCCGACCGCATGTGCCCTGTCTCAGGCCATGATGGTGCCATGACGGACCAGGCCGAGATGATCCACCCCGAGATCGCACCGAGCGGAGACGGGTGCGTCGAGTGCGACGCGACCGGCTCGTGGTGGGTGCACCTGCGCCGCTGCGCGGCGTGCGGCCACGTCGGCTGCTGCGACGACTCCCTCAACACGCACGCGACGCGGCACTGGGAGGAGACCGGGCACGCGGTCATCCAGAGCTACGAGCCCGGCGAGACCTGGGCGTGGGACTACCGCGACGACACCCGTTCCGAGGGGCTCGAGCTCGCAGCACCCACCAGCCACCCCGTGACGCAGGCAGTCCCCGGGCCGGCGGATCGCCTTCCCGGGGACTGGTTGGAACTGCTCGGCGGATCGCGCTGATCCGCGGCGGTCGTCAGGTCAGACGGCCGCAGTCGCCTCGTCGCGGTGCGGGAGCTTCCAGCCCGGACGCACGAAGTGGCAGGTGTAGCCGTGCGGGTTCTTCTCGAGGTAATCCTGGTGCTCGTCCTCGGCCTCCCAGAACGGGCCGGCCGCGGTGACCTCGGTGACGACCTTGCCGGGCCAGATGCCCGACGCGTCGACGTCCGCGATGGTGTCGAGCGCGACCTGCTTCTGCTCGTCGGTCGTGAAGAAGATCGCCGAACGGTAGCTGCGACCGATGTCGTTGCCCTGGCGGTCCTTCGTCGACGGGTCGTGGATCTGGAAGAAGAACTCCAGCAGGTCCCGGTACGAGATCTGGGACGGGTCGAAGACGATCTCGACCGACTCGGCGTGGTCGCCGTGGTTGCGGTACGTCGCGTTCGGCACGTCGCCGCCGGAGTAGCCGACGCGGGTGCTGACGATGCCGGGACGACGACGGAGGAGCTGCTGCGCTCCCCAGAAGCATCCGCCGGCGAGGATGGCGGTCTCGGTGGTGGTCATGGTGGCCTCCTGGGCTCTCGTGTCACTGGCTGCGACACCGTGTGGTGCAACCGGCAACAGGGACGATCTGTTCCCGTCGTCAGGCCCGCTGTGGGGCGCGGACCCACCCGGGTGTGCGGTCGGTACGACTCGACCCTACGAGTCCGTGCTCCGTGTCACCCCTGCGGTACGGTCAGCCTCACATGAAGCGGTCATCCATCGACGAAGTCCAGCGCCGTCCCCGTGGTTGGTGGCTGCTCGGACTCGCGTTCTGTTTCCTCGTGTTCCTCGAGGTGTTCGCGACGATCGGCTCGCTGCCGGGGATGCTCGCCGCGCAACTGGAGCAGTACACGCCCTGCGCTTTCGACGTGACGTTGCAGTGTTCGTACGCCGTCGGGGAGACTGCGCAGTTCCTCGTACCGCTGGTCGCACTCATCGTCACGATAACGACATGGGTCATCGGAGCGTCCGGTGCTCCCACGGTGCGGCGACGGGTAGTGACGCCGGCGATCGGCCTCGTGGTCATCGTCCTGACCTTCGTACTCGGCGTCGTCGCGATCGATCTGTCGATCAGATGAAGCCCGCCGTCTGACGGACCGGAGGCGCGGTGCCAGCTGGCACCGCGCCTCCCGTCCGGGGTGGGGTCGCGTCAGTTCGCAGTGTCCTCGAGCGCGTCGAGCGCGGCCACGTCCTCGGCGGCCAGCACGAAGTCGACGTCGGCGTTCTCGGTGATGCGCGACGGGGTCGTGGACTTCGGCAGGGGCAGGACGTCCTTCTCGAGCAGGTAGCGGATCGCGACCTGGGCGACGGTCTTGTCGTACTTCGCCGCGATCTCGGCGATCTGCTCGTTCTCGAGCAGGCCACCGGTGGCGAGCGGGGAGTATCCCTCGGTCAGGATGTCGTGCTCGCGGTCGAAGGCGGTCGTCTCGTCCTGGGTGTTGCCGATGAACCAGCGGATCTGGTTGGCGTGCGGGACGACGTCCGTGCGGCCGAGCAGGTCCTCGAGGTCGGCGACGGCGAAGTTCGAGACACCGATGCTCTTGGTGCGGCCGGCGTCGTAGAGCTCCTCGAAGACCTTCCACACCTCGACGTTGCCGTCGCGGTGGTCGGAGCCCATGTCGCTCCAGGGCCACGGCGCGTGGATCAGGTACAGGTCGACGTGTCCGAGGCCGAGATTGTTGCTCGACTCCTCGAAGGCGTCCCGTGCGCCGGACGCCGTCTTGATCTCGGCCGGCAGCTTCGTGGTGATGAAGAGTTCGTCGCGGGGGATGCCGCTGTCGCGGACGGCCTCGCCGACGCTCGCCTCGTTGCCGTACGCCAGGGCGGTGTCGATGTGGCGGTAGCCGAGGTCGAGCGCGGTCTTCGTGGCGTCGTACGCGTCGGAGCCGGACGGGATCTGCCAGGTGCCGAAGCCGATCTTCGGGATGTGGAGACCGTTGGACAGGGTGAACGTGTCGATGAGTGCGGGCATGCAGCGGACAGTACGCCGCAACCGCACAGCGTTCCGAGGGGCTGCCGGGTTGCATGGCGCCCACCTCGAACGGACGGAAGGACGCCCCCATGCCCCTGAACCCCACCGTGCACGACCGGAGGACCGGTGTCACCCCGCCCGGAGAGCCCGGCGGCTTCGAGCTCGCCCTGCTCGACCGCGGCGCCGACGTGCTGCAGACCTCGGCGCCGCTCCGGGGCTTCGACGTCTACGTGGTCGGCTTCCACTGCGTGAAGGGCGAGCCCGACGTGCAGATGGAGGCGCACCACTTCTGCAAGGTGGTGAACGCCGAGATGCTGCAGTGCGTGCTCTTCGACGGCAACACCGCCGACGCGAACCTGATCGGCATCGAGTACATCGTGTCCGAGCGGCTCTTCGACTCCCTGTCCGAGGCCGAGCAGGCGTCGTGGCACCCGCACAACCACGAGGTGTTCTCCGGCGAACTCGTCGCTCCGGGCCTGCCGATCGCGGTGGAGACCGAGCTGATGGGACACCTGGTGAACTCGTACGGCAAGACCTGGCACACCTGGCACAGCACCCCGATGGGCTCGCAGCCCGCACACGACCTGCCGATCGGCGACCCGATGCTCATGTGGTCGTTCAACCGCGAGGGCGAGGTGGACAGCGCGCTGCAGCAGGACCGGAACCAGGCGATGCGCACCGACCCGGAACCGCGCAAGGAGTCGCGGGCGAAGTACCTGGACCGCGCCCGCCCGCAGCGCGGTGTCGGCACGATGCGCGACGCCTTCACCGGCACCACGCCGACCCCGGGAGTCGTCGACGCGGACGACGGACGCCCCTGACCGCAGCCGACGCTTGAATAGGCATACCTTTCCAGCGCCCGGCAGGTCGGTTGCGGACCGCGCGACGGACGGGAGGCCCGTGGCGGTGTCGCCACGGGCCTCCCGTCCGGTGTGTGCTGCGGTTCAGCGGGCGGTGCGCGTGCCGATCCGCGGCAGGACGAAACCGAGCACGATCATCGCGACGGCCAGGAAGGCGTGCAGCACGTTGTCCGCGCTGTTCAGCGGCACGAAGTTCGCGCCACCGGCCATGCCCGCGGTGAAGAGTCCGTAGACGAAGAGCACCGCGTAGACGATGCCGCCGGCGACGAGGTACAGACGTGCAGAGGCTGCACGGCGGGCGGCGAGCAGCCCGACGATCCCGAAGAGCAGGTGCACGATGTTGTGCAGGACGGACACCTGGAACAGGCCCAGGAGCAGGGCCATGGAGCCGTGGCCGGCCATGGACATCGAGCCCATGTCCATGGTGAGTCCGGGGATGAACCCGGCGATGCCGACGATCAGGAAGACGACACCGAAGACGAACGCGCCCCGCTGGGTCCACGTCGAACCGGAGCCGGTGCGTGCGGTTGCTGCGCTGCTGGTCATGATCAGCCCTCTTTTCTGTACGCGCCGCAGTGTGCGGCACACATGACATTCGGAGCGCTTCCCCGGTCGGTTTGCAGCGTGACGGCTCAGCGCGTTCGGGGGACACCGACCCTGTACCAGCGTGCACGAGCGCTGCCTACCGTCCACGGCACACCACGACGAGAGGAAACACCATGGCAAGTGGAGTCGCAGCAGTCTGGGTCCCGGTCAGCGACATGGAGCGCGCCGTCGCGTTCTACCGCGACACGCTCGGTCTCACCGTCAAGGACCAGTCCGACGACTGGAGCGAGATCGACGCCGGCGGCCTGATGATCGGCCTGAACGGGCGCGAGTCCGCCAGCCAGGCGAGCGACGGTGGCGCCGTCGTGTCGTTCCAGCCGGACGGCAGCATCGAGGACGAGGTGGCCGCGCTCAAGGAGCGCGGCGCGGACATCCAGGGCGAGATCAGCGAGCACCCGTGGGGCAAGATCATCCCCTTCAAGGACAGCGAGGGCAACGACCTGCAGCTCTACTCGCCGCCGCGGGGCTGACCCAGCCGGGTGCGGGACGCACCCGTGCACGGACGGGAGGCCCGTGGCGACGCCGCCACGGGCCTCCCGTCCGTACCGTGACCGGCTACGCGGATCCGCGCCAGACGACCTCCGTCGGCAACAGCAGGCCACGTGGACCGTCGTCGGTGCCGCCGATCTGCTCGAGGACCTGGTGCGCCGCCTGCTCACCGAGCAGGCGCGCCGGCTGCCGCACCGTCGACAGCTGCGGGTCGCACCGCAGCGCCCAGGCGCTGTCGTCGAAGCCGACCACGCCGACGTCGTCGGGGACACTCCTGCCGTTGCGCTGCAGCACGTCCATCGCACCGGCGGCGACCGCGTCGGAGGCGGCGAACACCCCGTCGATGTCCGGGGCCTTCTCGAGCAGCTCGCGCATGCCCTCGGCGCCGGCCGTGTAGCTGAACAGGGGGTTCCGGGCGACGAGGTCGGGGTCGAAGCGCTCGCCGAGTGCCGCGGTGAACCCTGCCAGGCGGTCCTGCCCGGAGTCGCGGTCGAGCCCGGAGGCGAGCATCCCGATCCGTCGTCGACCGGTGTCCATGAGCCGCCGGGTGATCTGCTCGGCGGCGTCGCGGTTGTCGATGCCGATGTACGAGATGTTCGCGGCGTCGGACGGGTGCCCGACGAAGCACGCGGGCATGCCGATCTCCTCGATCGCGCCGGTGATCGGGTCGCCGTCGCGGGCGGACAGCACGATGGCGCCGTCGACGAAGCCGCCGCGCAGGTACTCGACCACGCGCTCGCTGTCGCGGGCGGAGTCGACCATGATCGTGACGAGCTGCTGGTCGGCGTCGGACAGGACGGCGTTCGTGCCGATCAGGATGTTGCCGATGTTGGGGTCGTCGAGCACGACGACCGAGGGTTCGTGGACGATGAGCGCGATCGCCCCGGAGCGCCGGGTGACCAGGCTGCGGGCTGCGGCGCTGCGCACGTAGCCGACGCGTCGGACGGCGTCCTGCACGGCCTCGCGGGCCTTGGGCGACACGTACGGCTCGTCGTTCAGCACCCGTGACACGGTGCCGCGGGACATCCCCGCTTCGTCGGCGACGTCCTGGATCGTGGCGCGCTGACGAGCGGATCGGACCTCGGACATGGGGCAACCATATCCGTCCCTGAGGAGCCCTCGGAACGCCTCGCAGTTGACAGGGTGCAGCCGCTGGTGTTTGCTCTGGGAGCGCTCCCAAATACCAACGGCCTCGATCGGCCGGTGCGGACTGGGAGCGCTCCCAGAGCACTGGGTGGCCTTCGCCGTCGAAGGGGTCGCACGCGGCCGAGGCGGCCGGGGTCGCCCCGATCAGCGAGGATCCCCGTGACGACCACCACCCTGCCGACGACCGCCACCGGCGCGCTCGGCCTCGGCTCGACGGGCCTCGCGTTCGGGTGCGACTACAACCCCGAGCAGTGGGACCCCGAGGTGTGGGTCGAGGACGTCCGGCTCATGCGCGAGGCCGGCGTGAACCTCGTCGCGATCAACGTCTTCGGCTGGTCGCACGTCGAACCCCGGCAGGGCGAGTACGACTTCGCCGCGCTCGACACCGTCATCGACCTGCTGCACGGCGCGGGCATCGGCGTCGACCTGGGCACCGGCACCGCGTCGACCCCGCCGTGGCTCACCACCCGGTACCCCGAGGTCCTGCCCGTCGTCGCCGACGGCACCACCCGCTGGCCCGGTGGCCGCCAGGCGTTCTGCCCGAGCTCCCCGGTCTACCGCGAGCACGCCCTCGCCCTGGTCCGCGCCACCGCCGAGCGCTACGGCGACCACCCCGCCGTGCGGCTCTGGCACGTGTCGAACGAGCTCGGCTGCCACAACGCGCACTGCTACTGCGACGTCTCCGCCCAGGCGTTCCGCGGCTGGTTGCAGGCCCGGTACTGCACGGTCGACGCGCTGAACGCCGCCTGGGGCACCTCGTTCTGGAGCCAGCGGTACTCGGCGTGGGAGCAGGTGCTGCCGCCCCGCGCGACGCTGTCGTTCACGAACCCGGCGCAGACCATCGACTTCGACCGGTTCTCGTCCGACGAACTCCTCGGCCACCACCGTGCCGAGGCCGCCGTCCTGCGGGAGCTGAGCGACAAGCCCGTCACGACGAACTTCATGGTCGCCGCGCACATCACGGCGCTCGACTACTGGTCGTGGGCCGGCGACATGGACGTCATCGCGAACGACCACTACCTGGACCACCGCCTGCCCCGGCCGCACGTCGAACTCGCCTTCGCCGCCGACACCACCCGTGGCCTGGCCGGCGGCGCCCCCTGGCTGCTCATGGAGCACTCGACCGGCGCCGTCAACTGGCAGCCGCACAACGTCGCGAAGGCCCCGGGCGAGATGCTCCGGAACACCGCGGCGCACATCGCCCGCGGTGCCGACGGCGTCTGCTTCTTCCAGTGGCGTGCGTCGGTGCAGGGCAGCGAGAAGTTCCACTCCGCGCTGCTGCCGCACGCCGGCACCGACTCGCGCACGTGGCACGACGTGGTCGCGCTCGGCGCCCTGGTCGAGCGGCTCGGCGAACTGAGCGGGTCCCGCGTGGTCGCCGACGTCGCACTCGTGTTCAGCTGGGAGAACCAGTGGGCCGCCGACCTGGAGGCCCACCCCAGCACCGCGCTCCGCTACCTGGAGCAGGTCCACGCGTTCCACGCCGCGCTCTGGGACCTCGGCGTGACCGTCGACGTCGTCGCCCCCGGGGCACCGCTCGACGGGTACGCACTCGTCGTCGTCCCCGAGCTGTACCTGGTCCGCGACGAGCACGCGGCCGTCATCGCCGACCACGTCGCCGGCGGCGGGCACGCGATCGTCAGCTGCTTCAGCGGCATCGTCGACGAGCGCGACCGGGTCCGCACCGGCGGCTACCCGGGCGCCTTCCGCGACCTGCTCGGCGTGCGGGTGGACGAGTTCCTCCCGCTCGCCGCCGACGCCACGATCACGCTGTCCGACGGCACGACCGGCGGCGTCTGGTCGGAGCCGGTCGAGCTGCGCGGTGCGACGAGCGTCGTCGACTACGCCGAGGGCTCGCTCGCCGGCCGCCCGGCCGTCACCCGCAACGAGCACGGCGCCGGGACCGCCTGGTACACGTCCACGGTGCTCGACGCCGGTGCGCTGGGCGGCTTCGTCCACCGCGTCCTCGACGAGGCCGGGGTGCGCGCCGACCCCGCCGTCCGCCCCGGACTCGAGGTCGTGCGTCGCCGGGACGACACCCACGAGTGGGTCTTCCTGCTGAACCACTCCGACCGCACCGTCGAGCACCACGAGGTCGGCCACGAGCTCGTCGCCGACCGCCCCGTCACCGGTACCACCGCCATCGCCCCCGGCGGGACCCAGATCATCCGCACCGACAGGAACCGCTCATGACCACCACCGCACAGTCGCCCAGCGCGACCCGACGACGCCGGGGCGGCGGGTTCCGCTACCGCCGCGCGATCGCGATCTTCGTCCTGCCGTTCGCCGTCCTGTTCACGGCGTTCTACCTGGTCCCCATCCTCTACGCCGTGTGGGAGTCGCTGCAGAAGATCGAGCGGCAGGGCACGTTCGGCGCCCCGACGCAGGTCTTCGGCGGTCTGAGCCAGTACGCCCTGGTGTTCCAGGACGGCGAGTTCTGGAGCTCGGTGCTCCGCGTGCTGCTGTTCGGTGTCGTGCAGGTGCCGGTGATGCTCGGGCTCGCGCTCCTGTTCGCCCTGCTGCTCGACTCCCCGCTGCTGCGCGGCAAGCGGTTCTTCCGCCTGGCGTTCTTCGCGCCGTACGCGGTGCCCGGCGTCATCGCCGCGATCATGTGGGGTTACCTCTACGCCCCCGACCTGTCGCCGTTCTCCGCGGTGACCTCGCGGGTCGACCTGCTGGGCGGCAGCACCGTGCTGTGGGCCGTCGCCAACGTCGTGACCTGGGTCTACGTCGGCTACAACATGCTCATCATCTACTCGTCGCTCCTCGCGATCCCCGCCGAGGTGTACGAGGCGGCGAAGCTCGACGGTGCGTCCCAGCTCCGGATCGCCCTGTCGATCAAGATCCCGCTCGTGGTGCCGGCCATCGTCCTCACCGCGGTGTTCTCCGTCATCGGCACGCTGCAGCTGCTGACCGAGCCGACCGTGTTCCGCCAGTTCACCTCGACCATCTCGTCGACCTTCACGCCGAACATGCTCGTCTACTCGACGTCCTCGGTGCCGAACTTCAACCTCGCCGCGGCGTTCTCGGTGGTCCTCGCCGTCGCCACGTTCGTCCTGTCGATCGGGTTCCTCCGACTGACCCAGCGGAAGGCCGCCCAGTGACCGTCAACGCCCCGTCCCCAGGTGACCTCGTCCGCGACGTCGGCCGACCGCTCGAGCCGAACCGGGCCTCCCGTCCGGACCAGCGCGGAGCGCGCGGTCCCCGTGAGAGCGTCATCTCGCGCAGCGCCGCGATGATCGTGATGGGGGTCTTCACCCTCTACTTCCTGCTGCCGATCTTCTGGCTGCTGGTCTCGTCCACCAAGACCGCCGCGAACTTCAACTCGACGTTCTCGCTGTGGTTCAGCGCCACCTCGGTGCAGGACTTCTCCGGCAACCTCGTCGAGCTGTTCACGCGGCAGGACGGCATCTACCTGCGCTGGCTGCTGAACAGCATCGCCTACGCCGGGGTCGCCGGCCTGCTCGGCACCGTGCTCTCCGCGATGTGCGGGTACGCCCTGGCCAAGTACCGGTTCCGCGGCCGCGAGGTGCTGTTCAACGTGTTCCTCGGCGGCGTGCTCGTGCCGGCGACCGCCCTGGCCCTGCCGCTGTTCCTCATCTTCAGCCAGGTCGACCTGACCGACACGTTCTGGTCGGTGTTCCTGCCGAGCATCGTCAGCCCGTTCGGCGTCTACCTGTCGCGGTTGTTCGCGGCGTCGAGCGTGCCGGACGAGATCATCGAGGCCGCCCGCATCGACGGCTCCGGCGAGGTCCGGACGTTCTTCACCGTGGCGGTGCGGCTCATGTCGCCCGCGCTCGTGACGATCTTCCTGTTCCAGTTCGTCGCCGTCTGGAACAACTTCTTCCTGCCGCTCGTGATGCTCCGCGACTCGTCGCTGTTCCCCGTCACCCTCGGCCTCTACACGTGGAACTCGAGCGTGAACCAGTACCCGGACCTGCGCACCCTCGTGCTCATCGGGTCGTTCGTCTCGATCATCCCGCTGCTCATCGCCTTCCTGAGCCTGCAGCGCTTCTGGCGCTCCGGCCTCGGCTCCGGCGGCCTGAAGTAGCCCCTCGACCCGCACCCCTTCCCGCACCAGTTCTCCCCACACCACATCCGAACGGAAACAGCATGAAGACAACGAAGTTCCTCAGCGTCGCCGTGGCCGCCACCGTGGCCCTCGCCGGCTGCAGCACCGGCGGCAGCAGCAGCGGCGGCGGATCCGACACCGCGGCCGCCAGCTGCAAGCCCTCGGACGGCAAGGTCACCCTCGACTTCACGACCTGGGTGCCGAACATGGACAAGGTCGTCGCGATCTGGAACAAGGCCAACCCGGACATCCAGGTCAAGGTCTCGATCGTCGCGAACGGCAACAGCGGCACCTACCAGAACTTCTTCAACCAGCTGAAGGCCAAGCAGGCGCCGGACATCGGCCAGGTCGAGTACGACACCCTGCCGGCGTTCCGCGTGCAGGGCGGCCTCGAGGACATCGGCGCGTGCGCCGGCATCAGCGACGCGAAGCAGGACTTCTCCGACGGCCTGTGGAACCAGGTCACCTTCGGTGAGTCGAAGTCGGTCTACGCGGTGCCGCAGGACTCCGGCCCGATGGCGCTGTACTACCGCAAGGACCTGTTCGAGAAGGCCGGCCTCGACGCTCCGAAGACGTGGGAGGAGTACGCCGAGGACGCCGTGAAGATCAAGGAGCTCGGCGGCAACATCACCAACTTCGCCAAGGGTGACGTCAACCAGTTCGCGGGGCTCGTCTCGCAGGCCGGTGGCCAGTGGTTCGAGAACTCGGGCCAGGACTGGAAGGTCAACCTGAACGACGACGCGTCGAAGAAGGTCGCCGACTACTGGCAGGACCTGATCGACAAGAAGCTCGTCAACACCCTGCCGAGCTTCACCGACCAGTGGAACAGCGCCTACGACAGCGGCAAGGACTGGACCTGGGTCTCCGCGGTCTGGGGTGCGAACACCATCTCGAGCGGTGCGCCGTCGACCTCGGGCAAGTGGGCCGTCGCCCCGATGCCGCAGTGGGAGTCCGGCGAGACCAAGTCGGCCGCCTGGGGCGGTTCGTCGAACGTCGTCTTCGCGGGCAGCGAGCACCCGGCCGAGGCGTCGAAGTTCCTGGTCTGGCTGAACACCTCGACCGAGGCGCTCTCCGCACTGAACAAGGAGGCCAACCTGTACCCGGCCTCGACCACCGGCGCCGACCTGCCGGCCCTGACCGAGGGGCTCGACTTCTACGGCGGCCAGAAGATCTACGAGGAGTTCGCCACCGCGGCGAAGGACATCCAGCCCTTCACCTGGGGTCCGACGATGACGCAGACCTACTCGGACGTCTCCGACGGCTTCGGGCAGGCGGCGTCCGGCTCGGGCACGTTGGCCGAGGCGCTCGAGTCCGGGCAGTCCAAGACCATCGCGGCGCTCAAGGCGCAGTCGATCCCGGTCAAGGGCTGACGGACGGCGGCTGACGTCGCGCGGTCCACGCGTTGACAGCGGACAGGAGGCCCGTGGCGGGATCGCCACGGGCCTCCTGTCGCGTCTCGGGTCGGTTCCAGCGTCCGTCGGGGCGATTCCGCAAGACACCGGTGTTCGTCCGTCGAACCGCGGTTTGCGCGAGTTCGGTGCGCGAACACCGGCGTCTTGGGGCACCGTGGGGCGAAGGGAAGAGCGACAGCGGCGATCTCAGAATGCGATCACCAGATTTTCTGAGATGATGGCTTAGGTCAGAAAATCTGGCAGACCGAGTCTGGCATCAGGGAGTGATCGTGACCACGTGGCCCGCGCTGCAGTACGAGGAACTCGACTGGGAGCGCCGTGACGCCGACTACGGTCCGCGGGCAGCTCGACGGGGCACGGTTCGGGAAGCGTACGCGGCGGCGGTTCCGCCCGCGATCGCGGGACTCCAGATCGAGCTGAGCGATGACGTGGCGACTCTCGTCGACGAAGCCTCGACCGCGCTTGTGCGGTTCGACAGCGAACTCGGTAGTGAGGTGTCTTCGTTCGCCTCGCTCCTGCTGCGCTCGGAAGCAGCAGCGTCGTCGCAGATCGAGCACCTCACGGCGAGTGCTCGGCAGGTGTTCACCGCCGAGATCGGCGCTCCCGGCAAGCGGAACGCCACCGCGATCGTCTCGAACACACGCGCGATGCGGACCGCGATCGAACTGTCCGATCAATTGACCTCCGCTACCGTGCTCGCGATGCACGAGGTCCTGCTCGAACACGACCCCCATCACGATGCTGGAGCGTTCCGGCGTGAACCCGTGTGGATCGGCACCGACGGTCGCAGCCCGGTCGGAGCCGACTTCGTCGCCCCGGCATGGGAACGCGTTCCGGGACTGGTCGACGACGTCATGACCTTCGCGCGGCGAATTGACCTGCCTCGGTTGGCGCAGGTCGCCGTGACGCATGCGCAGTTCGAGACCATCCACCCGTTCACCGACGGGAACGGTCGCACTGGGCGCGCACTGTTGCAGGCCATGCTGCGGTCCAACGAGCTCACCCGCAACGTGACGGTCCCGGTCTCTGCAGGCCTCCTGATCGACAATGCGGGCTACGTCGAGGCGCTGACGGCGTACCGCCGTGGCGACGTCGAACCGATCATCCGGCGGGTGGCCGAAGCCGTGTTCGCCGCGATCGGGAACGCGACGGAACTCGTCGAGGACATCCGACGGATCCGGAGGAGCTGGCAGGACCGGATCGAGGCTCGCCGGGACTCCGGCGTCTGGGACGCGCTCGACGTGGTCGCGCGGCAGCCCGTGTTGAACGCGACGGTACTCGCCGCCGAGATGGGTGTCGTGACGAGGAACGTGTACCCGCACATCCAGAAGCTCGTCGACGCCGGCATCCTGCTGTCGAAGAACGAGTACCGTCACGGCGTCCTGTACCGCAATGACGAAGTGCTCTCGGCGCTCGACGACTTCGCGGCCCGGTCCGGGCGCCGGGGCTGAAGCAGGCTCAGGCCGTCAGGGGCAGGCGACGGCCACCGGGCCGGTCGGCGTCGGGTCGGCCACGACCGGCTCGACCGCCAGCACGGCGCTCGACTTCCGCAGCCCCATCGCGACGAGCACGACGGCGCCGACGATCGCGACCCCGCCGGCCAGCCAGAAGTCAGCAGCCAGACCGAACGACGACACCGCGGCACCGCCGAGCACCGAACCGGCGGCGATCGCGAGCTGGATCGTCGTGACGAACAGCGCGAGCCCGGTCTCGGACCCGGCCGGCGACGCCGTCGACATCCACGTCTGCATCCCGAGCGGCAGCGCACCCCAAACCAGACCCCAGACGACGAGCAACACGAAGACCCCCACGACCGAGTGGGCGAGCAGCGGCAGCAGCACGACGGCCGCCGCGAGCACGAACTTCGACGCCCCGATCGTGCCGAGGACACTGCGGTCGAGCGTGAAGCCGGCGGCGAAGTTACCGACGATGCCCGCGACGCCGAACACCAGCAGCGCGATCGTCACGGTGTCCGGGCCGACGCCGACGAGCTGCTGCAGGTACGGCGCGATGTAGGTGTACGCGGCGAACTGAGCAGCGAAGACGAAGGCCGCGGCGATGAGCCCGACCCGGGCACGGGGCACGCGGAGCAGCGACCCGAGCGTGGCGAACCGCACCCGCTGCTGCGCGGGGATCCGCGGCAGCATCGCCAGCTGCAGGACGAGCGCGACGAGACCGAGCGCCCCGCCGATCACGAAGCCGAGACGCCAGCTGGCGAGCGACGACACCAGGGCGCCGAGCGGCAGGCTCACGACGGTCGCGACGGAGACGCCGGCCGTGATGAGCGAGGTTGCGCGGATCGTCAGCTCCGGCCGGACGAGTCGCCCGGCGATCCCGGCACCGATGGCCCAGAAGCCACCGATGCCGACACCGAGCAGCATCCGTGCGGTGAGCAGCACCCAGAACGACGGCGCGATCGCGGCGAGGCCGTCGGCGACCACGAGCAGCACGGTCAGGGACACGAGCACCACACGGCGGTCGAGTCGCGAGGTCAGGACGGTGACGACCGGTGCCGCGACGGCGCCGACGAGTCCGGTGGCGACGACCATCAGGCCGGCGGTGCCGATGCCGACGTCCAGGTCGTCGGCGATGGCGGGGAGCAGCCCGATGGGCAGGAACTCGGACAGGACGAGCACGAACGACCCGAGTGCGACGGACGTGACGCTGAGCCACCCGCGGCGCTCTGCTGACGATGTCATGGGGGCATCAAGCCCCGGAGTGCGACGATCCATTCCCGTCGGCGCCGAGCTCGGTCCACAGGTGCGCGATCGTCGCCGCACCGTCGAGCAGGGTGCGCAGGTCGACGCTCTCGTCACTGGCGTGCCAGTGGTCCTCCGGCAACCCCGTCCCGACGAACAGGACGGGTGCGTCGAACACCCGGCCGAGCAGTTCCGCCGGACCGCCCCCGGCGTTCCCCATCCGCCCGGCGGTCTCGGCGCCGTGCCCGAGTTCCATCGCCCGCACGAGCGCGTCGAGCTCGGGGCCCGACGGGGTCACGTACGGATCCTGCCCGGTCTCCTCGGGGATCGTCAGCTCGTAGGTCACCCCGTCGGGCATCGTGTCCCGGACGAACCGGCGCAGCTGCTCGGCGACGGCCTGCACGCGCTGCCCCGGCACGGTCCGGATGCTGATCTCGGCGGTGGCCTCGCGCGGGACCACGGCTCGTGGGAACCCGGTGGGGTCGCCGGCCAGCAGGGTCAGCACCTCGATCGACGGTCGTGCCCAGAGGCGCTCCTCGACCGAGTACCCCGCCTCGCCGGTGATCGCTCCGGTCTCGGTGCGCTCGACCCAGACGTCGGGATCGAAGTGGAGTGCCTGCAGCTCGGCACGGCGTTCGTCCGTGAGCGCGTCGACGTCGTCCAGGAACCCGGGGATCGTGATGCGGCCCTGGTCGTCGTGCAGGGCCGCGAGCACGGTGACGAGCGCGTGCACCGGGTTCGGCGCGGGGCCGGACACGGCGCCGCTGTGGACGTCGCGTGCGGGCCCGGTGACGGTGAGGGTCGCGCCCGTCATGCCACGCATCGACGTGACGACGGCGGGGTTGCCGGCCTTCCACTGCAGGGTGTCCGAGAACACGACGACGTCGCACGCCAGCCGCTCCTGCTCGGCGTCGAGCAGGTCGGCGAAGTGGCTGGAGCCGAGCTCCTCTTCTCCTTCGACGAGGAACCTGAGGTTCACGGCCGGGGTGCCGTCGGGTCGGGTGGCGAGGTGCGCGCGCAGCCCCCACAGGTGGGCGAGCACCTGTCCCTTCGCGTCGGACGCCCCGCGCCCGTACAGGCGTCCGTCGCGGAACACGGGTTCCCACGGTGAGGTCTCGTGCCACTCCTCGGGCTTCGCGTGCCGCACGTCGTGGTGGCTGTAGACGAGCACGGTCGGCAGCGCCGGGTCGACGAGCAGTTCGGCGTACACGGCCGGTGCGGGACCGGCCTGCAGGATCTCGGTCTCGAGGCCGACCTCGCGCATCGCTCCGGCCAGCCAGTGCGCGGACCGGTCGACGTCGATCGCGTGCTCGGGTTGCGATGCGACGGACGGGATGCGGACCCACTCGCTGAGTTGCCGCACCAGGTGCTCGCGGCGCTCCTCGAGGAACCGCGCGACCTCGGCGCGACGGGTGTCGGGTTCGGTGCTGTCGGTCACGGGAGCGGACACGGTTCTCCGTTCGGTCAGGTGGTGCCGACCGTAGGAGCGGGTCCCTCCGGGTGGTCACGGATTGGCCTGGAGGCGCGGTGCGCGTCCGCCACGCGCCGCACCACCGACCCAGTGCGGGTCCGGAGCGCGGTGTGGGTTCGGGGACCCGGTGCGGGTCCGGGACGACTCAGGCGTCGAGCGCGCGCCGCGCGGCCGCGACGACCTCGGCGTCGGTGACGAAGTGCGCGGAGCCGTCGTCCCCAACTCCCATCGGCACCCCGGCGTGCGCGCTGTCCGCGGCCGGTCGCTTGGCCGACAGGTGCACGGCGGCGGCACCGGTGGCGAGCAGCGCGCGGACGTCGGCGGGGGTGACCCCGGCGCCGGCCATCACCTGCACGGGCCCGGCGGCCTCGACCATGCGTGCGATCGTCTCGGCGCCGGCGACCGCGGTGGGGGCGGCCCCCGAGGTCAGGACGCGGGTGAACCCGAGCGCCGCGAGCGACCCGGCAGCGGCGACGGGGTCGGTCGCGTGGTCGATCGCACGGTGCAGGGTGACCTCGGCGGTGGCGCTGACCGAGCGGGCGGCGTCCACGAAGCGGCGGAGGGCGTCCTCGTCCAGGGTCCGGTCGGGCCGCAGGGCTCCGACCACGACGCCGGCGGCCCCGGAGCGCAGGACCGTGCGGACCTCGCGCACCATGAGCTCGACCTCGTCGGGGGAGTGCACGAACCCGCCCGGGCGGCAGCGGACCAGCGCGTGCGCCGGGATCCCGGTCTCGTGGGTCGTCTCGACCAGGGCCTGCGAGGGGGTGAGCCCGCCGAGCTCGAGCCCGACGCAGAGTTCCACGCGGTCGGCGCCGCCGTCCCGCGCGGTGATCGCACCGGCCGGTGAGGTGACGGCGATCTCGAGTGCGGCGGTGGTGCTCATGCAGGGGCTCCGAGCGGTTCGTTGGAGGCGGGGACGATGCGGGCGCGGAGGTCCGGTGCCGTCGGGAACACTCGATCGTAGGGGAACATCGGGCGCTCGATCCTGTGGTGCCCGAGGCGCAGCAGGTCCTGGTCGACACCGCCCGGGGTGAGCGCGAGCATCCAGTCGGCGGACATGTCGAACAGCTCCGGTTCGAGGTACCCGATCTTCACGATGACGACGTCCGCCTGCCGCGGCGCCAGGTCGAGGTCGGTGAAGTCGTGCTCGTGGTGGTACGGCTTCCGCAGCTTCGTCAGGATCGCGAAGACGCTGCCGACCTGCAGCACGACCTCGGTCTCCGCGTCACGGTCGCCGTGCTTGATCGCGTGCACCCGGCCGGTCATCGTGATCGGGCCCGCGTGCACGTGGTCCACCGACGCACCGGCGGTCACGGTGATCGTCGCACCGACGCCGGCGTCCACAGCAGCGGCGACGGCGGCCGGTCCGGGGACGCTCGCGTAGATGACGGTCGGGCCGGACGGGTCCTGGAACTCCGGGCGGGCGAGCACCTGCGTCAGGCCCCACGTCATGTCCCCGGAGCCACCGGCGGTGGGGTTGTCGCCCGAGTCCGAGACGAAGTACGGCTTCGCGGCACCCAGGGCGAGCGCGGCGTCGAGGCACTCCTCGAACGTGCCGGTCGGCGCGACGAACACGAAGTCCTCGCGGACGTCCCAGAACGCCCGGGCGAGTCGCTCGGCACCGGCGGCGACCGCGGCCTCGTCCCACCCGGTGACGACGGTGACGGCCTGGTCGCGGGGCTGGTCGGCCCAGGCGTACCCGACCCAGATCGCGGCGTCGAGCACGCCCTCGGTCTGCTCGACGAGCGGGACCTGCGCGTACAACGACTTCGCGGGCTCGAGGCGGGTCGAGGTCTGCTCGCCCGGCAGCAGGACGGGGATCGGGATCCAGGCCTTCACGGGCCGCTGCGCACCGGCGGGTCGCTCGGTCAGCGCGTCGACCAGGTTGCGGACGGCGCGCTCCTTCGTCTCGAGGGCGTCCTCGTGCGGGGCCATCCGGTAGCAGGTGACGAGGTCGACCTGGTGGGCGAGCTCGCGCGTGACGTTGCCGTGCAGGTCCATCGAGGCGGACACGATGACGTCGGGGCCGACGACCTGGCGGATGCGGCCGAGCAGGTCCGTCTCGGCGTCGTCGAGCCCCTCGACCACCATCGCGCCGTGGATGTCGTACCAGAGCCCGTCGACCGGACCCAGAGTGCGCAGCCGATCCACGATCTCATCGGCCAGGGCTTCGTACGACGCCCGGTCGACGATCCCGCCGGGCAGCGCGTGCCCGATGAGCGCCCCGCGGAAGTCCGCCCGGTCGGCCATGGTCGCCAGGAACGGGTACCGGGAGACGACCTCGGCGCCGCGGTCGGGGTGGAACGCCGGGGCGTGCGTCCGGGTCGGCGTGAACGTCGAGGTCTCGATGGCCAGCCCGGCGATCGCGATGACCGGACGGTTGGCGGCGGGGACGGCTGGGGTGACGGGACCGGTCTCAGACACGGACGCTCCTGTTCCTGGTGGTGGACTGGGGGATGGGCGCGGAGAGCTCCTCGAGCGAGGCGGCGAGGCCCCGCTGCAGCGCGAACTGCCCGGCGCCGACGAGCCCGGCGTCGGCGCCGAGCGACACCGGCTCGATGGCCAGGTGCTGGGTCATCAGCGGGTGGCAGCTCTCGTAGAGCTGGCTCCGCACGGCGGCGATGAACGGGTCGAGGGTCGACAGGATGCCGCCCAGGTACACGGCATCGGGGTTGAAGAAGTTCACGTTGGCGGCGAGCACCTCGCCCAGGTACCTGCCCGCCATCCGCACGGCACGGGTGGCCTCGGGGTGCGCGTCCGAGGCGAGCCGGACGACGTCGGCGGTCGAGGCGACGTCGACCCCGGCGTTCGACAGGATCCGGACCAGGGCGGCCCCGGACGCCACCGTCTCGAGGCAGCCGGTGTTGCCGCACGAGCACGGGGTGTCCCCGGCGGCGTCGATGCGCACGTGCGTGATGTCCCCGGCCGCACCGGTCGACCCGCGGTAGAGCCGGCCGTCGATGACGATGCCCGCGCCGATCGCCGATCCCGCCTTGATCGTGATGGTCTGGCGCCGAGCGGGATCCTGCACGGTCTGTTCACCCGCCGCCATGCAGTTCGCGTCGTTGTCGACGATCGCCGGCAGGCCGAACCGGTCGCTCAGCCACGCGGCCACGGGGAACCCGTTCCACCCCGGCATCCGGCTGGGCAGGTCCACGACGCCGGCGACGACGTCGACGGGCCCCGGCAGGCTGAGCCCGACGCCCCGCAGTCCCTCGCGACCACGGTCGTCGGCGAGCCGCTCGAGCAGCGCGGCCAGGCGCTGGAGCCCGGCGGTCGGACCGTCGGAGAGCGCGAACGGGACGTTCGCGACCGACTCGAGCGCGCCTCCTGGCAGGACCACGCCGATGCGCGCGTGCCCGCCACCGACGTCCGCGGCGACCGCGTACTCGTCGACGCCGCCGATGCGGAGCACCTTGCGGGGGCGACCGCCGGTCGAGACGTCGGTGCCTTCCTCGGCGAGGATCCCGTGCTCCAGGAGCTGGCCGACGACGTGCGAGACGGTCGAGGGAGCGGCTCCGAGCACCTTCGCAATCTCGGTCCGGCTGGCGGCCTGCCCCGAGGCGACGAGCTCCAGGACGCGGGCGCTGAGATCGGCCACGACTTTCTCCAATCCGGGCGGAACGGGAACGGAACACCGGTCGGTGGTCCGTTCTGCCGCGAGCCTACGGGGCGGATCGAGCGGTCCACCCTTTCGTCCGTTCCGCAGTAACGCAGTTTTTACATCGAGATGTTTGTTTTTCCAATCGCTTTGGTCCTTGACTGTCCTCGTGCCGCTCGGCACCCGTGCTCCACCTCCCCGAAGTCCCTCGCACAAGGAGACACCGCATGTCCAAGCCCCGTCGCTGGGCGCTCCTCACCGGAGCTGCGATCGCCGTGAGCGCGCTGCTCGCCGGCTGTTCCGGAGGCGGCAACGCCTCGCAGGGATCGACCGACGAGATCGACTACGCGCTCCCCGCCAACTTCACGCCGAACTGGATCCTGCCGATCGGCACCGCCGCGCACCTCAACACGAACAACGGCTCCATCGCCCAGTCGCTGTACGAGCCGCTCGTCGCGTACGACGGGTCCACCGGCAAGATCGCGTGGAACAAGGCCGGCTCCGTCGCCACCGACGCGCAGTTCGCCGACGACGGCAAGAGCGTCACCATGACGCTCGGCGACCGGCACTGGTCGGACGGCGAGGCGATCACGAGCCGCGACGTCGGGTTCTGGTTCAACCTGATCAAGGCGAACAAGGACCAGTGGGGCTCGTACTCCAAGGGCAAGGCACCGGACAACTGGACGTCGTTCAAGGCCGTCGACGACACCCACTTCACCATCACGTTCGACGAGGCCTACAACTCGGACTGGATGCTCGCCAACCAGCTGAGCCACATCATCCCGCTGCCCCAGCACGCGTGGGACAAGACCAGCGCGACCGCGAAGGTGACCGACGCCGACGAGACCACCGCCGGCGCGAAGCAGGTGTGGAAGTACCTGAACACCGCCGCCGGCAAGATCTCCGACTACGCCACCGACGACCTGTGGAAAACCATCTCCGGCCCGTACGGCGTCAAGACCTTCACCACGGCCGGCAAGGTCACCCTGACGGCGAACAAGAAGTACGACGGCGGTGAGAAGCCGGCGATCACGACGGTGAACCTGCTGCCCTTCACCACGGCCGACGCCGAGGTGAACGCCGTCCGCTCGGGCGAGGTCGACTACGGCTACATCAACGCCACCGACATGGACCAGGAGTCCGCGTTCACGGCGAAGGGCTACGAGGTCGAGCCGTGGACCGGCTGGGCGATCACGTACATGCCGTACAACTTCAACAACCCCGACATGGGCGCCGTCTTCAAGCAGCTGTACGCCCGTCAGGCCGTCCAGATGTCGATCGACCAGAAGTCGCTGTCCAAGGTCGTCTTCAACGGCACCGCAACCTCGACCTACGGTCCGATCCCGCAGGCGCAGGAGTCCGACTACGTCTCCGACGTGCAGAAGTCGAACCCGTACCCGTTCAGCACCTCGAAGGCCAAGGACCTGCTGACCAGCCACGGCTGGCAGGAGCAGGGCGGCACGATGGTCTGCACCGACCCGGGCACCTCGGCCAGCCAGTGCGGCGAGGGCGTCGAGGACGGCACGAAGTTCTCGATGCAGGTGCTGTCGCAGTCCGGTTCGACCGTGACCGACAACATGATGAGCGCGATCCAGTCCTCGCTCGCGAAGACCGGCATCGACTTCACCATCAAGACCGCACCGGTGTCGAGCGTGCTGTCGCAGACCCCGACCTGCACCTCGGACGAGGCCAGTTGCGACTGGGACCTGTCGTTCTTCGGCACCGCGGGCAGCTGGTACTTCCCGGCCTACCCGACCGGTGAGTCGCTCTTCCAGACCGGCGGTTCGGCGAACTTCGGCAGCTACTCGAACGAGCAGGTCGACTCCCTGATCGACGCGACCACCACCTCGACCGACGCCACCGCCGTGCAGGACTACAGCGCCGCGGTCGCGAAGGACCTGCCGGTGATCTGGCTGCCGAGCCCCGACTACCAGATCTCGGTCGTCAAGAAGGGCCTGTCCGGCTTCGACCAGGACTCGCTCGCCAACTTCCACCCGGCCCAGTGGAAGTGGAACAAGTAAGACCGTGACCACGGACGGGAGGCGCGGTGCGCGTCCGACGCGCACCGCGCCTCCCGTCCCTCGCACGTCTCCAATCCGACCATCGGAAGCCGCATGACCACAGCTCTCTACCTCACCAGGCGCGTCCTGCAGGCGCTCGCGGTGATCCTCATCGTCACCGTCGTGGTGTTCTGCCTGCTGCACGCGCTGCCCGGCGGACCTGCCCGCGGCGTGCTCGGCGTCTCCGCGACCCCGACGCAGATCGCCCAGTTCAACCAGGCGCAGGGGCTCGACCAGCCGCTGCCCGTGCAGTACCTGCGGTTCCTCGGTCGTCTGCTCACGGGCGACCTCGGTACCTCGTACACGCTCAACGAGCCGGTCTCGCAGCTCATCGCCGAGCGCCTGCCGAAGACCCTCGTGCTCACCGGCATCTCCGCGGTGCTCGGACTCGTCGTCGCGATCCCGGTCGGGATGCTCCAGGCGGCCCGCCGCAACGGAGCGGTCGACTACGCGGCCACCGCCCTGGCGTTCGTCTTCTACTCGACGCCGGCGTTCTTCCTGGGCCTCGTCCTGATCATCGTCTTCAGCCAGCAGCTGCCGTGGCTGCCGTCCCAGGCACCGAGCGGCACCACCCTGGCAGAGGTGTTCCAGGACCCGGCCGGACTCGTGCTGCCCGTGGTGACCGGAGCCCTCGCGATGATCGCGGTGTTCAGCCGGTACATGCGCGCCTCGACGCTCGAGAACCTGCAGGAGGACTACGTCCGCACCGCCCGTGCCGGCGGCGCCTCGACCGCGACGATCCTGCGGCGGCACGTGTTCCGGAACTCGCTGACCCCGGTCGTGGCGATGCTCGGCTACTACCTGCCGGTGCTGTTCGGCGGTGCCCTGGTGACCGAGCAGCTGTTCAACTACCCGGGCATGGGGCTGCTGTTCTGGAACGCCGCGCAGTCGTCGGACTACCCGACGCTGCTCGGCTGCGTGCTCGTCATCTCCATCGCGACCGTCATCGGCACCCTGCTCGCCGACGTCGCACAGTCCTTGATCGACCCCCGAGTGAAGGCGAGCCGCGCATGACCGCCGTCCAGATGGCCCCCGAAGCGCCGGGCGCCCCCGTCACCGTCGCTTCCACCGGGTTCCGGCTCGCCGCACGCCGGTTCCAGGGCAACACCCTGGCCGTGATCGGCCTCGCCCTGATCGTCGTCATCGTGCTGTTCTGCTTCGTCGGCCCGTTCCTGTACCCGACCGACCAGACCCACACGCTGCTCGAGCAGGCCAACCAGGGCCCGAGCGCCGCGCACTGGCTCGGCACCGACGCCGTCGGCCACGACGTCCTCGGTCGTCTGATGTACGGCGGCAAGGTCTCGCTGATGGTCGGTATTGCCGCGGGGGTCCTGGCCACCGTCGTCGGCACGCTGTGGGGATCCGTCGCCGGGTACGTCGGCGGCTGGGTCGACGCCCTGATGATGCGCGTCGTCGACGCCGGCATCGCGATCCCGGCTTTGTTCATCCTGCTCGTCATCTCGGCGATCACGAACCCCGGGGTCGGTGGCCTCATCGTCATCCTCGGGCTGGTGTCGTGGCTCGTGCCGTCCCGCCTGATCCGCGCCGAGACCCTGACGCTCAAGAACCGCGACTACGTCCTCACCCTGCGCGCGATCGGCGGCTCGCACGCCCGCGCGATCGGCAAGCACCTGCTGCCGAACTCGGTGTCGACGATCGTCGTCGCGGCGACGTTCCAGGTCGCCGACGCGATCCTGCTGGTCGCCTACGTGTCGTACCTCGGGCTCGGCGTGCAGCCGCCCGCGACGGACTGGGGCGGCATGCTCTCGGCGGGTCTCACCGCCGCCTACTCCGGACGCTGGTGGCTCATCGTGCCGCCGGGTCTGGCCGTGATCCTGGTCGTCTGTGCGTTCAACGCGGTGGGCGACGGACTGCGGGACGCCTTCGACGTACGGGGACGCTGATGACGACCGAACCGATCCTCGAGACGACCGCCCTCGGCGTCTCCTTCAGCACCGAGTCCGGCACCGTCGACGCCGTGCGGGGGGTCTCCCTGTCGGTCGCCCCCGGCGAGACCCTCGCCCTGGTCGGCGAGTCCGGCTCCGGCAAGTCGACCGTGGCGCTCGCCGCGATGGGCCTGCTGTCCGGCAACGCGACCGCCATCGGCAGCGCCGTCGTCGCCGGCCACCAGGTGGTCGACGCACCAGAACCCTCGCTCCGAGCGCTGCGCGGCTCGACCGTCTCGATGGTCTTCCAGGAGCCCGCGACCGCCCTCGACCCGCTCACCCGCGTCGGTGTCCAGATCGCGGAGGTGATCCGGAACCACCGTGACGTCTCAACGTCCGCCGCCGCCGCCGAGGCCGTCGACCTGCTCCGCCGCGTCGGCATCCCGGACCCCGAGGCACGCACCCGGTCGTTCCCGTTCCAGCTGTCCGGGGGCCAGCGCCAGCGCGTGGTCATCGCGATGGCGATCGCGAACGCACCGAAGCTGCTCATCGCCGACGAGCCGACCACCGCCCTCGACGTGACCGTGCAGGCCGAGATCCTCGAGCTCCTCCGCGCGCTCGCCGTCGAGACCGGCACCGGCGTGCTGCTCGTCACGCACAACATGGGTGTCGTCGCGGACTTCGCCGACCGGGTCGCGGTCATGCTCCAGGGCGAGATCGTCGAGACCGGCGGGGTCGAGGACGTCCTGCTCCGCCCCGAGCACGAGTACACCAAGCGGCTCCTCGCCGCGGTGCCGCGGCTCGACGTGGCGGGGGACCGTCCGCCGGCTCCCGTCGCCGACACGGAGACCGAGCCGGTCGGGAGGCCCGGTGCGGCCCCGGTGGTCGACCTACGGGACGTCTCGGTGACGTTCGGGCGCGGGGCGCGCGCCGTCCACGCGCTCGCGGGCATCGACATCGCGGTGCACGCCGGTGAGACCGTCGGGCTGGTCGGCGAGTCCGGCTCGGGCAAGTCGACCGCGGCCCGGGTGGCGCTCGGGCTCATCAAGCCGACGTCCGGCACGGTGTCCCTGTTCGGGCAGGACCTGCGGACCGCGAAGGGCCGTGACCGCCGGGCCCTGCGGTCCGGCATCGGCGTCGTGCTGCAGGACCCGGTGGCGTCCCTCGACGCCCGGATGTCCGTGGCCGAGTGCATCGCGGAACCCCTCGCCGTGCACCGGCGCGGGATGTCCTCGGCCGACCGCCGTCGCCGCATCGACGAGGTGCTCGACGCGGTCCGACTGCCGCGGACCCTGGCGTCCCGTGCCCCGCGCGAGCTCTCCGGCGGGCAGCGGCAGCGGGTCTCGCTCGCCCGGGCGCTGGTGCTCGAGCCGCGGTTGCTCGTCGCCGACGAACCGACCTCGGCGCTCGACGTCAGCGTGCAGGAGACCGTGCTCGAGGTCCTCGGCGAGCTGCAGGACGACCTGGGGTTCGCGTGCCTGTTCGTCTCCCACGACCTGGCCGTCGTGCAGCACTTCGCCGAGCGCGTCGTGGTGATGCGCCAGGGCGTCGTCGAGGAGCAGGGCACCACCGGCACCACGCTCCTGCACCCCACCACGGACTACACCAGGCGGTTGCTCGCCGCGGTGCCGGTGCCCGACCCGTTGCTGCAACGCCGGCGTCGGGCCGAGCGCCTCGCCTCGCTCGCGGCGGTGACCGCGTGACGCGGGTGCTCGCCGGGGTCGACGTCGGCGGGACGAACACGAAGGTCGTGCTCACCACGCTCGACCTCGAGGTGGTCGACCGCGTCGACCTGCCAACGCCCGCCCACGCGGGCGGAGCGGCGATCGTGACGGCGGCCGTCGGGGCGGTGACGGGTCTGCTCGAGACGCACCGGGCCTCCTTGGCGGGTGTCGGGGTGGGCGCGGCCGGCGTCGTCGACCGGACCACGGGGACCGTCCTGGTGACGGGCAACTCATTCACCGGCTGGGCCGGGTACGGCGTGACCCGTGCGGTCTCCGAGGCCCTCGACGTCCCCGCGACCCTGGACAACGACGTCAACGCGTTCCTGCTCGGCGAGATCGCCACCGGCGCCGTCGTGGGGGAGTCCGACGTGCTCGGCATGACCCTCGGCACCGGTGTCGGCGGCGCGCTCGTGCTCGGCGGAGCGCTGTTCGCCGGGCCGCGCGGCGCCGCGGGCGAGATCGGGCACGTGCCCGGGTTCGGCGACGCTCGGTGCACGTGCGGACAGGTCGGACACCTCGAGACCATCGCGGGTGCACGCGGCATCGCCGACCGTTACGCCGAGCGCTCCGGGCGGATGCTCTCCGCACGGGACGTCGCCGTCGCCGCACGCGGTGGGGACGCCGACGCGGCCGCCGTCTTCGCGACGGCGGGGTGGGGCCTGGCCCGTGCCGCACTGCTGACCGCGGGGATTCTCGACGTCACCACCGTCCTGGTCGGCGGCGGGATCGCACGGTCCTGGGACCTGCTCGAACCGGCCATCACGGCGGCGATCGAGGCGGAACCGCCTGTCAGCGGGGCGACGATCCGGCTCGCGCAGTCGACGCTCGGGTCCGACGCCGTGGCACTCGGCGCGGCGGCGCAGGTGCGGGCCCGGGTGCTGGAGCCGGAGACCGCGTAGCGGGGGAACGCCGGTCAGGGCACCCAGACGACGATGCCGGTCAGGTCGTGGAGCACGGCCGCCAGTCCGGCGCGCAGGCCACGTGCCGCGCGGTCCTCGGTGAAGGTCTCGGGGTCGTAGTGGCTCGACGGACCGAGGCCCTCGCCGCGGAACCCGCCACCCGTCCAGTCCGCCGCCGTGACGTTCGACGTCGGCTCCGCGATCTCGGCGCCGACGACCAGGAACTGCTGGTGGAGCGCGGTCGGTGAGACGGCCGCGAGCGGATCGACCATGTGGTTGCCGACGGTGATGACCAGGTCGGGCTCGGCGTCGACGGCTCGCAGGACCGCGGCGATCCGGTCGTCGGGGCCCTTCGCCGACACGGGGGTGACGGTGACGTCCTCGTCCGCGGCCCACGACTCGACGGCGTCGAGCAGGGTCCGGGTCGGAGCGTCGGCGGCGTCACCCGCGTCGGAGAGCAGCACGACGTCGTAGCCGACGGGGGCGTGCACCCCGGACCACGAACCGGGCTCGGGGTGGATCGTGGCCTCGGGTGCCGGCGGCTGGTCGGGGTCGGAGAACCCGGTGCCCAGGACCCCGGCCGAGGCGTGCGCCGACGCGGTCGCCGTCGGGCCGGTGCCGGTGCCGCCGGTGGCGCCGTCCGACGCCCCGGAGCAGCCGGCCAGCAGGGCGGTGCCGGCCGTGGCGAGGGCGACGGCGGTGAAGAGGACGGTCGTCCGGGTGGCGGGGCGGATCACGGCACCATGCAAGCACGCCCGACGGCCGCCCCGGGCCGGTCGGGGGACCTGTCCAACACCCGTCCCGTTGCTGGTCACCGGCTGTTCACCTGCCGGTCGTCTGGGAGCCGGATCGTCTGCGCGTGCCCTCCGGAACCACCGCCGCGCTCCTGCGCGCCCGCCCTGCCCGCTCCTTACACCTGTTCGCGCTCGTCGCACGGGCCGTCGCCGCGCTCGTGCTGCTCGGGGTGGTCGTGATCGGCGTGCTCGCGGGCGCGGCACCGGCGTCGGCGCACGGCTTCAGCTCGGTGGTCCACGCCGACGTCACGTCCACGAAGCCGACGGTCGTGCAGGCGAAGCTCGGGCTCGAGTACGACCTGATGCTCGTCTCGGCGGCCACGAGCGAGCACGACGACGCGCTGCACGAGCAGGGGCAGCAGGCCTGGGACGACGGGGACTTCCCGGGGATGGTGACGGCTGCCGAGGCGCACACCGACGCGATCGGGAAGTACGTCTTCGACCGGTTCACGGTGACCGGAGCCGGCGGGCAGGCCTGCACGGGCACGCTCGACGACACCGTCACGGTCGACCTGCAGGACGAGGTGCCGTACGCCCACGTGACCGCGGACTTCACCTGCCCGGAACCGTCGGAGACGCAGTCCGGGCACGTGGTGTCGTCGGAGCTCTTCCCCGACGACGAGACCTTCGTGCGCGACACCAAGACGATCGTCACCTACGACGTCGACGACCGGACGGGTTCGGCCACCCTCGACGCCTCGCAGCGCACGTTCTCGACCGAGCAGTCGGCGGGTGAGCGCTTCTGGGAGTTCTTCCGTCTCGGCGCCGAGCACCTGCTGACCGGGATCGACCACATCCTGTTCCTCGTGGCGCTCATCGCCGGGTCGCGTCGCCTGCGCGAGGTCGTCTACACGGCGTCCGCGTTCACGATCGCCCACTCGATCACGTTCATCCTCGCCGCCCTCGGTGTGGTCAGCCCGCCCGCGATCGTCGTCGAGCCGCTCATCGCCCTGTCGATCGCCGCGGTCGCCGGCTGGTACCTGTGGCGGCTCTGGCGTCGTCGATCGCGGGCCGACGAGCTGGTGGTCGGCGAGCACGGACACTTCTCGCTCGACCGCGCCGGGTGGACCCGTCTGGCCGTCGTCTTCGCCTTCGGGCTCATCCACGGGCTCGGGTTCGCCGGGGCCCTGGGCATCCACGAGGCGTTCTCGTGGCAGCTGCTCGTCTCGCTCCTCATCTTCAACGTCGGCATCGAGGCCGTGCAGCTCGCGATCGTCGTGATCGTGTTCCCGCCGCTGTCGCTGTTGCGGCGGAAGGCGCACCGGGTGTCGCTCTGGGTGACCGGGGCCGTGACCGCCGGCGTGTTCGTGATGGGCATGATCTGGTTCGTCGAACGGTTGGCGGCGGGCTGACCCGTCCGTCGGCTGTGCGCACGCGTTCGTTCCTGAACAGCGACGAACCGTCACTCAGCGTTCACCAAGACGTTTTGCAGTGCATGCAGAGTCTTCCGTGCTGCACCATCCCACGTCTGAGAAACGGACCCACATGAGTCTCCTGTCCGGCGCCACTACCCGGCGCAGAACCACCACCCTCCGCGTCTGCGGAGCCGTCCTCGGGGCCGCGCTCATCGCCGGCGCCTCGATGGTCGGCACGAACGCCGCCACCGCGGCGACGAACACCCCCACCACCAACATCTCCACCGGGGGCCCGATCCACATCCTGCTCGGCGTCGGCGCGACCGAGAGCCAGCGCATCGCTTCGTGGTACTTCCCCACGAACGTCGCGCAGTCGCTCGAGATCCAGAAGACCGCGTCCATGACGGGCGGTGTCTTCACCGACGCCAAGAAGACGATCGACGCCTCGGAGGCCGCGAACACCGCCGCCGACACGAGCGCGACCGACTCGAACACCAAGGGCATCGCGGGCATCGCCGCCGAGTCGGGCTACATCAACGCCCACGCGACGATCTCGGACCTCGAGCCGAACACCTCGTACACGTACCACGTCGGTGCGGCGGACGGCTCGGCCTGGTCCGCGTCGTACACGTTCACGACGAAGAGCTTCTCCGGCGACTTCGACTTCCTGTTCTTCGGTGACCCGCAGATCGGTTCGTCGGGCTTCACCGACGACGACGGCGCGGGCTGGGCGGACACGCTCAAGTACGCCACGTCGACCGAGCCGGACGCCGAGCTCTTGGTCTCCGGTGGCGACCAGGTCGAGCACGCCAACAACGAGTACGAGTGGGGCGCGTTCGCCGACAGCAGCGACGTGCTGAAGCGCTACCCGTGGGCCTCGACCATCGGCAACCACGACGTGGGCGGCAAGGCCTACGAGCAGCACAACCAGGTGCCGAACTCCCTCAAGGTGCCGGACTTCTACCCGGGTGGCAACACCACCGCGAACTCGGGTGGCGACTACTGGTACATGTACAAGGGCGTCCTGTTCATCGACATCAACTCGAACGCCTACGCGGCCGGATCGGACGCTGCCCACGTGAACTACGTGCGCGACGTCATCACCCGTCACGGCGACGACGCGAAGTGGACCACGCTGGTCTACCACCACTCGATCTACTCGCCGGCCGACCACGCGAACGACCGTGACAACCAGCAGCGCCGGTTCGACTTCACGCGTTCGTTCTCGGACATGGGTGTCGACCTCGTCCTGCAGGGTCACGACCACTCCTACTCGCGCAGCTACGCGATCAAGAACGGCAAGAAGGCCAACGGCAACGAGCAGCCCGCTGCTCCCGAGGTCTTCTCCGGCCCCGGCGGCGTCATCTACATGACGGCGAACTCGGCCTCCGGCTCGAAGTACTACGACCTCACCACCCCGGACGCAACCCAGGGCTACGGCGCGGACCCGCTCGACCCCACCGGTCAGCGTCACTTCGCCAACTCGGTCGAGAACCAGGAGCACGTCCGCACCTTCGTGAAGGTGTCGGTCACCGACGACAAGCTCGCCGTCGAGAACATCCGCGCCAGCGACTGCACCACGCTCAACTCGGCGGTGCAGCACGGCAAGGTGGACAGCTGCGGCGTGACCCTCCAGCCGACGGCCACCGCCGACCCGGCTGCGATCGGCTCGACGGTCGACAAGTTCGACCTGCACGCCACGCTGCCCACGACGACCACCACGCTCACCGCGTCGGCCGCCGAGCAGACCTACCGCACCGCCAAGCCGGCCACGGTCACCGCGACCATCGCCGGTGGCATCGGCACCCAGCAGGGCACCGTGACGTTCAAGGACGGCACCAAGGTCCTCGGCACCGCCCCGGTCAAGGGCGGCGCGGCCAGCATGACCCTGCCGAGCACGCTCGCCATCGGCAAGCACGCGGTCACGGCTTCGTTCGTCAACGCGGACCCGGTCTACTCGGGAACGAACTCGAAGACGGCGAAGGCCATGACGGTCACCGTCGAGAAGGCCCCGTCCCGCACCGCCATCAAGTACAGCGGCGGCAAGGCGACCGTCCAGGTGAAGGCCACCGGCATCAGCGTCGACGGTACCGCCCGGATCTACCAGGGCTCGAAGCGCCTCGCCACCGTCACGGTGAAGAACGGCGTGGTCACCACCAAGCTCCCGCTGAAGAAGGGCACGCACAACCTGCACGCCGTCTTCGCCGGGACCTCGGAGCTGACCACGAGCACCAGCCCGACCATCGCGGTCGTCATCAAGTAGCACCCGGCACCAGCAAGGGCCCCGCGATCTCGATCGCGGGGCCCTTCGCCGTGTGGGCCGGGGGTGCGCCGCGCGACCCGGGTCGCCCTCCTGGCTCGTCGAGGACGACCTGGTCGTCGCACCGCCGGACGTGAACTCGGTCTCGCCCGGGCCGGCACGGCCGGCGGCATCCGGCACACGGTGCCGGGCCGGGGGTACTACTCGCCCGGCACCCGGCCGTCGCACCCGTGCGGACCCTCAGGGACTGAGCCGCCACCTCATCCTCCAGGACGATCCGCGGCGAGCAGCGCGCTCCCTACTGTTGGCGACGGAGCGTGCGGAGGCGCATGCCCGTCGCACCAGGGGAGATCCGACGTGAACCGTTCGCCGAGGCGCCGTTCCACCATCGCGCTGCAGATCGCGTGTTCGACACTCATCGCCGGGGCGCTCGCCGTCTCCGGCACGATCGCGGCGTTGCCGGCCACGGCCGCTCCGGGTGACGGGTCCACCGCCGCGACGGGGACGACCACGATCACGACCACGGGCACGCCCGTCGCGCAGGGTGACGACTGGACGGTCACGCCGACCGACGGCGGGTACACCGTCGTCCTGACCCTCGCCGATCCCCTGCCGCTCCGTGCGGCGGCCCCCGTCCTGCTCGTGGACGGTGCCGACATCGGCGTCGCGCAGACGAGCCTCGACCAGCGGCAGCTGACGGTCACCACGACCGACCCCGCGGTCGCCGATGCCCGCAGCGTCGAGCTCGGCTGGACGGGCGAGGCCGACCTGCAGGGCAACCGGCAGGCCGCCACCGCGCCGCAGACGGTCGCGCCGAGCGAGGCCCCGGCACCCCTGACCGACGACCCGGCGGCCGCGGGCCAGTACGCGGTCACCCGGGCCGACTACGACCTGGGCAACGAAGCCGAGACGATCAAGGGCTTCGGTCGCAAGGGTGAGGTGCGTGCCGCGGTCTTCGTGCCGAAGGACGCCCCGGGCAAGCGTCCGGTCGTGGTGTTCCTGCACGGCCGCCACGAGGCCTGCTACGGCGGCACGTACAACCCGAAGGCGTGGCCGTGCGGGAAGGGACAGACCGACATCCCGAGCTACCTCGGCTACAACGCAGCGGCGACCGCGCTGGCGAGCCACGGCAACGTCGTCGTGTCGATCTCCGCGAACGCGATCAACGCCCTCGACGGCAGCTACTCGGACGACGGCGGAGCGGTGGCCCGCGGGCAGCTCGTCCTCGACCACCTCAGCCTGCTGCAGCGGGCGGACGCCGGACAGGAGCCCCGGCTCTCGCCGCTGCTCACCGGCAAGCTCGACCTGCAGGACGTCGGCCTCATGGGCCACTCGCGCGGTGGTGACGGCGTGGTCCGCGCGGCCCTGCTCAACACGCAGCGCACGAACCCCTTCGGCATCCGTGCCGTCCTGCCCCTGGCGCCGACCGACTTCGGGCGCATGACCCTGCCGGACACCGACACGGCGGTCGTCCTGCCGTACTGCGACGGCGACGTGTCCGACCTGCAGGGTCAGCACTTCTACGACGACTCCCGCACCGCCTTCGGGGACGACGTGCTGCGGTCCTCGGTCCTGGTAATGGGTGCGAACCACAACTTCTTCAACACGACGTGGACGCCGGGCAAGTACGCGAAGGCGTCGTCGGACGACTGGTACGACGAGTCCGACGCGGTCTGCGGGGCGAAGGCGAAGCGCACCACGAGGCTGTCGTCCGACCAGCAGTACGCCGTCGGCACGAGCCTGATCAGTGGCTTCTTCCGCCTGACGCTCGACGGTGAGCAGCAGTTCCTGCCGATGTTCGACGGCACCAACCGCCAGCCCGCCGCCCTGGGCGCGGCCGACATCCGGGTGAGCGCCTCCCAGCCCGGCGCGAGCCGGAGGGACCTCGCCCTGTTCGACACCGCGAACCCGGCGATCACCACGACCGGTGCCCTGACGGCGAAGACCTGCGCGAGCTCCGGCTCCCTTCCCGCGAAGCAGGTCCTGCCGGCGTGCGTCTCGATCTCGTCCAACGCCCCGGACTACACCCCGGCCTACCTGGCGTCGTCGGTGCCGGCCACTCCCGCCCTGCATGTCTCGCCCACCAAGGCGGCGACCGGCGGCCAGGTGCACGTCCCGGTGGCTCCGGCGGCCGGTGACTTCACCGGGTTCCAGGCGCTGTCGCTCCGCCTCACCCCGGACGACACCGCGACGACGAACGCGAACGTCTCGATCACCCTCCGCGACGCGACCGGTGCCGTGGCGACCCGACGTCTGTCCGACACCAGCCGTGCCGGACAGCTGCTGCCCGGTACCCGGATGGCCCCGCGCAAGACGATCCTGCAGCAGGCGCGCATCCCCCTCGACACGTACACCGGCGTCGACCTGACGTCGGTGCGCGAGGTGACCATCGACGTCCCGCAGAAGAGCGGCGGGGTCCTGCTGAGCGACCTGTCGCTCGTGCCCGCTGCCACCCTCGGTACCCCGGTGGTCACGAAGCGTCCGGCCGCACGCATCGCGGACCGGTTCGTCGACGAGGGCCGCACCCGCACGGTGGTCCGAGCAGCGGTCGTGCTCTCCCGACCGGCCGAGCAGGCCACGACGGTGTACTTCGACCTCGACCAGGCGTACGACGGGCGCATCCGTCCGGCGGTGCAGCCCGTCGCGTTCCAGCCCGGCGAGGTCTGCCGCGCGGTGGCCGTCTCGGTGAACGGTGACCGCACCCCGTCGTTCTCGCGGACGTCGGACTACGCGATGACGCTCAGCAACACCCGAGGCGGGTCGGTGATCGGTGATTCGATCGGCACGATGCGCATCCGCGAGGACGACGGCGTGCGCAGCGTGGACGGACGGTCGACCGCGTCCGCTCCGGCGGTCGGGACCCCCGGTGACGCGTGTGCCGAGGCGCAGGCGACCAGCACGGCGATCGCCGTGACGCCGACGAGCAGTCGGAAGGGTGCCAAGGTCGCGATCTCGGCGACGGGGTTCCGTGCCGGCGAGTCCGTCACCGTCAGCGTCGACGGCGGTCGGGCCACCCGCACGACGGCCAACGCCGACGGCAAGGTCCGCTTGAAGATCACGGGGACGGTGGCGGCACTGGCACCGGGCGCGCACGTGGTGCATGCCCGCGGGTACGGATCGGACCAGCGGGCGCGGGGCACCTTCACGACGACGAAGTAGTGCGCACCCTCGGCAGCACCGTTCAGCCGGTGCTGCCGAGGTCGGCGCCGCGGTGCACGACGTCGTCTGCCAGGGCCCGGATCCCGCGGCCCGCACCGGCAGCAGCACGCCGCAGGACCTGGAACGCCTCGTCCATCCGGATGCCCCGGCGGTAGGCCAGAGCACCCTTTGCCTGCTCCAGGAGCACCCGGGCCTCGAGCGCGTCCTCGATCTGGTCCTCGATCGTGACCGACGCCCCGCGGTCGCGCTGTCGCACGAGGACAGCCGAAGCCGCGTCGGCGAGCAGCTGCATCAGCACGACGTCCTGGTCACTGTGCCCGCGGGTGTGGTCGGCGAAGATGCACAGCGAGCCCATGGTCCGGTCCCGCAGGAGGATCGGTTCGGCGAACGTGCCCTGGAGCCCGCGTTCGCGCATCGTCGCCGAGAACGCCGGCCACTCCGTCTCGTGCGTGGACACGTCGGGCACGTCGATGGTCGTGCCGGTCCGGTAGCAGTCGAGGCACGAGCCCTCGTTCGTACCGAGCTGCGCTTCTTCGGCCTCGCTGCTGCGTTCGCTCGTCGAAGCGATGACCTGCAGCACACCGGACCGGTCGGCGAGCACGATCCCCGCTTCCGTCGCCGAGGTCCCCTCGACGCACGCCGCGATGACACGGTCCATGGCGTCGAGCACCTCGAGGTCCGGGTCCAGGGTCGGCACCAACCGATCCGGCAGGTCGATCGCGTCACTGGTCGTCATGCTTCGACGCTACGACCAGACCGATGGCGCACGACTCAGCCAGTTCGCGTACCGGACGACCGCCCGATGCCCGTGACGACCCTTCCGCAAGCCGCGTCCGTCGAAGTGCGGACTGGTGCGACCCCTGAACAGGGGTCAGGATGACGCATCGGTTGCACAACGCAACTGGCAGGTGCTTCACCGACAGAGGAGTCGTCATGAAGAAGTCCATCGCAGCCGCGTTCGCCGCGGTCGCCGTCGTCACCGCCGGCGTCTTCGCCGCGTCGCCCGCTTCCGCGCTGCCCGTCAGCACGAAGGTCGTCGGCGGCGAGAAGGCCCCCACCACCTCGTGGGCGGTGCAGCTCGAAGCCTCCGGTGGCAGCATCCCCTCCGGTTACGTCAGCAACTGCACCGGCGAGCAGCTCAACGCCTCGTGGATCCTCACCGCCCGGCACTGCATCGACGGCATCGGCGCGATGAACGTCTACCACTCCAACTCCACCGTCAACCGCGGCACGGCCGTCGCCGTCGACCGCGTCAGCGCCTCGCCGGCGGGTGACATCGCGCTCGTGCACCTGCGGACCGCCTACTCGCTGTCCACCTACGCACCCCTCGACCTCACCGCGACGGCCAAGTCGAGCGGCACCGGCACCATCCAGGGCTACGGCCTGCGCGCGAACGCGACCCAGTCCGACGGCCTGTACCAGGCCACCGTCTCGCTCACCGGCGCGAGCACCGACGCCTTCAACGGTCGTGCCCAGCACCTCACCGGCGTGACCGGTGCCTCGAACCACGGTGACTCGGGCGGACCGCTGCTCGTCAACGGCAAGGTCGTCGCCGTCTGCTCCACCGGCGACAACGCCGACCCGGGCGCCAACACCAGGGCCGGCTCGAACTACGCCCTGCTGTCGCAGGCCTCGTCCTGGATGCGGACCACGGCCGGCGTCTGAACCACCTGACGGACTGGAGGCGCGGTGCGGGCCCGCACCGCGCCTCCAGTCCGTCACCGCCCGTCTCCAGAACCCGGGTCGCCTGCTCGGTGTCCGTCAACCCACCAGGTGTCCGTGACCCACCAGCTGAGCGACCGTGCGGGCGCTGCGACGACAGTGGGGCCATGAGCCAGTACGAGAAGCGCGATCCGAACACCCTCTACCCGGCACCGCCGTACCCGAAGCAGGAGCAGTCACTGCCGGGTGCCGCGTGGAAGATGGACCCGAAGCCCGACCACGGCGAGGAGAGCTACGTCGGGCTCGGACGGCTGAAGGGGTACCGCGGCATCGTCACCGGTGCCGACTCCGGCATCGGCCGTGCCGCCGCCATCGCGCTGTCACGCGAAGGCGCCGACCTGGTGCTCTCGTACCTGCCAGACGAGCAGGAGGACGCGGAACAGGTCCGCGACCTGCTCGAGTCCGAGGGCCGTCGCGCCGTGCTGTTCCCCGGGGACATCTCCGACGAGCAGTACTGCACCGACCTGGTGCAGAAGGGCGTCGACGAGTTCGGCGGCCTCGACACCCTGGTCATGGTCGCGGGGCGCATGGAGAGCAACGAGGACATCCTCACGCTCGACACGTCGATGTTCGACTCCACCTTCAAGACCAACATCTACTCGCTGTTCTGGCTGACCAAGGCCGCGGTGCCGCATCTCGAGCCCGGGTCGACCATCGTGACGACCGGTTCGATCCAGGCGTCGACGCCATCGCCGGACAAGATCGACTACGCCGTGTCGAAGGGCGCGATCAAGCTCTTCACCGAGGCCGTCGCGCAGCAGCTCGCGCCGAAGGGCATCCGTGTGAACTCCGTCGCCCCGGGGCCGGTGTGGACGCCGCTGCAGCCGGGCTCCGACGACGCCGAGACGGTGTCGCACTTCGGCGAGAGCTCGCCGTTCGGCCGCCCCGGGCAGCCCGCCGAGCTCGGCGCCGCCTACGTGCACCTGGTCAGCCCGGAGTCGAGCTACCAGTCCGGTTCGACGATCACGATCGCGGGCGGGACGCCGGCGTTCTGATCTGGCGTTCTGGCGTTCTTGCGTTCGAGGAAGGGGACCACGTGTCCGGAGTGACGCACACCGTGCTGGTCGAGTGGGCCGGGGAGGACCGGTCGTCCGAGGCGTCGGCCCTGTCGCGCGAGCACCTGCCACGGATCGAGGGGGTCGAGGCGGTGCAGTCCGGCACGAGCGTGAGCACCGAGGGGCTGGAGGGCGGGTTCCACTGGATGCTCGTCGTCCGGTTCCGCGATCGTGCCGCGCTCGCCGGGTACCTGCCGCACCCGGAGCACCGGCCGGTGGCCGAGTTCATCGGTGCGGCGAGTGCCCGGGTCGTCGTGTTCGACGTCGAGGACGTGGACTGATCGCTGCGGCCGGGTCCGGCGTCGTGGACGGGTCGGGTGCCTGGGACCGGACCTGCTCGGCCGCGAGCAGCCCGAGGAGCGCCAGGGCATCCGTGTCGGGCGAGCCGACGGGGGCTTGACGGCAAGCCGCTCGAACCTGCTGGCAGGATGACGGGCATGGCCAGCGCTGTCCGTCTCATCCGGTCCGACGTCCTGAGCGACGTGGCGCAGTACGCGTACGCGTCCACCCTGCCGGCTGGGACGCGGCTCGTGTTCCTCGCCGGGGCCTGCCCGCTCGCCCCGGACGGGTCGACCGTCGCGGTCGGGGACCACGCGGGCCAGGCCGCCAGGTGCATCGAGACCATGCAGGAGGCGCTGCGTGCGGCAGGTGCCTCCATCGAGGACGTCGTGAGCACCCGGGTGCTCGTGGCGTCCTCGCGGCAGGCCGATCTCGTCACCGCCTGGCAGGTGGTCCGCGATGCCTTCGGCACGCACGACGTGCCGAGCACCCTGCTCGGGGTCACTGTGCTCGGGTACGACGACCAGCTGGTCGAGATCGAAGCCGTCGCGGCCGTCGCCGACTGAAGCCGGCGGGGTCGCTGCGGACCCGCACCGCACAACCACGGTGACTTCGCCTCACTCCACCAACGACTGCGTCCCGACCACGATCGCCAGCGCCAGGCGCTCCGCGTCCACCGATCCGGGCTCGGCCGTGTACGCCAGGATCCGCAGGTCCTCCGGCCCGACGACCAGGGTGTCGCAGTCGAGCGTGATCAGTCCGACACCCGGGTGGTCGATCACCTTCCGGCGGGCGGTCTCGCCGAGCGCGGTCGCGCCCGAGTCCCACAGCTCCACGAACCGCGGGCTCGCCGCCCGCAGGTCACGTACGAGCTGCTGCAGCTGGCGGTCGAGCGGGTAGCGGGCCGCGGTCATCCGGAGCCCTGCCACCAGGTTCGCCTCGAACGCCGCCTGCTCCTCGGGCGTGTGCACGGCTCGGCTGCCGGAGCCGACCAGGTGCCGCCACGTCGTGTTCCGGTCGTTCCCGCGCAGTGCCCCGATCGGCCCCATCAGTGCGTCGTACGGGGCGTTGGCGACGAGCAGGTTCCCGGCGGCGTCGAGCACCGCGACCGGGGTGTCCGCCAGTCGGTCGAGCAGTCGCTGCACGCTCGGCGGGATCCGCGACGGCACCACGTCGGCGCCCGGGACCGCGTGCCCGGCGAGCCGGTAGAGCAGCTCGCGGTCGGCATCGGCAACCCGCAGCGCGCGCGCGAGCGCCTCGACGACCTGGGCGGACGGCGAGGTCGCCCGCCCCTGCTCGAGCCGGGTCAGGTAGTCGGCCGAGATCCCCGCGAGCTGCGCCAGTTCCTCGCGCCGGAGCCCGGCCGCCCGCCGACGCGGCCCGACGACCACGCCCGCAGCCTCGGGGGAGACGTGGTCGCGCAGCCGCCGCAGGGTGTGCCCGAAGTCCGTGTCCGCCATGTCCCCAGTCTGCGCGCGACGAGCGAGCGCGTCCTGGCCCTGCCGGTCCTACGACAACCGGGCGACTCCCTGCGGGCAGCACCGAGCGCGACGCTGGTCCCATGACAACGACACTCATCACCGGGGCCACCCGCGGCCTCGGCAAGGAAACCGCCCGCCAGCTCGTCGAGGCGGGCCACACCGTCTGGATCGGCGCCCGCGACGTCGACCAGGGCGCCGCCGTCGCCACCGAGATCGGCGCCCGCTCCGTCCAGCTCGACGTCCGCGACGACGACTCGGTCGCCGCGGCGTTCGCCCACGTCGACGCGAACGGCGGCCTCGACGTGCTGGTCAACAACGCCGGCATCGCCGTCTGGGGACAGAGCGGCCCCGAGGCACTCGCCGTCTTCGACACGAACGCCGTCGGCACGATCCGCGCGACCGAGGCCGCGCTGCCGCTCCTGCGTCGCTCCGCGAACCCGATCGTGGTGAACCTGTCGAGTGCGCTCGGCTCCTTCACCGCCACCCACGACCCGTCGAAGCCCGCGTTCACCGTGCCGGCCGTGGTCTACGGCGCGTCCAAGGCCGCCGTCTCGATGCTGACGGTGCAGTACGCGCGCGTCGTGCCCGAGGTGCACTTCGTCGCGATCGAGCCCGGCTACACGGCCACCGAGTTCGGTGGCATGCCGAACCCGCACGGTCGCCCCGTCGAAGTCAGCGCCGCGACGATCGCGGCCGCCGCGAGCGCGGGCCCGGACGGCCCCACCGGCGTGTTCCTGGAGGACGGCCAGACGCTCGGGTGGTGACGAAAGGACGGACTGGAGGCGCGGTGCCAGCTGGCACCGCGCCTCCAGGCCGTCGTCCGGTCGCTCTACAGCAGCTGCCGCGCGTTGGTGGACGCGAGGTCCAGCAGCTCGTCGCCGCGACCCGACAGCACCGTGCGGATGGCGTAGAGCGTGAAGCCCTTCGCCTGCTCGAGCGTGACCGCCGGGGGCATCGAGAGTTCCTGGCGGTTCGCGCGGACCGACACGAGCGCGGGACCGTCGTGCGCGAGCGCGGCGGCCATGGCGTCCTCGAAGTCGTCGGACACGTCGACGTGGAACCCCTTGATGCCGATCGCCTCAGCGACGGCGGCGAAGTCCGGGTTCTGCAGCTCGGTGCCGTAGCTCACGAAGCCGGCGGCCTTCATCTCGAGCTCGACGAAGTTGAGCGACGAGTTGTCGAACACGACGATCTTCACCGGGAGCTTGTTCTGCACGATCGTGATGAGCTCACCGAGGAGCATCGTCAGCCCGCCGTCACCGGCAAGAGCGATCACCTGCCGGTCCGGGAACGCCGTCTGCGCACCGATCGCCTGCGGGACGGCGTTCGCCATCGTGCCGTGCACGAACGAGCCGATCAGTCGGCGCTTGCCGTTCATGGTGAGGTAGCGCGAGGCCCAGACGACGGGGGAGCCGACGTCGGGGATGAAGACGGCGTCCTCGGCGGCGAGCCGGTCCAGCACCCGGGTGACGTACTGCGGGTGCAGCGGCTTCTTCCGGCCTGCGGGCACGGCCAGGTCGTCGAGCTTCTCGCGGGTCTTCCGGTAGTGCCCCCGCGAGTCCTCCAGGTGCTTCGTCGGGTGCGAGCCGGTCAGCAGCGGGAGGAGCGCGATGGCGGTGTCCTTGACGGTGCCGACCAGCCCGATGTCGACGGGGTGCCGCCGGCCGAGCTGCGAGCCACGGATGTCGACCTGCACGTGCTTCGCCTCGGCGGGGAAGAACTGCTGGTACGGGAAGTCCGTGCCGAGCATGAGCACGACGTCGGCGTCCTCCATCGCGCGGTACCCGGACGAGAAGCCGAGCAGCCCGGTCATGCCGACGTCGTACGGGTTGTCGTACTCGATGTACTCCTTGCCGCGCAGCGCGTGCACGATCGGGGCCCGCAGTCGCTCGGCCAGGGCGACGACCTCGTCGTGGGCGTCCGCGACGCCGGCTCCGGCCAGGATCGTGATCCGGTCGGCACCGTTCAGCAGGTCGGCGGTGCGCTGCAGCTCGGACTCGCTCGGCACGATGCGCGGCGTGGTCCGCTCGATGCGGGTGACCCGGTCGTCCTTCGCCTCGGCGAGCAGCACGTCGCCGGGGATCACGAGCACCGCGACGCCGCGCTTCTCGATCGCCTCGCGCATCGCGATCTCGAGCAGGCGTGGCATCTGCACCGGGTCGGCGACGTACTCGACGTAGACGGAGCACTCGCGGAACAGCTCCTGCGGGTGGGTCTCCTGGAAGTAGCCGGAGCCGATCTCCGCCGTGGGGATGTGCGCGGCGATCGCCAGCACCGGCACCCGCGAACGGTTCGCGTCGTACAGGCCGTTGATCAGGTGCAGGTTGCCGGGTCCGCAGCTGCCGGCGCAGACGGTCAGGTCACCGGTCAGGGCGGCCTCGGCAGAGGCGGCGAACGCGGCCGCCTCCTCGTGACGGACGTGCTCCCACCGGATCGTGCCGTCCTTGCGCAGGGCGTCGGTGAAGCCGTTCAGGGAGTCCCCGGGCAGACCGTAGACGCGGTGGATGTCGTTGGCCCGGAGGGTGGCGACGATGTTCTCGGCAACGGTTGACATGCTTCCGTCCTACTCGCGCCCGCTGCGCTGAACGCTTTCGGATCATCGTGAGGCCCGCTCGCCCCTGCCTGTCGAGCTTGGGCTGCGACGATGACCGGATGACCGACGATGCGCCGCTCCTCCGTCCCCGCCGACGGGAGCCCGTCGCGTACGGGATCCTCGAGCGCTCGCCGTACCCGCTCGTCTCGGTGGCGATCGCCGTCATCGCGGTCGTCGTCATCACCATCGTCGGGTTCACCCTCGGCACCGTGGACCTCGGATGGTCCGAGGCCCTGAACGCGC
>NZ_QKLE01000022.1:0-51687 GCF_003224275.1 Curtobacterium sp. MCSS17_011 | reverse complement strand
GAACGAGGCCGTGCTGTCGGCGACGCCGGCCCAGCTCGTGACGATGCTCTACGATCGGCTGCTGCTCGACCTGCACCGTGCGGAGGCCGCGCAGGTCGCCGCCGACTGGGAGTCAGCCCGCGAGCAGCTCCTGCACGCTCAGGCGATCGTCGGGGAGCTCTCGAGCACCCTCCGGATCGACGTCTGGGACGGCGGCGAGGGCCTGCTCGCCGTCTACAACTACGCCTCCACGTCGCTCATCACGGCGAACGTGCACCGCGACGTGCAGGCCACCCGCGACTGCATCCGGATCCTCGAGCCGCTGCGTCAGTCGTGGCACGAGGCGGCGGCGTCGCTGCCCGCGATGCCCGCCACGCAAGCGCCGACCGGGGGAGCCCTCGGTGTCGCCTGAGCAGCCGGACGGTCGAGCCGCATGGGAGGCCCTGCTCACGTCCCTGGAGCACGACGCCGCCGGGCAGGCGGCCGACTCCACGACCGTGGCCGGGTGGTCGGAGCCGGCCGGGCTGGGACCGCTGCCGCGTGACCTGGTGGGACGGGCCTCCCGGCTGCTCGCGGCGCAGCGGGACCGCATGACGGTGCTCGAGGCGGACCGCCGCTCGACGCTGGAGCACCTCGGTGCCCTGCGCGCCGTCGACGCCACGCGCGAGCCCCGCGGCTCCGTGTACCTCGACGCTTCCGCCTGACCCGCGCCCCAGCACCGGTTCTGCGACAGAGCACCCGTCGATCGACGGGTGCTCTGTCGCGTTCCGGGTGCGACCCGCACCCGCGCCCCGCCCCCCGTTCGGGGCGACGCCTAACGCGGCGGACGACGGCCTCCGATAGCGCCACTCGAGCACGGATCGCTCACCAGTTCGGCCAGGGATCGGCCACCACCGCACGGCGACGTCGTCACCACGACGATGCGCCTTGACGAGGGGACCCTCCGTGTTCGATTCCGTGACGAGCGTCGCGCTGCAGAGCGCACTCGACGGTCTGTCGATGCGCCAGAAGGTGATCGCGAACAACATCGCGAACATCAACACGACGAACTACCACGCCGAGAAGGTCCAGTTCGAGGACGCCCTGGCGAAGTCGATCGTGGACGGCGACGGTGCCACCACGCCGACGATGGCGCGCAGCCTCGAGCCGACGAACACGAACGGCAACAACGTCAACCTCGACGAGGAGACGCTGTCGAACATCGACACCGTGCTGCGGTACCAGTTCGCCACGCAGGCGATGAACTCCGAGCTCACCAGCGTCCGTGCGGCGATGCGGACGAACTCGTGACGACCTTCGACGCGATCGGCATCGCGAGCACCGGCCTGACCGTGCACCGGAAGTGGCTCGACGCCGTCTCGGACAACATCGCCAACGCGAACACCGTGAAGTCGATGGACGACACCGCGTTCCAGGCGCGCTACGTCGAGGTGCAGGAGGGCAACGGCGTCTCCGGCGCCTACGTCAAGGGCGCAGCGTTCGGCAGCGCCGCCGGCCGTGTGACCTACGACCCGGACAACCCGCTCGCGAACGAGGAGGGCTACGTCCGCATGCCCGACATCGACCTCGGCACGCAGATGGCGGACCTCATCATGGCCCAGCGCGGCTACCAGGCGAACGCCGCCGTGGTCGACCGTGCCAAGACCGCCTACGAGGCGGCACTGCAGATCGGGAAGAACTGATGCCCATCGACGCCGTGAACGGTGTGACCACCAACGCGATGACGAACGCCCTGACGAGTGTGTCGGGGACGTCCAGCGACAGCACGAACGCGACCGCAGCCGCCGGCGCGAGCACCGACGGCAGCGGGTTCGCCGCGAGCCTCGGCAACGCCGTCGACGGGCTGCAGTCGCTGCAGAGCGACTCGAAGACCCTCGCGCTCAAGGCCGTGACCGGCAACCTCGACGACATCCACGACGCCACGATCGCCGCCACCCGCGCGCAGGTCACGCTCGAGCTCGTCTCCGCCGTCCGCAACAAGGGCGTCGACGCCTTCAACGAGATCATGAGGATGCAGGCCTGATGCCCGTCGCCGTCAAGAACGTCTTCGCGCGCCTCAGCGCGTACGTGAAGGGCTTCTCCGCCGCCCAGCGCACCATCGCGATCCTGGCGATCGCGGCGCTCGTGCTCGGCGGGATCGCCCTCGCGTCCTGGCTCGGCAAGGCGTCCTACGCCCCGCTCTTCACCGGGCTCGCCGCGGCCGACGCGAGCTCCATCACGGACCAGCTGCAGACCGACGGCGTGCCGTTCCAGCTCACCGACGGCGGCGCGACGATCCTCGTACCGCAGGCGCAGGTGTACTCGGAGCGGCTCAAGGCGGCGTCGAACGGCCTGCCGTCGTCGAACGAGGGCGGCTACTCGCTGCTCGACGACATGGGCGTGACGAGTTCGGAGTTCCAGCAGGACGTCACCTACAAGCGCGCGATGGAGGGCGAGCTCGCCAAGACCATCGGCGCGATGGACGGCGTGCAGACCGCCACCGTGCAGCTCGCGATCCCGGAGAAGTCGGTGTTCGTCTCAGAGGAGAAGGACCCGACCGCGTCGGTGTTCATCGCGACCGACAACGGCACCCAGCTGAGCACCGACCAGGTACAGGCCATCGTGCACCTGACGAGCGCCTCGGTCGAGGGCATGCAGCCCACCGACGTCTCCGTCGTCGACGCGAAGGGCCAGACCCTGTCCGCCGTCGGCACCGGTGCGACCGGCAGCGGCGCGGACCAGGCCGCCGACTACGACGCGGCGACGAGCAAGAAGATCCAGGACCTGCTCGACACGACGCTCGGCGTCGGCAACGCGACCGTCGTGGTCTCCGGGACGATGAACCAGGAGTCCGGCACCCGGACGTCCGAGAGCTACACGTCTCCCACGTCGGGCCCGGTCGCACTGAACGAGTCCAGCACCACCGAAGAGTACGGCGCGGGCTCCGGCGCCGGGAGCGGCGCGACGGGGGTCCTCGGCCCGGACAACATCGCCGTCCCCAACGGCACCGCGACGAGCGGCACCGGCGACGACGGGTACAAGAACGAGTCGGCGACGAAGAACAACGCCGTCGACCACACCACCGAGACCACGCAGATCCCCTCGGGCGGGCTCGACCGGCAGACCATCTCGGTCGCGCTGAACTCCAAGGCCGACGCCGTGCAGAACGCGAACCTGCAGAGCATCAACGACCTGGTGTCCGCCGCCGCGGGTGTCGACCAGGACCGTGGCGACCAGGTCAAGGTCGCGATGATGGACTTCGACACGAGCGCGTCCGACCAGGCCGCCAAGGCCCTCGAGGCGCAGCAGAAGGCCGACCAGCAGGAAGCACTGTGGTCGTCGATCCGCACCGCCGGCATCGTGATCGGCATCGTCCTCGCCGTCATCGCGATCATGTTCTTCGTCGCCCGTCGCAACCGGAAGCAGGAGCGCGAGGCCGTCGACCTCGGCGAGCTCGACGCCTTCGCCGGTGAGACGTTCCAGCTGCCCCTCGCGATGGACGGCGCGGACGACCGGGCGACGCTCGGTGCCGGTGACGCCCCGACCGCCGTGCTGTCGGCGATGCCCGGCGGCGACGCCCCCACCGAGGTGCTGACGACCGAGGAGATCACCGCCGAGCGCCGCCGTCAGGACATCTCCGCCCTGGCCGAGCGCGACCCGAAGCGCACCGCCGAGCTCCTGCGCGGGCTCCTGGACGACCGGGCACCGGTGTGAGCGCGCTGATGCCGAGCCCCGGCGGCGGTTCCGGTCCGAGCGACCGTGCCCTGACCGGCGCGCAGAAGGTCGCGCTCATCCTCATGCAGATGGAGACCCACCGCGCCGCCGAGGTGATGAAGCAGTTCACCGAGATGGAGGCCGAGGAGATCTCCGCCGAGATCGTCCGGATGCGCCGCGTCGAGGACACCGTCGTCGACCAGACGCTGTCGGAGTTCCACCGGATCACGATGAGCGGCCGGCTGCAGAAGCGCGGCGGCAAGGAGACCGCCCTCGGGCTGCTCGAGGCGTCGTTCGGCGCCGAGCGCGCCGCCGGCGTGATGGACCGTCTGGCCTCGAACCTCGCCGGCCAGTCGTTCGACTTCCTCGACGACGCCGAACCCGGCCAGGTCATCTCCCTGCTCGAGGGTGAGCTGCCGCAGACGATCGCCCTCGTGCTCGCCCACCTGGGCCCCGGGCAGGCCAGTGCCGTGCTCGCCGGGATCGACGAGCGTGTCCGCACCGACGTCGCCCAGGCCTTCGCCACCATGGGCAGCGCGACCCCCGAGGCCGTCGGCATCGTCGCCGGTGTGCTGCGCCAGCGCGCCGGGGCCGTCGTGTCGCCGCGCGAGAGCGTCGAGGTCGTCGGTGGCATCGCGCCCCTGGTCGACATCATCAACCGCTCGGACGTCGCGACCGAGAAGGCCGTGCTCGAGGGACTCGAGGCCCGCGACCCGGAGCTCGCCGAGGACATCCGCTCCCGCATGCTCACGTTCGAGGACATCGTGAAGCTCGAGTCCCGCGACATCCAGCAGGTGCTGCGCGGCATCGACTCGAAGATCCTCGCGACCGCCATGAAGGGCGCAGCCGGACCGGTCGTCGAGACCATCCGCGCCAACGTGTCCGAGCGCAACCGCGAACTGCTCGACGACGAACTGCAGGCCATGGGCCCGGTCCGCGTCTCGCAGGTCGAGGAAGCCCGCGCCGAGGTCGTCCGCTCCGTGCGCGAGCTCGAGGCCCAGGGCGTCGTCACGGTGCACCGGGCCGAGGAGGACGAGCTCGTTGACTGACACCGTCGTGCACCGCGTCGCCTTCCCGGTGCTCGCCGACCCCGCCGGCCGCGAGCGTGCGTCGAGCGCGGACGTCCGCGGGCACGCGGCCGGGTACACCGCCGGCCTGCGGGCCGCGCAGGCCGAGACCGACGCCCTGCGCGCCCGGCTCGAGGCCGAGCACGCCGCGCGGATCACCGCCCTGCAGGCCGAGACGGCACGCCGGATCGCGGTCCTCGACGCCGCCACGAACGCCATGCTCTCCACGGTCGCACCCGTCCTGGCGGACGCCGAGGCGTCGGTCGCGAGCGCGGCGGTCGACCTGGCCGAGGCGATCGTCGGGAACGTGGTCCGCGCCTCCAGGCCCGCACACGACGCGACCGTCGTCGACGGTCCGGACGGACAGGGCAGCCGGGAGGCCCGGATCGCGTCCGGCGCCGAGGCCACCGTCCGGCGGGCGCTCGCGTCCGCCGACCCCACGGTCCCGGTGGCCGTCCGGCTGAGCCCGGCGGACGCCGCGCGCGTCGCCGGCCTCGACCTGCCGGTGCCGGTCGTCGCCGACGGCGCCCTTCGCGACGGCGACGCCGTCGTCGACCTGCCGGACGGCATGCTCGACGCGCGCATCGCCACGGCGCTCGACCGCGCCCGCACCGCTCTGGGTGTCGACGCGACGGGAGCCGACCGGTGACCGCCACGCTGCTCCGTCCCCGCGGTCTCGACGAGGCGCTGCTGCGGGCCGCACCCCAGCGGGTCGGTGTCGTCACGAGCGCCGTCGGCCTGGGGCTGACGATCGCCGGGCTCGACGCCCGCGTCGGCGAGGTGGTCACGGTCGGCGCCGAGGACGGCGAACAGACCGCGGTCGAGGTCGTCGCCACCGATGCCTCGGGCGTCCGCTGCATGCCGCTCGGCCGCCTGACCGGCGTGACCGCGGGCACCCCGGCGCGCCCGACCGGCCGCCCGGTGCTCGTGCCGACCGGATCCGGTCTGTTCGGCCGCGTGCTCGACGGGCTCGGCCGACCGATCGACGACCGCGGTCCGCTCGAGGGCCCCGGCGACGAACCGGTCACCTGGGTACCGCTCGACCACGACACCCCGAGCGCGATGGCCCGGACCCGCATCGACACCCCGATGCAGCTCGGCGTCCGCGTACTCGACACCCTGACCACCGTCGGCCGCGGGCAGCGCATGGGCCTGTTCGCCGGGTCCGGCGTGGGCAAGTCCTCGCTGCTGTCGATGATCGCGCGCGGGAGCGACGCGGCCGTCAACGTCATCGCCCTGGTGGGGGAGCGCGGCCGTGAGGTGCGCGAGTTCCTGGAGGACGACCTGGGACCCGAGGGGCTCGCCCGCTCGATCGTCGTCGTGTCGACCTCCGACGAACCAGCGCTCATGCGCCTGCGCGCCGCGTTCGTGGCCACCCGCATCGCCGAGTCGTTCCGCGACGCCGGCCAGGACGTCGTGCTCATGATGGACTCGCTCACCCGCGTCGCGATGGCGCAGCGTGAGATCGGCCTGTCGGTGGGGGAGCCGCCGGCCACTCGGGGCTACCCCCCGTCGACGTTCTCGGTGCTCGCCGGACTGCTCGAGCGCGCCGGGACCGACCGGGTCGGCAGCATCACCGGCATGTACACCGTGCTGGTCGACGGCGACGACCACAACGAGCCGATCGCCGACGCGGCCCGCAGTATCCTCGACGGCCACGTCGTGCTCGACCGCAAGCTCGCGATCACCGGGCACTTCCCGTCGGTCGACGCCCTCGGCTCGGTGTCCCGCGTCGCCTCGAAGGTCACCCGACTCGAGCAGCGTGCCGCCGCCACCGTGCTGCGGAAGGTGATGGCCGCCCGGGCCGGTGCGCAGGACCTGCTCGACGTCGGCGCGTACCAGCGCGGGTCGAACCCGCTGGTCGACGCCGCCGTCGACCACCAGGGATCGATCGACGCGTTCCTGCGCCAGGGCATGGACGAGCGAGCGACCGCCGACGCGTCCTGGCAGCGCCTCGGTGGCCTCGTGCAGCAGCTGGGGGTGTCGTGATGGCCCGCCGTTTCCCGCTCGCCGGACTCCTGCGCCTGCGCCACACCGAACAGGACCGTGCCGCCGCCACGCTGGCCACCGCGAACGAGCGCGTCCGGGACGCGGCCGACGCCCGGATCGCCGCACGCCGGAGCCTCGCGGACAGTGAGGACGCCCAGCCGATCCAGGACGCCGCCACCCTGAGCGCCGTCGCCGCAGCACGTGCCGCGACCCGCGGGATGCTCGAGGAGCTCGACGCCGTAGTGCAGAACCGCCGTGCCGACGCCGACCGGGCGCAGCTGGACTACACCGCTGCCCGTCGCGCCGCCGTCGGCCTCGAGAAGCTCGAGGGCAAGCACACCGAGCAGCAGGCGGCCGAGGAACTCCGGACGGAACAGAACGCCCTCGACGAGATCGCGGCACGACGCCGCACGGAAGGTGGTGCCCGATGAGCGTCGAAGCGGTGCTCTCCCGGATCTCGGAGATCCGGTCCCAGATCGACACGCTGCGCGGCGGGACGGCCACGGCTGCCCCGAGCGCCTCCGCCACCAGCGGTGCCGCGGGGTCGTCCGCCTTCGCCGATGCCCTCGCCACCGCCGACGGCACGACCGGCGCCGCGAGCGCTGCCGGTGCGACCGCCGCAGCGACCGCGACGGCCACCCGTGCCCCGGCGACCTCGGTCGACGCCGGGGCCGGCACCCTCGCCACCGGCAGCGGTGCCACCGGGGCCGACGTGGTGGCCGACGCGAAGAAGTACCTCGGCGTCCCGTACGTGTTCGGCGGGGAGACGACCGCGGGCATGGACTGCTCGGGCCTGGTGCAGACGGTCTTCAAGGACCTCGGGGTCACGATGCCCCGGGTCGTGCCGGACCAGGCGAAGATGGGCGTCGAGGTCGGCTCCCTGAAGGACGCGCAGCCCGGCGACCTGATCATCCCCAAGGGCGAGGGCCACGTCGTCATCTACGTCGGCGACGGCAAGGTGCTGCACGCGCCGCGCCCCGGCAAGGACGTCCGGATCGTCGACAACTGGTACTCCGACGCCGACATCGCGACCATCCGCCGGATCGTCCCCGCACAGGCGGCCCCGGCGACCGTCGCCGCGCCGACCGCCTCGGCAGCGCGTTCCGCGACCGACCTGCAGACCGCCGCGCTGCTGTCCATGATGCAGTCCGGGAGCGCCGCATGAGCCTGACCATCGCCACCCAGCCGTCCGTGCCCGCCGCACCGGGCCCCAGCCGGAGTGCGGCGTCCGATCCAGCGGCCGCCGGGTCCTTCGGTGCCGCATTGACCGCCGCCGTCGCGACCGAGCGACGCCCCGGAGACGGTGCCGCCGGGCGGGACGACGCCGACGGCCGCACGGCGGACGGGTCAGCTGCGACGCCGAGCACCGCCACCACGCCGTCTGCGTCCCCGTCCACGTCCACGTCGGACCAGTCGGTGCCCGCGACCGGTTCCCCGTCGGTCGACGCGCAGGCGCTGCTCGCCGCCGGACTCGTGGCCGCGCCGATCGCTCCGGCGGGCCTCGCCAGCGACACGGGGGACCAGTCGGCCAGCAGCCCCGCCGAGACGCCCGCCGGCGAGCAGCATCTCGTCGTGGCCACGGGGGTGATCGCCGGAACGACGACGACACCGGCGTCGGTGGAGGGGGACACCTCGACGCCGGTGCCGTCGACCCCGGCACCGACCACCGCCTCCGCCACCGCGACCCCGCAGCAGGCACCGGCGTCGGGCGCGGCACGGCAGACCCCTGCCGCAGCGACGACGGGCACGGCGACCACCGCCGCGGCGACCGCCGCCGTGAAGACCGCTGGCACCGCGTCTCCGGCCGCTGCCGCGACGACCGTCGCAGGCGCCATCCCCGCGACGACCGCTGCCTCGACGACCACGGCCGCGACCGATCCGGTGACCACCGCCCCGACGGCCGCTGCCGCGATCGCGGCCCCCGCCGCCACCCGCACCGCCGACGGCGACACCGCCACCGTGACCCCGGCCCAGGTGCCGGTCGTCACGGCCGCGCCGGCAGCCGGCACCGGCTCCCGAGCCGGCCACGGGACGGAACAGCAGGCGTCGACGCCGGGTGATCCGGGCCTCCCGGCGGTCACGCCCACCCGCGGTGGCGAGACGCCCTTCGTGGTGTCGACGACGACGAGCACCGCGTCCACCGCGGCGACCGCGCCGGCCCCGGCACCGCTCGCCCAGCAGCTGGCGCGACCGGTGTTCTCGCTCGCCCAGGCCGGGCCCGGCGAGCACGTCGTCACCGTGCAGGTCGTGCCGGACAGCCTCGGCCCGGTCACGGTCCGTGCGCACGTCACCGCGCACGGCATGCACGTCGAGTTGTTCGCCGCGTCGGACGCCGGCCGCGAGGCCGTCCGCCAGGTCCTGCCGGACCTGCGACGCGACGCGGCCGGCACCGGTGTGAGCACCACGCTCGACCTGTCGTCGCAGAACCAGCCGCACGACGCGCCGGGTCGCGACGAGCGTCCGGCCGCGCGTGCGCTGCCTGGCGACCCCGGCCTGGAGGCGCGGGTCACCCCGCGTACGCAGCCCGCCGCCCACACGCCCTCCATCCGCACCGCGGGACTCGACGTCCTCGCCTGATCCGGCTCACGAACAGGAACTCACCATGCCCATCGACGGCATCACCGGCAGCGTGGACCCGACCGCGCAGGCGGCGGCCCTGGCCGCCAACTCGACGGCCCAGAAGTCCCAGACGATGGACTCCGAGGTCTTCATGAAGCTGCTCGTCACGCAGTTGCGCAACCAGGACCCGTCCTCGCCGATGGACACCAACCAGATGATCAGCCAGCAGACGCAGCTCGCGATGATGGAGCAGATCACCAACCAGACCACGACGGGGAACGAGAACTTCTCGCTCCAGATGCGCATCGCCGCAGCGAACCTCGTCGGCAAGCAGGTCAGCTACACCGACGCCGACTCGGGCAAGTCCGTCACCGGGACCGCCTCGGCCGTGTCGTACGCGAACAGCGTACCCACGGTCACCGTGAACGGGAAGGAGGTCGCTCTCGACGTGATCTCCGGCATCACCACCACCGCTCCGGCGTCCTGACGCCCGCTCCACCTTCCTCGTTCTTCCTCGCTCTTCCTCGCTCTTCCTGCCTCTCCGAAAGGACGCACCATGCTCCGCTCGCTCTACTCCGGGATCTCCGGCCTCCGCTCCCACCAGCAGATGCTCGACGTCACCGGCAACAACATCGCCAACGTCAACACCGTCGGCTTCAAGTCGTCGACCACCGTGTTCCAGGACACCCTGTCGCAGATGACCCAGGGTGCCGGCGGACCGCAGACCGGCATCGGTGGCACGAACCCGGCCCAGATCGGCCTGGGCGTGCAGGTCGCCGGGGTCTCCACGAACTTCTCGCAGGGCTCGGCGCAGGCCACCGGCAAGGCCACCGACCTGATGATCTCGGGCGACGGGTTCTTCGTCACCCGCCTGGGCAACGACACCGTCTACACCCGCGCCGGTGCGTTCGACTTCGACGCCAACGGCCGCCTGGTCACCGCCGACGGAAAGATCGTGCAGGGCTACCCGGCCACGAACGGCGTCGTCAACGAGAACGGCCAGCTGTCCGACATCACGCTGCCGCTCGACGCCGCGGCCCCGGCGGTCCGCACCACCGCCGCCACGGTCGCCGGCAACCTGCCGTCCGAGACCGCCGTCGGCCAGACCATCACCCGCGAGGCCACCGTGTACGACGCCTCGGGAGCCAAGCACACGATGTCGCTCGCCTACACGCGCACCGCCGACGGCTGGGACGTCACCGGGCGCAACGGCCAGGGCACCACGGCGACGACCTCGTTGACCTTCGGCACCGACGGCAAGCTGACCGCCGGCGGGACCCTCGCCGTCGGTGGCATCCGGGTCGACATGGGCGACCTGACCGGGTTCGCCTCGCTCAACACCGCGGCGATCGGTTCACAGAACGGCCGCGAGGCCGGCGCACTGCAGGGCTACTCGATCTCGAAGGACGGCACCGTCACCGGCACGTTCTCGAACGGCGCGTCGCTCGCGCTCGGCCGCATCGCCCTCGCCACGTTCGCCAACCCGGCCGGCCTCGAGAAGACCGGGGCGTCGGGCTACCGCGCCACCGCGAACTCGGGCGGCGCGACGGTCGGCGGTCCCGGCTCGGCGGGCGTCGGTTCGCTCGCGGCGGGGACGCTCGAGATGTCGAACGTCGACCTGTCGCAGGAGTTCACGAACCTGATCGTGGCGCAGCGCGGGTTCCAGGCGAACGCCCGCATCATCACCACCTCGGACGAGGTGCTGCAGGAGCTCACGAACCTGAAGCGCTAGCGGCGGGAGCTGCGCTCGCGTCGTCGGGCGCTTGGTGAGCAGGAACGGTCGGGTGCTGAAGGGGGACTCGACCGTTCCTGCTCACCATCGTTCGTGGCGCAGGGAGTTCGGCGACGGGTCGTGACGAAACGACCTGTCGTGACGTCTCATCGGTGCGATGCGCGAGAACCACGACACCGACCACCAGTCCGACCACCGCTGCTGCAGCGTCTTCGACCGCTGGCGGTGTGATCGACCACGCGGCCACGACGGCGTGCACGAGTCGCGTGGTCCCGGCGGCCGCACGAGCTGGAACGACGCGCTGACCGGGCGGCGGCTCTCGGACGTGTGAGCCAGGGCGCTGTCCGGGTGCGTCACGCGTCGTACGGAGCGGTGGCGGCCAGGGTACGGCTCGGGTATGGTCAGCACATGCTGACCATTGCCTCGCGGCACGCAGTGTTGAACCGCCTCGGGCGGGCGCTCTCCGACCCGACGCGTGCGCGGATCCTGCTCCGGCTGCTCGACGACCCCGGCTACCCCGCGCGGCTCGCCGAGGAACTCGAGCTGACGCGGACGAACGTGTCGAACCACCTGTCGTGCCTGCGCGGCTGCGGGATCGTCGTCGCCGTGCCCGAGGGGCGTCGGACCCGGTACGAGATCGCGGACCGCAACCTCACCCGCGCGCTCGAGTCCCTCGTCAACGTGGTGCTGGCGGTGGACGTCGCCGACGACGACGGATGCGAGGTCGAGCGGTGACCACGCCTGCGGTGTCGCTCGCACCGGTCCGCGTCGGCGTGCTCCGGCGACGGATCAGGTGGATCGTCGCGGCCACCATCGCCTACAACGTGATCGAGGCCGTCGTGGCGATCGCGGCCGGTTCGGTGGCGTCGTCCACCGCGCTGATCGGCTTCGGACTCGACTCGATCGTCGAGGTCCTGTCGGCGGCGGCGGTCGCGTGGCAGTTCGCCGGACGTGACCCGGAGGTCCGGGAACGAACGGCGCTGCGGGTGATCGCGGTCTCGTTCTTCGGGCTCGCCGTCGTGGTCAGTGTCGATGCCGTCCTGACCTTCACGGGTGTCCGGTCGCCGGAGCACTCTCCGGTCGGCATCGTCCTGGCCGCGGTGAGCCTGGCGGTCATGCCGTTCCTGAGTCTCGTCGAACGGCGGACCGGACGCGAACTCGGTTCGGCGTCGGCGATCGCCGACTCGAAGCAGACGCTGATCTGCAGCTACCTGTCGGCGGCGGTGCTGCTCGGCCTGCTGGCGAACAGCCTGTTCGGCTGGTGGTGGGCCGATCCGCTCGCCGGACTCGTCGTGGTCGTGTTCGCCGTGCGCGAGGGACTCGAAGCCTGGCGCGGTGATGCCTGCAAGCAGCCGGTGTCGGCGCTGACGGGGGAGCGCGAGCGCGAGGGTTGCGACTGCTGCTGACCCGTGTCAGGCGCAGCCGATGATCAGCCGGCTTCGGACATTTGTCGATGAGAACCGATGTCAGCCCGGGAACCGCTGGGTCCCCGCGGTCGCCGAGGTCGGCAGTGCGTCCTTGGGGATCGCGACTCCGGCGGTGAGTGCCGACGTCCACTCCGCGGTCGGTGCGACGGCGGCGAGGTTCGACTGCAACAACGCCATCAGCGTGCGGTGCACCGTCTCTGCGGACACGGCCCCGCCGGCGTTGACGATGTTGATCGCTCCGGTCGCGTCGGACAGCACCTCGACCGAGACGTCGAGGGCCTCCGCCTCGGCAGCTGAGGCGATGATGCAGTTGTTCGTCATGAAGCCGACGAGAGTGACCGTGTCGATCGACCGCTCCTGCAGCCAGGCGAGCAGGTCCGTGTGGGCGAAGACGGAGCTGAACTGCTTCGTGACCTGATGCCACTCGGGCGTCCGTCGCCGCTCGATCTCGGGGTGCAGGGCGAACGCCTCCGTCGTCGGGTTGAACACCGGCGCAGCGTCGCCGGCGGTGTGCTGGACGACGACGATCGGCATGTCGGCAGCCGTCGCGGCGTCGATCGCGGTCGTGATCTGCGCGAGCGCGTCGTGGACGGGCGGGAACCGGACCTCGAGTGGACCGCTGAAGTACTCCAGCTGGATGTCGACGAGGACGAGGGCGCGCTGGGGATCGGACACGGGAGCTCCTTGGATCGGTGGGTCTACTCGACGATCTTCGTCCGTCGATGCCCTCGGCGCGATTGGCACGCGTGCATCGGTACGATGGATCCAGGCCAAACCGGAGGAGTCCCGCGTGCGGATCGCCATCTACGCCTTCGACGGCATCACGATGTTCCACCTGTCGGTCCCGCAGATGGTGTTCGACGAGGTCACCCGGCTCGGGCTCGCCGACTGGGAGACGGTCGTCTTCTCCGACCGGCCCGGTTCGGTCCGGACCGCCGAGGGGCTGACGCTCGGTCCGGTTCAGGGGCTCGCCGCCGCGGCGGACGCCGACCTGGTCGTGGTGCCGTCCTGGACCGACGACGGCACCCGCCTGCCGACACCGACCGAGCGGGTGGTCCTCGAAGCGCACGCGCGTGGATCGGTCGTGGTCGGTCTGTGCCTCGGGTCGATCGCGGTCGCCGGCGCCGGGCTCCTCGCCGGACGCAGCGCCGTGACGCACTGGCGCGAGGTCGACCGGCTCGCCGCCGCGCACCCCGACGTCACCGTGGACGCCGACGTGCTCTACGTCGACCACGGTGACGTGCTGACCTCGGCGGGCACGGCGTCCGGGCTGGACGCGTGCCTGCACGTCGTGCGGACGCGGCTGGGCGCCGAGACGGCGAACCGGGTCGCGCGGAGCCTGGTCGTCGCGCCGCACCGCGAAGGCGGCCAGGCCCAGTACATCGAGCGGCCGGTCGTGCAGCGTCGGGGCGACGATCCGGTGGCGACGGCATCGGCCTGGGCGGTGGAGCACCTGGACGAGGAGCTCGGCGTCGACCGACTCGCTGCGGCGGCCCACATGAGCCGACGCAGCTTCGTCCGGGCCTTCAAGGTGTCGACCGGCACGACCCCGGCGGCCTGGGTACGGAGTCGCCGTCTGGACGAGGCCCGTCGGCTGCTCGAGACCACCGACCTGCCCGTCGACCGGATCGCCGCAGCGTGCGGGTTCGGCAACCCGGTCACACTGCGGCAGAACTTCGCCGTGGCCTTCGGCAGCACACCCTCGAGCTACCGCCGACGGTTCGACGCGCGGCCCTGACGGGTCGGCCGAGCGAGAGCGTTCCTCCCATAACGGCTGCAATGGGAACGGGAAACGGGCGTCCCTGGTCAGAACGACAGACCGGGTACGCCCGATTCGACCAGGTGTGCCCGGAGTCGCCCTACGACGACGTGGGCGGTGACGCCACCGACTCCATGCCGTCCAGCCGCGCCTCTTCCGCGTCGTACCCGGCGCGGACCTGACGCAGCACCAGGTCGTCGATCTCGTCGGCGTCGCGCAGGCGCAACAGCGTGTTCGCCTTGTGCTGGACGAGCGCCAGCTCGAGGGCGACCGCGTTGTCGTGCCGCTGGAGCGCGGGGTGGTCGTCATCGTCCCCCTCGCGGGCATCGATCACGTCGAGGTGCGCCTCGTAGTCCTTCCGCAGGCGATCGACGGTGGCACGGTCGGCTCCCGTCGAGCGGGCGAGACGGGGGAGCGCGTCGAGGGCCTCCTCGATCGCGGTGCGCTCGGCGTAGCGGCGTTCCTCGCTGACGGACTCGTCCTCGGGCAGTGCGGCGCGACGCAGGACGGCCGGCAGCACGAGGGCCTGCCCGACGATCGTGACGATGACCACGCCGGCGGTCACGAAGACGATGAGGTCGCGCTCGGGGAAGTCGCCGCCCGACTCGAGGGTGCGCGGCACGGCGACGGCCATGGCGAGCGACACCGCGCCCCGGAACCCCGCGAACCCACTGACGAGCCGGTCGCGGTGCCCCTCGCGCGGTTCCCCGCCGGTCCGTCGGGTGACGAGCCAGATGGTCCCGCCCGCGGCGTTCAGGAACGCGAACCGCACGATGACGAGCAGCACCGCGACCGCGAAGACGATCCCGGTCCCGCGCAGCAGGTCGGCGGGGTCGAGTGCGCGTGCGGCGACCATCGCCTCGATGCCGACCAGGACGAAGAGTGCGCCGTTGAGCAGGAAGGTCAGGAACGACCAGAACGCGCGCACCTGCTGGCGGGTCTCGGCGCGGTCGAGCTTGGGTCCGACCTGGCTGACGACGATGCCCGCAGCCACGACGGCGAGCACGCCGGAGGCGCCGATCGCCTCGGCGGCCAGGAAGGCTGCGAAGGGCACGAGCAGGGTGACGAGGTTCTCGAGCACCACGGTGTCGACGCGCCGCAGCACCATCGTCCCGATCCAGGCGGCTGCGAGCCCGGCGGCGACCCCGCCGATGTACGACAGGAGGAGCATGCCCGACACGTTCCAGAAGGTGAGCTCCTGTGTGCCGACGGTGACGGCCACCGCGATGCCGTAGACGACGAGGGTGGTGCCGTCGTTCACCAGGCTCTCGGCACGGAGCACCGTGACGTTCCGCCGCGGCAGCATCTTCGTGAGCACACCGACGGCGGTCGCGTCGGTGGGGGCGACCGCGGCGCCGAGCACCCACGCCGGCCCCCACGGCAGGCCGAGCAGGTGGAGCAGGAACGCGACGGCGCCCGCGGTGACCACGACGAGCAGTGTGCCCATCAGGACGATGCCGCGCAGGTTCTTCCGGATCTCACGCAACGACGTCGTCAGGCTCTCCCAGTAGAGCAGCGCCGGCAGGAACAGCAGCAACACCGCCTCGGCGGGGAGTTCGACGTCCGCGAACTGGGGCACGAACGCCAGCAGCGCGCCGAAGACCAGGAGCAGCACGGGTGGTGCGATCCGGATCCGGTCGGCCACGGCCGCCGTCAGTGCGATGGCGAGGCCGAGCACGACCACCAGTTCCGGTCCCAGCACGTGCACTCCGATCGTCGTCCGACCCGCCAGTCAACGCCGATCCACGGTCGATCCTTCCAGGACAGCCGAACGACGCGCCGCACCACACCCGAACGATGCCCCGCACAACACCGCACGACGCGTCACGAACGGCCGCGTCACACTGCCCGCGGCCGCCGCACCACCCGTCGCCACCACGCGCGCCACGGCAGGGAGCTCACCAGCGCCGACCCGATCACGACGGTCCCGAACCACCCCACGACGACACCCGGGATCGGCACGAGCAGACTCGCCCACAGCAGCACCGACAGCACCCCGAGGACGTACGCCGCTCCGGCCTTCAGGTACCGCAGCCGCTTGAGTCCCGCGGCCTGGTCGACCCGCGAGGTCAGCCGGGCCAGGAACACCGCGCCCACCCCGATCGCCCCGATGGCGACGGCGGCCTGCTCGAGCGCCCCGAGCCCGTCCGACCCGAGCGGCCCGGACCCCGACAGGCTGTACACGCCGTCGAGGATCTCGAAGAGCATGAACACCACGAGCCCCCGCTCGAACACGACCGTCGACGCGTAGAGGTGGATGCGCCAGGCTCCGCGGCCCGCCCCGATCGAAGCCGTGTCCGAGGCACCGCCCCCGGAGCCGGGGTGCAGCGCCCACGCCGCGGTCCGCTTCGACACGAGGTACGCGGCGATGCCGGCCACCCCGCCGAGCGCAACCGGCAGCAGCGCACCGGCGACCCAGCCGGAACGCGACGCGACGAGGACGGACGTGACGACGACGCCGGTCAGCGCGGTGACGAGCGACCAGACGCGTGGTCGCGCGACGGAGGCGAGTCGCGCCTCCAGGCTGCCCAGCCAGGACCTGCGAGACGCGCGGTCGGTGTTGAACAGGTACTCGGCGAAGACCTGCCAGATGAACGCGGCGCCGAAGGCGGCGAGGGCGGGACGCACCTCGGCCAGGTGCGCGGAGAACGAGCCGGGCGCGAAGACGGCCTCCTCCACCGAGCTCGCCGGGTCGGTCGCGTCACCGACCGCGACCGCTGCGGGCGGCAGCAGCAGACGCATCGCGAGCACGCCCGCGACGATGCCGAGGGACAGGAACAGCCGGCGGGCGGGGGAGTGGAGGCGCCCGGCGATGCCGGCCATCGGCACCGACGAGTCCGCGGCCATCGCGATCTCGAGGAACGCGAGGGCGACGAAGGCGAGCGCCGCCGCCGGGCCGAGCACCAGCCAGGCCGCCGCGGCGGCCGCGACGGTGATGAGCAGGGGGACGGTCAGGAGTGATCTCGTGGCCATCTGCCCATCCAGCACGGTCGGGCTGGGCGGCGCATGGAGCGCTCCTGGGGATCGGCCTGGAGGCCCGTGGGGACCGGCGTCACTCGGGTGACGGCCCGTCCCCACTTGCGGGGACGGGCCGGTCGGGGAACCCAAGACACCGGTGTTCGCGTGTTGAACCGCGGTCTGCACGTGTTCAACCGGCGAACACCGGTGTCTTGCGGGGGCCAGCGTCAGTCGTGGAACGTCTCGATGGACGCGCCGAGCGAGTTGAGGCGCTCCTGCAGCTGCTCGTAGCCACGGGCGATGATGCCGACGTTGCGCAGGACGCTCTCGCCCTTCGCCGCGAGCATCGCCAGCAGGATGACGACGGCGGGCCGCAGTGCCGGCGGGCAGCTGATCTCGGCGCCCGAGAAGTGCGTCGGGCCGGTGACGTCCAGGCGGTGCGGGTCACGCAGGGTGACGCTGGCGCCGAGACGGGTGAGGTCGAGCAGGTGGATCGCCCGGCCCTCGTAGACCCAGTCGTGCACGAGCGTGGTGCCCGAGGCCGTCGCCGCGATCACGACGAAGAACGGCAGGTTGTCGATGTTCAGGCCGGGGAACGGCATCGCGTGGATCTTGTCGATCGGCGCGTGCAGCTCGGACGGGTGCACCGTGATGTCGACGAGGCGGGTGCGGCCGTTGGCGGCGGCGTACTCCTCGCTGACGTCGAAGCGCAGGCCCATCTCCGCCAGGGTCGCGAGCTCGATCTCGAGGAACTCGATCGGCGCTCGGGTCACGGTCAGGGTCGACGCGGTGACGATGCCGGCGGTCAGTAGGCTCATCGCCTCGACCGGGTCCTCGCTCGGCCAGTAGTCCACGACCTCGTCGATGCGGCTCTTGCCGGTGATCCGGAGCGTGGTGGTGCCGATGCCCTCGATCTGCACCCCGAGCAGCTCGAGGAAGAAGCAGAGGTCCTGCACCATGTAGTTGGGGCTGGCGTTCCGGATGACGGTCTCGCCATCGCGGGCCGCGGCGGCCAGGATCGCGTTCTCGGTCACGGTGTCGCCGCGCTCGGTGAGGACGACCGACTTGGTGGGGACGGCCTGGTTCGCGACGTCGACCTCGTACCAACCGGAGGTCGCCTCGACGTCCACGCCGAACGGACGCAGCGCGATGAGGTGTGGCTCGACCGTGCGGGTGCCGAGGTCGCAGCCGCCGGCGTAGGGCAGGCGGAACGACTCGTACCGGCCGCTGAGCGGGCCGAGGAACATGAGCACGCTGCGGGTGCGGCGGGCGGCGTCGGCGTCGATCGCGTCGAGGCGCAGGTCGTCGGGGGCGACGATCTCGAGGGTCTCGCCGTCCTCCGACCAGGTGACGCTCGCGCCGAGGCTGCGGAGCACGTCGATGATGCGGTCGACCTCGACGATCCGGGCGACCTTGTGCAGCCGGGTCACGCCGCGGTTGAGCAGCGAGGCGCAGAGCAGTGCCACGGCGGCGTTCTTGCTCGAGTTCACCGCGATGGAGCCGCTGAGCTTCCGGCCGCCCTGCACGCGCAGGTGGGCCCGCTGCGGGGCGCCGCCGATCGAGACGATCTGCTGGTCGAGGGCGTCGCTGATGCGGGTCAGCATCTCGAGGGACAGGTTCTGCCCGCCCTGCTCGATGCGGTTGATCGCGCTCTGGCTGGTGCCGACGCGTTCGGCGAGCTGGGCCTGCGTCATGCTGCGGCCCTTGCGGGCGCCCCGGATCAGGGCGCCGACCTCACGGAGGGGTGCTGCGGTCGCCGGAGATGCCGGCGAGACGACGGTGGTGGTGTCGGTCATGCGCGCCACGCTAACACGCTCATGAGATAAACCGTTGGAAGATCGGCACCAATTGCGCGTTCCGAGGTCTCGGATACGTCACAGTTGGGAATTTCGGGGGACGAAACTGCTCAGGGATCGGTCAGGGTGCCGCGGACGATCGAGTCGCCCGAGTGCGCCGGATCGCCGTCGTCGGCCTCGGCGGAGACGTCGACGACCGGGAACTCCGCGGTGTCGACGCCGTCGGGCACCGTGAAGCGACCCTGGTCGCCGTCGAGGTAGCCGACGCTCACCAGTCCGCCGAGGTCGGACCGCATCATCCAGACCTCGCGCAGCGGACCGGTGCCGGAGCGACCGCGCTCACCGTGCAGGTCGACGACGAGGGTCACCCGGCCGTCCCGGTCACGTTCGAGTTCGGCGCGGCCGGTCGTCCCCGACCAACCGGGCAGTGGTGCGAGCTCGGTGTTCGCCAGGACGGTCTCGGTGTCGCCGCGGGGGAGTCCGGGGACGACCCCCGACGCCACACCGATGCCGAGGACGACGGCGAGGACACCGACGCCCGCGATCGCGATGGCGAGGGCTCGGCGACGACGGGGACGGGATCGGGGCCGGCGGGCCACGGCGTGGCGCTGCGCGTCGGACCGGGTGCCGGCGGGCGCCCCTTCGGATGCGCGTTCGGCCGCTCGTTCGGGTTCGGTCGCCGGTGCCGCAGTCTGCTGTGGCGTCCGGGCGATCTCGGCCGCGATCCGCTCCCACACGTGCTCCGGGGGTGCAGCCAGGGTGACGTCCTCGGACGCCCGGGTCACCGCGGCGACCCGCTGCAACGCGGCCACCTCGTCGCGGCACCGGTCGCAGGACGCCAGGTGCTCGGCGACGTCGTCGTCCGCCACCTGGTCGGAGACCGCGAGCATCGCCAGGGTCTCGTCGTCGACGTGCTTCATTCGATCACCTCCAGTCGTGTTCGGAGCCGAGCCAGACTTCGGTGGATGTGGCTCTTGACGGTGCCCAGCGGCAGTTCGAGCCGTTCGGCGATCTCACGATGGCTGAGGTCGTCGTAGAACGCCAGTCGCATCACGCGTCGTGGGACCTCGTCGAGCCGCTCGAGTTCGCCGGCAACGAGTGCGCGCTCGGCCAGGTCGAAGGCCGGTTCCGGCGCCGGGGTCGTCTCCTCGACCACGTCCGGGTCGGCGGCGCTGGCGTGCCGTCGACGCTCGTTCTGCGCGTCGGCGATGCAGTTCCGGGTGATGCCGACCAGCCACGCGCCGAGCGGGGCACGCGTCGGGTCGTAGCTCGTGCTGCGCTGCCAGGCCTTCACGAAGACCTGCTGCGTGACGTCCTCGGCGGCGGCCGGGTCGGCCAGGGCGCGCAGGGCCAGCGAGTACACGAGCGACGACCACCGTTCGTAGACGGCTCGCAGGGCGTGCTCGCCCCCGGCGCGGAACGCGTCCGAGAGCTCGCTGTCGTCCGGGAGGATGGTCGTCACGTCTTCCTGTCGCTGCCGCAGTCGTCGTCGACCACGATCCGATCGTAGGGGCGGATCGTCGCCAAGGTCAGGCGGGGACCGCGGTGACGACGAGGTTGCTCTCGTAGTGTCCGGTCGCTGCGTCGAACGTGCCGCCACAGGTCACCAGGACGAGCCGTCGTGGTCCGTCGTCACGGAACACCTCGCCCCAGGGGAGTCCCTGCTTCTCGAGCATGCTGACGGAGTCGATCCGCCACGCGGTCTCGGCACCGTCCGCGTCCGTCAGGGTGATCCGGGTGCCGGAGGGGGCGTCGCCGAGGCGTGAGAACGGGCCGGTGCCGTAGCCGACCGCGTCGACGTGGGCCGCGATGACGACGGTGCCCCCGGTGGACGACGGGGCGGCACCGAACCGGTACCAGCCCGCGGTCGCCGGGTCGGGCGGGAGCGCCATCGCACCGTCCTCGTCCACCCCCTCGGGGCGGATCGGCGCGCTGATGCGGGCGTGGTCGACGGTGATGGTGGTCGGGGCGGGGGTGTTCCGGGCCGGGGGGATCGTGGCGGCCTGCTGCGGCACCTCGGTCGAGAACGCCGACGGGACCGGTGTGGGGGTGGTGGGCGGCAGGACGGACGGCTGCCCGCCGGGGGTGGTCCCGGCCGACGAGCACCCGGTCAGGGCGGCGGCCGCCACGGCGACGACGAGCGTCACCGTGGCGGACCGCACGGGGCGTGGCACGTTCAGCGGCGGGTCGCTGCGTGCCGGCGGCGGAGCACCACGGCCCCGATCGCGGCAGCGGCGGCCAGTGCGGCCGCCGCTGCGCCGACCAGGGGCAGGGGGTCCTGGTCGTTCGTGGCCACGAGACCGGCGTTCCCGGCCGGGACACCGTTGGGGGTGCCGCCGAGGTCAGCGATGGTCTGCGTGGCGAGGGCGAGGGCGAGGTCGTCGTCGTCCAGGCTGCCCCAGGCGTAGACGATGGTCGACGAACCCGCGGTGACCGCGACGTCCGCCGGGCCGATCACGGGGTCCGTGATACCGGTCGCTGCAACGCTCGCCGAGACGGTGCCGGCGGGCAGCTCGAGTGCCTGCTCGTCGGGGTTCGACAGGTTCGAGACGACTGCCTTCCCGCCGGCGAGGACGTCGACCGCGGGCGCTGCGGCGACGTGCCGGACGACGAGGCGTCCCTGCCCGGCGGCGACGGCCGAGGTGTCGTTGGTGAACACCGTGGCGGTCGGTGACCCGTCCGTGGCGTCGTGTGCGACGGCTGTGTAGTCGCCACCCGCGTCGAACGAGACGTCCGCCGGGCCGATGATCGGCTTCGACGCGTCGGTGGCGTCCGACGCGGTGATCGCGAGCTGGTGCGCACCGGCCGGCACCATCATCGGGCCGGCGAGGGTGCCCGGGGTGAAGTCGTCGATGGCACGTTCACCGTCGAGGTAGACGTCGACGGTGACGTCCGGGACGGCGTGGAGGACCGAGAGCGTCGCCTCGCCGGTTGCGGCGGTCGCAGCGGTCGCGGGCAGTACGACCGCGGCGGCGGCGAACAGGACACCGGCGCTGAGGCCGGTGGCGAGTGTCTTGCGCATGACGTGTCTCCTTCGGGCCTGTCCGGGCCGGTGCGGACGACGTCGTCCTCGACGTCGTACCCCCACTACCGGCCGAGGACCCCGATCGGATGCAGCGAGTTGCTGGGGATCAGCTGAGACGGCCAGACAGCGTCGCTAACGCACCCGCCCCGCCCGCCGATAGTCCTTTCGTGCAGGCCCACGGACGGGCCCGCATCCCGCCCCACGGACGGCGGCGGGACGATCGAGAACCAGGACGGGCCATGATCGTCGTCACACGACTGAACGGCAGCGGATTCGCTGTGAACCCCGATCTCGTGGAGCGCATCCAGGAGACGCCGGACACGACGCTCATCATGGTCGACGGCGCGAAGTACATCGTGCGGGAGTCGATGGCCGACGTCATCGACCTGATCGCTGCGTACCGCGCACGGATCGTCGGGATGGCCTACGGCACCGACCAGGCCCTCCGCTCGAGTACGAACACCGGCCCGCAGCCCGCGCTCGCCCCGGTCGCCGCTCTCCACTCCACGCAGCACGGCCGCGCGCTGGACGGGGGTCGCTGACGTGGACATCGCAACGATCGTCGGCATCCTGCTCGCCTTCGGCGCCCTGTTCGGCATGGTCCAGATGGAGCACGTCGAGCTCGGTGGACTCTTCCTTCCCGCCCCGATGCTGCTCGTGTTCGGCGCCACCATCGGCTGCGGCATCGCGAGCACCACGTTGAAGGACGCGATCGCCAGCTTCAAGGCGGTCCCGAAGGCGTTCACCGGCAAGGTCACCCCGCCGGCGTCGGTCATCGACGACGTCGTCGGACTCGCCGAGACCGCCCGCGCCAACGGCCTGCTCGCCCTCGAGCAGGAGGCCGACAAGCACGACGACCCGTTCATGAAGAAGGCGCTGCAGAACATCGCGGACGGCACCGACGGCGACGAGCTGCGGATCCTGCTCGAGGACGAGATCGAGTCGAATGCGGCCCCGACCCGGAGCGCGAGCGCGTTCTTCATGGGCCTCGGCGGGTTCGCCCCGACCGTCGGCATCATCGGCACCGTGGTCTCGCTGACCCACGTGCTCGCGAACCTCGGCAAGCCCGACGAGCTCGGACCGCTGATCGCGAGCGCGTTCGTCGCCACCCTGTGGGGCCTGCTGACCGCGAACTTCATGTGGCTGCCGATCGGCGGCAAGCTCCGCAAGCTCGCCCAGCTCGAGTCGGACCGCCAGACGCTCCTGATGGAGGGACTGCTCGCGGTGCAGGCCGGCAGCCAGCCCCGTCTGCTCGGTGAGCGGCTGAAGGCCATGGTCCCGCCCGCAGCCCGCGCCGACACCTCGGCCAAGGGCAAGGCCGGCAAGAAGGCCGACGCGGCCGACGACCAGCAGCTGGCGGCCTGACCGTGAGCGCCAACCCCCGGGGCCGCGGCCGCGGTCGCGCGAAGAAGTCCCACGACGAGGCCGAGCACCCCGACGAGCGCTGGATGGCCTCGTACATGGACATGATCACGGTGCTGATGTGCATGTTCCTCGTGCTCTTCGCGATGTCCACCGTCGACCAGGAGAAGTACATCCAGCTCAAGCAGTCGCTCGCAACCGGCTTCGGCGAGGTCGACTCGCAGAAGATCGACACCGCGAGCGGCACCGTCGTCACGAAGGACCAGGTCGAGGACGGCTCGGGCTACTCGACGGACAAGTCCCAGGCCGACCACTCGACGGCGTCGTCGGGCACGAAGGACACCAACGTCGACCCCGCGTCGACCGTGGTGCCGACGACGGCGACGAAGCAGGACCTCGCGGAGGCGAAGCGTGAACTCGACGACCTGACGAAGCTCGAGCGCGCGATCCAGCGCAACCTGGCGAAGGCGGGCCAGACGGAGAACGTCCAGTTCACCTTGGACGCCCGCGGCCTGATCGTCCGGTTGGTCGGCAGCGAGACGTACTTCGGCACGAACAGCGCGGACCTGTCCGACCAGGCGCGGTCGATCATGGACGCCATCGCGCCGGTGCTGAGGACGAGTCACCACGACGTCAGCGTCGAGGGGCACGCCGACCAGCGGAACTCGACCGCGCCGTACGCCACCAACTGGGAGCTCAGCGCGGCGCGGGCGACCGGGGTCCTGCGTGACCTGGTCGAGCGGGGCGGGATGCCCGGCGACCACGTGCAGAGCGTCGGCTTCGGGTCGAGCCGGCCACTGGCGAAGGGCGGCACGGACCGGGACCTCGCCCTGAACCGGCGGGTCGACATCGTGGTCCTGTCGAACGCCGACCAGGACGTCAGCGCCCTCATGCCGGCGCTGGCGAAGGCACAGGACGGAGCGCAGCAAGGCTGAGACACGCAGCGGGCCGAGCGCAACAGCGCTGACGCCACCGCCCCACTACGGGGTACAGCACTGACGGGTGCCCCACAGGTGACCGATAGACGCACCCGTGACCGAGACCCTGCCAGCGCCCGAGGTGTACGACTTCGCGCGCCCGTCGACGCTGGCCCGTGAGCACGCCCGGGTCCTCGAGCTCGCCTTCGAGACGTTCGCGCGCCAGTGGGGCACGCAGCTGACGGCGAAGGTCCGAGCGGTCAGCCAGGTCACCTGCGAGCAGGTGCAGATGACGACGTACGACGAGTACGCCGCATCGCTGCCCGCGCTCACCGGCATGGTGCTGCTGCCGATCACGGGGTTGACCCCCAAGGGCGTGCTGCAGGTCCCGCTCGACGCCGCGCTGACGTGGGTGTCGCACGCACTCGGTGCCTCGAAGCCGCTGCCGACCCCGGATCGTACCTTCACGCCCATCGAGCAGGCCCTGGTCCGGAAGATCGTCGAGGACGCCCTCGACGACCTCCGCTACTCGTTCGGCGGGCTGCTCGCGCAGGACGTCACGGTCGGCGGGTTCCAGTTCAACAGCCAGTTCGCCCAGGCCGCGCAGAAGGGCGACCTGATGATCGTCGCCTCGTTCTCGATCCGGGTCGGCGACCGCATCGCCCCCGGCACGCTGGCCCTGCCGGCCGAGGCCGTCCTGCCGCAACTCGGCGAGGCCGCCGCGCACGTGTCGCCCGCCGACGCGCGCGCCCTGCTCGACGCGCAGCTCGAGAGCGTGCCCGTGGGCGTCAGCCTGCGCTTCGCCCCGGCCGCGGTCCTGCCGACGCAGGTCCTGCGGCTCGCCGTCGGCGACGTCCTGCCGCTGCCGCACCCGCAGCACCGGCCCCTCACCATCGCGGTCGACGGCGAACCCGTCGGCACCGCCGCGGTCGGCGCGAACGGCTCGCGCCTCGCCGGCATCGTCGTCACCACCACGAGCACGGAGCAGCACTGATGACCGAAACGACCACCCTCCACACCGCAGCGGCCGAGTCGCTCGCGGCGCAGCTCCCGACGGCCGCTCCGCTGAGCGCACTGCTCCTGCCTGGAGGCGCGACACCGGTCGTGCTCGACGCGGCGACGGACGCCGTGGTCGCGTCGTTCGTCGGCGGCCTGTCGGCCGACCTGGCGCTCGTGCTCACCGACCTCGAGGCGATCACGGCCGCCGGAGGCACCGACCACGGCATCGTGGCGGTCACCGACGTGCTGCGCCCGTCGCTCGAGGCCGCGGCGGGGGTCCTCGGCGTCGGGGTGCTCGGCGAGGCGAACCGCGAGTCGGCCGCGTCACTGCTGGCCGACCCGGACACCGTCGTGTTCGAACTGACCGCCGGTGGTCTGCCCGCCGGGTGGTTCGGCATCCGGATCCGCGAGAACGGCACGGTGTCCGCGCCCGTCGTGGCGAACCTGCCGGCCGGCAACCTCGGCCGGATCAACAACGTCGAGATGACCCTGACGGTCGAGATCGGCCGCACCCGCATGTCGGTCCGCGACGTGCTCGGCATGGAGCCCGGCGCCGTCGTCGAGCTCGACCGCAGTGCCGGTGCCCCCGCAGACGTCCTGCTGAACGGCCGGCTCATCGCGCACGGCGAGGTCGTCGTCGTCGACCAGGACTACGCGGTCCGGATCACCCGCATCCTCGACGTCGCCGAAACGGTCTGACCCGCACGTGGACACCCTCGTCGTCACCCTCCGCGTCGCGCTCTCGCTCGGCGTCGTGCTCGCCCTCATGTGGGTGCTGCACCGCGCGAGCCGCAAGCGCTTCTCGGGCAAGCCGTCGGGTCGTCGTGCGGCGACCGTCGAGGTCGTCGGTCGGCAGGGCATCGGCGGCAAGGCGAGCGTCGTGGTGGTCGACGTCGAGGGGGAGCGGCTCGTCCTCGGCGTGTCCGAGCACGGGGTCAACCTGCTCACCAGCGGGCAGGCACCCGCGCCGGAACTCACCATCGTCACCGGCCCGGTGGCGCTGCCGGTGCGTCCCGCCCCGTCGGCCGACGCGTTCGGTCGAGAACTGGCGCAGCAGTCGGACGCCACCCCGGGCCTCCCGGCAGGCACCGACGACGTGACCCGGGCGATCGACGCGACCAGCGCCGTCGCGCCGCTGCCGATGCGCCCGCGCAACCGTCGTCCGCAGCGCGCGGTGCCGAGCGCGCAGCAGCTGCAGGGCTCGATCCTGTCGGTCGACACCTGGCGCCAGGCCGCGGCCGCGCTGCGGAACCGGCGGGCCGGGTGAGGGCGGCAGGGCCGCACCGGCTGGCACGGTCGGGTCGACTCGTCGCCCTCGTCCTGCTCGGCCTGGCGGTCGTGGCCGGGTTCCTGATGCTCACGACGACCGGTGCGCACGCCGCCGGTGTCGTCGAACCCACCGCCCCGGCGACCCCGACCGCCCCCGCGACCGGTGACTTCAGCGTCAGCGTGAACGGCCCGGACGGCACGCCGTCGTCGGCCGTGGTGACGCTCATCGGCATCACGTTGCTGAGCGTCGCACCCGCGCTGATGCTCATGATGACGTCGTTCACGAAGATCTTCGTCGTGCTCGCGATGACCCGGAACGCCCTCGGGCTGCAGTCGATCCCGCCGAACCAGGTGATCGCCGGACTGGCACTGTTCCTGTCGCTGTTCGTGATGGCACCGGTGCTCGGACACATCAACGACGACGCCCTGCAGCCCTACCTGGCCGGGCACCTCGACTTCAACCAGGCCGTCGAGATCGGCACGAAACCCCTGCGGACCTTCATGCTCCACCAGACCCGCGACGAGGACGTCGCCCTGATCACCCGCGCCGCCGGGCTCGACAACCCGAAGTCGATGGCGGACGTGCCGATGACGACCGTGATCCCGGCGTTCATCATCTCGGAGCTCCGCAGCGCGTTCATCATCGGGTTCGTCATCTTCATCCCGTTCCTGGTGATCGACCTCGTCGTCTCCGCGGCCCTGATGTCGATGGGCATGATGATGCTCCCGCCGGTCATGATCTCGCTGCCGTTCAAGATCCTGCTCTTCGTGCTGGTCGACGGCTGGGGCCTCATCATCACGTCGCTCATCGAGAGCTACCACGTTGTCTAGGGGGCACGCATGAACCAGCAGGCCGTCATCGACCTCGTGCTCCAGGCGCTCCTGGTGGCCGGAAAGCTCGCCGCCCCGGTCCTCGTGACCTCGCTCGTCGTCGGCTTCGCGATCTCGCTGTTCCAGTCCGTGACGCAGATCCAGGAGGTCACGCTCTCGTTCGTGCCGAAGGCCGTCGCCGTCGCGATCGCCCTGGTGGTCTGCGGCAACTGGATGATCTCGGAGATGATCGCGTTCACGCACGTCGCCTTCGACATGATCCCGAAGCTGCTCGGGGCCGGTTGATGGAGCTCAGCATCGACGCCGACCGTCTGGAGGCGACCATGCTCGCCGGCGTCCGGCTCGTCGCGTTCTTCGTCATCGCGCCGCCGTTCTCGTACCGGGCGTTCCCCGGCACGGTCAAGGTGATCCTCGGGCTGGGGCTCGCCATCGGCGTCGCCCCGCGCGTCGCCGTCGGCTACGAGTCGCTCGAGACGGGGCCGTTCTTGCTCGCCCTGCTCACCCAGCTCGTCGTCGGGCTGTCCCTCGGCTTCCTGGTGTTCCTGGTGTTCGCCGCCGTGCAGTCGGCGGGTGCGCTCATCGACCTGTTCGGCGGGTTCACGCTCGCGCAGGCGTTCGACCCGCAGTCCCAGGTCAACGGCGCCCAGTTCACCCGCCTGTTCCAGATGACCGCGCTCGCGCTGCTCTTCACCTCCGGCGGGTACCAACTCATCGTCGGCGGTCTGGTGCGGTCGTTCGACGCCGTGCCGCTCACCGGCACCTTCGCGGTGGACGGGCTCGCGTCGATGCTCGTGACCGCGATGTCGCAGATGTTCCTCGCCACCCTGCAGATCGCCGGTCCGCTCGTCGTCGTGCTGTTCCTGGCCGACGTCGGCCTCGGGCTGCTGACCCGCGTGGCGCCGGCCCTCAACGCGTTCCAGATGGGCTTCCCGATCAAGATCGGCCTGACGGTCCTGTTCGCCGGTGCGCTCTTCATGGCCCTGCCCTCGGTGGTGTCGTCGCTGACGGGCGACGCCGTCGAGGCGATCACGGGACGGGGGTGACGACGTGTCCGACAGCGGAGAACGTTCCGAACAGGCAACCCAGCAGCGGATGCGCGAGGTCCACGAGAAGGGTCAGATCGGCCGCTCGCAGGACCTCGGCGCGTGGATCGGGATCGCCGTCGCGGCGCTCATGATCCCGGCGGCGATCGGCAACGCCGCGGCCGCCGGGCAGGACCAGCTGCTCGCCGTGCAGCGGGTCATCGAGGACCCCGAGCTCGGTGCCGTGCAGGCCCTGCTCGCCGACGCCCTCGGCTCGATGGGTGCGGCCCTCGGCCCGATGCTCGCGGTCGTCGCGGTCGCGGTGCTCGCCGCCGCCGTCACCCAGGGCGGGGTGCACTTCCGCAAGATGACGCCGCAGCCCGACCACTTCGATCCCGTCGCCGGACTGAAGCGCGTGTTCGGCACCCAGGCGCTCTGGAACGGGGCAAAGGCGCTGCTGAAGACCGCCGTCGTCGGGCTCGTCCTGTGGTTCGCGGTGCAGGGACTCATGCCGGTGCTGATGACGAGCGGCTCGCTGCCGCTGTCGGCCGTGCTCGAGGCCGCCGCCGCCGGGTCGGGCACCCTGCTGCGCGCCGCGATCGTCGCCGGGCTCGTCCTCGCAGCCCTCGACGTGTTCGTGGTGATCCGCCGCAACCGGAAGCGCACGATGATGACCAAGCGCGAGGTCAAGGACGAGAGCAAGCGGAGCGACGGCGACCCGCTGGTGAAGTCGCAGCGACGCTCCCGTCAGCTCGCGATGAGCCGCAACCGGATGATCCAGGCCATCGGCACCGCGGACGTCGTGATGACGAACCCGACCCACTACGCGGTCGCGATCAAGTACGAGCCGGGAAAGTCCGCGCCCCGGGTGGTCGCGAAGGGGGCCGGACCGGTCGCCGACGTCATCCGTGCGCGTGCCGAAGAAGAGCGGGTGCCGATCGTCCGTGACGTCCCGCTCACCCGGGCGCTGCACGCCGCGTGCGAGCTCGGGCACGAGATCCCGGTCGACCTGTACACCCCGGTGGCCCGCGTCCTGTCCTTCGTGATGGCGCTCAAGGCCCGCGGCACCGCGGCCGGCACGCACGCGCCGCCGCGGCCGACCACCCCGGACGAGGTCGCGAGCGTCATCGACCCCGCCACCCTGACCGGGGACCTCCGCCCCCGCAAGCTCCGCACACCGCGCATCGCAGAGAACCAGACCGAAGGACTCCCCGCATGAACCGCAAGGACCTGCCGAAGCTCGTCGTCCCGGTGTTCATCGTCGGCATCATCCTGCTGCTGATCCTGCCGGTGCCGTCGTTCCTGCTCGACTTCCTGATCATCATCAACATCCTGCTGGCGCTGGTGATCCTGCTCACGACGCTGTTCGTGAAGAAGCCGCTCGACTTCTCGGTGTTCCCGTCCCTGCTGCTCGTCGCGACGTTGTTCCGGCTCGGCCTGAACGTCGCGTCCACCCGGCTGGTGCTCGGCGAGGGCTTCGCCGGTGACGTCATCCAGGCGTTCGGCCACGTCGCCGTCTCCGGGTCGATCATCATCGGCGCGGTCATCTTCCTGATCCTCATCGTCATCCAGTTCGTCGTGGTGACGAAGGGTGCCGAGCGCGTCGCCGAGGTCGGGGCACGCTTCACCCTCGACGCGATGCCGGGCAAGCAGATGGCGATCGACGCCGACCTGAACGCCGGGCTGATCACCGACCAGGAAGCGAAGGACCGCCGTGCCGCGGTCTCCGCCGAGGCCGACTTCTACGGCGCGATGGACGGTGCGTCGAAGTTCGTCAAGGGCGACGCGATCGCCGGCATCCTGATCATCATCATCAACCTGATCGGCGGCATCGCGATCGGCATGCTGCAGAACGGCCTGTCCGTCACCGACGCCCTGTCGAAGTACGGCATCCTGACGATCGGTGACGGCCTGGTCACGCAGATCCCCGCGCTGCTGATGGCGGTGTCCACGGGCATGATCGTCACGCGGTCCGGCGCGGAGTCCGAGATGGGTTCCTCGGCCGCGACCCAGCTGTCGCAGTCGCGGAACGCCCTGATGATCGCCGGTGTCGCGGCCATCGCGATGGGGTTCATCCCCGGCATGCCGATCCTGCCCTTCCTGCTCGTCGGCGCGACCCTGCTGTTCACGGGCTGGCGGATCGGCCGGAACGCCGCCCGGGCCGAGGCCGACGCCGCCCAGCAGCAGGCACTCGCGGCGGCGGTGCCGACCGGCGACACCCCGGAGGACCTGCTCGAGCAGATGCGCGTGCACGCCCTCGAGATCCTGCTCGCCCCCGACCTGGTCGACATGGTGTCCGGCGCCTCCGACGACCTGCTCGGCCGGGTGCGCGCCCTCCGCCGCAAGATCGCCATCGACATGGGGATCGTCGTCCCGCCGGTCCGCACCCGCGACTCGATCGACCTGCCGCCGTCGACGTACGCCATCCGGATCGCCGGCGTCGAGGCCGGGCGTGGCACCGCGCCTGCGCGCAGCGTCCTGGCGCTCGGCGACCACCTGGACGGCCTGCCCGGCACCTCGACCGTCGAGCCGGTGTTCGGCCTGACCGGCAAGTGGGTGCCCGCCGAGCTCCGGCACGCCGCCGAGATGACCGGCGCGACCGTGATCGACCGGGTCTCCGTGCTCGTCACCCACCTGCAGGCGGTCATCGGCGACAACGCGGCGCGCCTGCTCACCCGCGAGGACGTCAAGGTCCTGACCGAGGGCGTGAAGCAGGTCAACCCCGCCGCGGTCGAGGAACTCGTCCCCGGCATGCTCTCGATGGCCGAACTGCAGCGGGTGCTGCAGGGCTTGCTCGCCGAGCGCGTGCCGATCAACGACCTCGGTCGGATCTGCGAGGCCCTCACGCTCCGCGCGAAGGTGTCGACCGACCCCGAGGGGCTCGTCGAGTCCGCCCGTGCGGCCCTCGGCCCGGCCCTCGCCGCACGGCACACCGACGCCGGCACCCTGCGCGTCATCATGATCGACCCGATGCTCGAACAGTCGATGCTCGAGGGGCTCCGGCCGTCCGAGCAGGGCAGCCAGATCGTGCTCGACGCGCACCGCATCGAGCAGGTCCTGGGCTCCGTCCGCGACGCCGTGCGCTCCGTGGAGGACCAGGGGCTCTCCGCCGTCCTGGTCTGCGCCCCGCAGCTCCGCCCGGCCGTGCACCGCATGGTCGCCGCCCAGTCGAACGGGCTCCCGGTGCTGTCGTACCAGGAGGCCACCGCCGCGGGCTCCACCATCGAGACCGTGGGAGTGGTCCGTGCCGCCGACCCGATTGCAGCGTAGCGGCGCCACGCTCGAGTCGGTCCGCGATGCGGTCCGGACCGAGTTCGGCGCGGGTGCGCGGATCGTCGCGGCCGAACGCGTGACCACGCCGGGCTTCGGCGGGCTGTTCCGCAAGGCGCACGTCGAGGCCACCGTCGAGGTGCCGGAACCGGGGGACCAGCCCACCGCCCGGGTGGTCATCGCCGACTCGCCCGTGCAGCGCGTCGGCATCGCCGCGCTGCTCGCCGACGCCGAGGCAGCCGAGGCACGCATCGCCGGCACCGACGGCACCGCGACGACGCGGGCCGACGCCTTCGCGTCGGTGCTCGACGGGTTCCAGGCGGACGGGATCACGCCGAGCGCCCCGCGCCCGACGCGCGCGCCGGGCGAGGCGGACGTGCCCGCGGGGGTCGACCCGCGCCTCCAGGCCGCCGTCGACGCGCAGTCGGTGGTCGACACGCAGACGGTGGCCGTCGCGCAGCCGGTCGTCGAGACCCGGTCGGGAGGCCCGTCCCGCGTCCTCGACGCGCCCTCGCCGGCAGCGGTGGCCCGGCCCACCGCCCCGGCCGTGCGCTCCGCGGACGGCGATCTGGTGCTCCTGGTCGGGCGGCCGAACGACGTGGACGCGGCCGCCGGACTCTTCGCTGTGCGGCACGCGCTCCGGCCGACGGACGCCGCCGACCGACGAGCGGCGATCCTGGCGCGGGCGGACGGCGTCCGTGACGGCCACGCCGTGCTCGCCGTCGCCGCCTGGGACGACCGGGCGACCGGCGACGCGCTGCAGGCCGACCAGGTGTGGGTCGTGGTCGACGTCGGGCGGAAGCCGGAGGACTCGGCCGCGATGCTGTCCGCGGTGGCCTCGAGGCTGCCCGTGGTCGGTGTCGTGGCGATCGGTGCGGGGGAGACCGCCACGCCCGGGTCGGTGGACCTGCTGGGGCTCCCCGTCGTGTCGCTAGGCTGAACGGGTGCTGGTACTCACGCGGAAGGTCGGCGAGCGGATCCTCGTCGGCGACGACATCGTCATCACGGTGCTCGACTCCCGGGGCGACGGCGTCCGGATCGGCATCGACGCCCCGCGCGGCGTGAAGATACAGCGCGAAGAGGTCGTGCGTGCGGTCGCCGAGGCGAACGCCGAGGCCGCTGCCGCCGGAGACGACGCCGAGGCGCAGCTGCGCGCGGCGCTCGGGGCACGCGGCGGGGCTGCCGCGGGCGGCACGACTCCGCGGGAACCGACCGACTCCTAGCTCCCGCCGCGGCCACGCCCGTCACGGGCGCGGCCGCGTGTCGATCACGGACGGCGCTGCACGTCCGTCACGGCCGGGGCTGCACGTCCGTCACGGACGGGGCTTCTTCTCCTGCTCGGGCAGGCGGCCGGCGGCGGCCTCGGCGGCGAACCAGGCACGTGCCTCGTCCTGTCGGGCCTGTTCGGCACCGAGCGCGATCGGCGCCCGGACGTGACCGGGCTCGTAGCCGAACGTCTCGATCAGCTGCGGCACGATGGGCCGGACCCGGGCGACGAGCCGGTCGATGTACGCCGACACCGCACGGGCACGCTGCGCCGACAGTCGGCCGTGCAGCAGGTACCAGTCCAGGTGCTGCTCGAGCAGGCCGAGCGCGAACAGGTCGCGCAGCCACACCAGCACGCGGCGGGTGTCGCCCTCGGTCACCTCGTCGAGCGCCTCGGTGAAGGCGTCCCACTGCATGAGCTCCGCGTGCGCCTTCGACGCCTCGATGAGCTCGTGCTGCGAACGGTTCAGCAGTCGGGCGGCGCGGGCGCGGTCCTTGCCGGCCGACGCCAGACGCATGCCGATCTCGGCGACCATGGTGTCGACCCGACCGGCGAGCAGTTCGCGCTGCGTCCGCGGGTCCTGCAGGTCGGCGACGCTGGCGGCCAGGGAGCCGCGGTCGGCAACGGTCTGGCCGAGGCGACGGATGCCGGACGCGTCGGCCAGCTTCGATGCCGCCACGGCCGCCACGAACTTCGCGGTCGACGCCGGGTCCTTCGGGGCCTTCGCGCGGAACTCGGTGAGCAGGCGCTTGCCGACGAGCTGCAGCAGCACGGTGTTGTCGCCCTCGAACGTCACGTACACGTCGAGGTCGGCGCGGAGCCCGGTCAGACGGTTCTCGGCGAGGAACCCGGCACCGCCGCAGGCTTCGCGGGCTTCCTGCAGGGTGTCGAGCGCCGACCAGGTCGACATCGACTTGAAGGCCGCGGCCTGGGTCTCCAGGTCCTCTCGGCGCTCCGGGGTGTCCTCGCGCCCGCTGAACACGTCGTCGAAGGTGCGCAGGAGCTTCTCGTGCGCGAACGACTGTGCGAACACCGTCGCCAGGCGCGGGATCAGACGGCGCTGGTGCCGGCCGTAGTCGAGCAGCACGCCCTCGGTGCCGTCGCCGGTGGGGAACTGGCGACGCTGCATCGCGTAGGTCAGGGCGATCTGCAGGGCGATCTTCTGCGCGACGACCGCAGCGCCGTCGAGCGACACGCGCCCCTGCACCAGGGTGCCGAGCATCGTGAAGAAGCGGCGGCCTGGCGAGGCGATCGGTGACGAGTACGTGCCGTCCGCGGCGACGTCGCCGTAGCGGTTCAGCAGGTTCGTGCCGGGGACCCGGACGTGGTCGAACGCGAGCCGGCCGTTGTCGATGCCGTTCAGGCCGCCCTTCGGTCCGTCGTCCTCACCGCTCACGCCGGGCAGGAACGCCCCCTCGGCGTCGCGGAGCGGGACGTAGAACGCGTGCACGCCGTGGTCGACACCCGCGGTCACGAGCTTCGCGAACACGACGGCGGCGTGACCGTGCAGGGCCGCGTTGCCGATGTAGTCCTTCCACGCACCGCGGAACGGCGTGTGGATCTCGAACTCCTCGGTCGCGGGGTCGTACGTGGCCGTCGTGGCGATGCTCTGCACGTCCGAGCCGTGGCCGGTCTCGGTCATCGCGAAGCAGCCGGGGACCTCGAACGAGACGATGCCCGGCAGGAACTCGCGGTGGTTCGCCTCGGTGCCCAGGTGGTGCACGGCGGACCCGAACAGTCCCCACTGCACCCCGGCCTTGATCTGCATCGACGGATCGGCGGTGACGAGCTCCTCGAACGCCGCCAGGTTGCCGCCGTGGTTGCTCTGGCCGCCGAACTCGGCGGGGTAGGGGCGCTGGATCGCCCCGGCGTCGACCAGGGTCCGGAGCTGCTCGAGCACGCGTGCCCGGTGCTCGGGGATCGGCTGGCCCTCGATCTTCTGCATCGCGGGGTCGAGCGCGAGCCGCCGGGAGATCCGGCGGTCCTCGGCCCAGCGTCCGAGCAGGAGCTCCTGCACCAGCTCGACGTCGATGCGGACGTCGGTGTCCGTGCCGGCGGTCGGGGTGCCCGCTGCCGGGTCGCCGGCGGCGTCGGCGTTCGGCGCGGCGTGCTGCGCATCGACGTCCGGCGCGGTGTCGCTGCCGCTGGCGGGGGTGGTGCGCTGGGCGGGTGCGGTGTCGACCATGGGCGGAGTCCTCCTGAACTGCGATGTCCGTGTTGCACCGTCCACGCTAGACACCGGTACCGACAGCGGCGGGAACGCCGTGCGGGCCGCACAACACCGTGTCGTCGATGCCGTCACGAGGTCGTGGGAACCCTCCAAAGACATGAGCGGTGTTCGACGATTGGGCGTGCCCACCCGGCCAGGGGCAGACTGGCCGCCATGTCACGTACCACCCCCGCGGACCGCGAAGGCCGTCCCGGACGCACCTTCTTCGGGCAACCGTTCGAGCTCTCGACACCGTTCGCCGTGGAGCTCTGGGAGCGGTTCTCGTTCTACGGGATGCAGGGCATCGTCCTCATCTACATGTACTACACGGTCACGCAGGGCGGCCTGGCGATCGACAAGGGCATCGCCACCGGCATCATGGGTGCCTACGGCGGCGCGGTCTACCTGTTCACGATCATCGGGGCGTGGATCGCGGACCGGCTGATCGGCGCGGACCGGACCCTGTTCGGCAGCGCGATCGTCGTGATGCTCGGACACATCGCCCTCGCGCTCATCCCCGGGGTGGCCGGGGTCGGGGTCGGCCTCGTGCTCATCGCGCTCGGCTCCGGCGGGCTCAAGGCCACGGCCACCACGATCGTCGGCGGCCTCTACAGCCGTGAGGACCCGCGTCGCGACGCCGGCTTCTCGCTCTACTACCTCGGCGTGAACCTCGGGGCGTTCTTCGGGCCGCTGCTCACCGGGCTGCTGCAGAGCTCGCTCGGCTTCCACTGGGGCTTCGGGCTGGCCGCCGTCGGCATGGCAGCGGGCCTGGTGCAGTACGCGATCCGTCGGGGGAAGCTGCCCGAGGTCGTCCGCCACGTGGCGAACCCCGTCGACCGTCGTCGCCTGCCGCTCATCGGTGCCGGTGTCGTCGTCGCGCTGGTCCTCATCGTCGTCGCCGTACTGACCGGCGTGCTCAACGTCGGCAACCTGCCCACCGTGGTCGTGGTGGTCGTCGTGCTGGCCACCATCGGGTACTTCGTCGTCATCCTGTCGAGCGGTCTCACCCGTGACGAGCGGTCGCGCGTCTTCGCGTTCATCCCGCTGTTCATCGGCAGCGCCGTGTTCTGGTCGCTCTACCAGCAGCAGTTCACCGTCGTGACGGTCTACTCCGACGAGCGCCTCGACCGCTCGCTGTTCGGTTGGGAGATGCCGGTGTCGTGGGTGCAGTCGATCAACCCGGTCTTCATCATCGTGCTGTCGGGCGTCTTCGCGGCGCTGTGGACCAAGCTCGGAGACCGCCAGCCGCCCACCCCGACGAAGTTCGCGCTCGGCACCGGGATCATGGGGCTCGCGTTCCTGCTCTTCCTGCCGTTCACCGGCTCGGGCGAGAACGGCACGCCGCTGCTCGCGCTCGTCGGCATCCTGCTGGTGTTCACGCTCGCCGAGCTGCTGCTCTCGCCGGTCGGCCAGTCCGTCGCCACGAAGCTCGCGCCGCCGAAGTTCCAGACGCAGATGGTCGCGCTGTTCTTCCTGTCGGTGTCGCTCGGCACCGCCGTCACCGGGGTGCTGTCCCGCTACTACGACCCGGCGGACGAGGCCCCGTACTTCACGATCCTCGGCCTGGTCGCCGTCGTGGTGGGTGTGGTCCTGCTGCTCCTGGCCAAGCCGGTGCTGCGGCTCATGCGCGGCATCCGGTAACCTGAGCGGAGCCACACGCCGACGCAACCAAGGAGTCACCACCCATGCTCGAACTCATCGCAGGGATCATCATCGGCGTCGGCGTCCTCGGTGGCGTCGGGTGCTGCATGGCCGTCGCGGCCATGATGAAGAGCGGCTCCGAGGAGTACTGAGTCCCTGACCCGGACTACTCGCCGCTGTCGGTCGTGACCGGCACCAGCTGACGACTCAGGACGGTTGCGCGCTCGAAGGGGCCGCGGCCGTCCTTCGTGTACACGGGCTCCTCGAACGCGACGGTCCACGTGCGCTGTGTCCCGCCGATCTGACTCCCGCCGGGAGCCACGATCACCCCGATCGGCTCGTCGGCCCACTGCTCGCCACCCCGATCGGTGTCGATGACCTGCACGAGGGCACCGATGCCGAGACCGGGAGCGTCGTCGGGGCGGGGACTGGGGGAGCGGCGGCGTCCGAACACGCCATCACCGTAGCGGCGAGTGGTCATGGAACGTCTGTGCGGCACCTGTCGACATGCTGACGGCCGGGCCGCCGGGTGGTCGGGACACCCCGGCGGGCGGGCGCCGAGCGGTCGCAGACCGTCGGCGGCGGCGGCGCCAGGCGACGCGTCGTGACCAGCGCGCGAAGGTGAGCGGGGTGTTGCGACCGGTGGGACGACGGCCGGGAGGCTCGTGGCGGACCCGCACCGCGCCTCCAGGCCGCTGTCGGTAGCGTCCGGGGCACCCGCCGGGTGGTCAGGACACCCCGCCTGCAGCGCGTCGAGTGGTCACGAACTGTCGGCTGCGCCGCCTCCATCCGACGGTTCGTGACCGCTCGGCGAACCTGAGCGGGGTGTTGCGACCACCCCGCGACCGCCACCCCGCCCGCGTCAGACGGCGGCCGGCTCCAGCCGGGCGATCTCGGTGATGGACGAGTGGCCCGTCTCGGGGTGCTTGCGCATCGAGAGGAGCCGCTCCATCGACGGTTCGAGCGCCGTGACCTTGTCGAGCGGCGCACTCACGACGAGCTGGAACCCGAGCCGGAGCCACGCCGTGACCGCACGGCCGGCGAACTCCGAGTCCGCCTTGATGAACGCCTCGTCGAGGAACACCGGCGCGAACCGGGGCCGGGGACGGGTCTCGTCACCGAGCTGGTAGCGCAGCGCGGCGCCGACGATGAACGCCACGAGCTCCTGCGTCTCACCACCGGACTTGTCGCCGAGAGACGAGTACACGCCGAGGTCGTTGCCGTCGGTGTCGTACCGGACGGCTGTGATCTCCATGTGCCGCCGGACGTCGAGCACGGCGTCACGCTGGGTGGTGCGGCCCCGGGCTGCGTCCGGGTCGGGCCGGATGACCGCCATGAAGCGCCGGAGCCGTCGGAACCGCGTCTCGAGCACGTCGTCGGTCAGTTCGGTGTCGACCGAGGCCGACAGGGCGCGGAGCTCGCGGCGGAAGGCGGTGACGTCCTCGCGGGTGACCCGGCGGATCTGGATCTTCAGGCGGTCGCGGTTCGCGCCGAAGGGCAGCTCGCGCAGGATCTCGTTCACCGGCTCGAGACGTTCCTCGATCTCGACGACGGCGCGGTCGAAGGCGCCGGCGAGCGGGACGAGGTCCTCACCGCTCCACTGCGACAGCCGCCGACGCCACTCGCTGCGACGGGCGTGCAGGCCGGTCGCCACGATCTGGTCGAGGATCGCGTGGTAATCGGGGTAGGACGCGACCCCGGTGCCGAGGTTCGGGTCCGGCCAGGCGTCCTGGTACCGCTGGAACGTCAGCGTCAACGAGGTCGACGCCGCCGCGGCACCGTCGAGGGCCTGCGAGAGCCGCTCCTCGAGCCGCCGCTTGAGCCGTCGTGTGGCGTCGTCGAACCCGTCGACGCCGTCCGGGGCACCGATCTCCTCGAAGGTCTCCTCGAGCAGGCGGGCCTGCTGGTCGTCGGGCAGCGAGCCGGGCGACGACTCGAAGCGCTCGAGGATCTCGGCGGCGGCGTCCTGGCCGTCGACGAGCACCGCGTGGCGCTCCTCGAGCCGCTGGACGGACAGCCGTGCGGCCGAGCGACGGTCGGCCGCCTCGTCCAGGGACTTCCGCAGTCGCGCGACCGAGGCCCGGAGCGTCCGGAGTCCGTCGTCGGCGGCGAGCAGTGCCTGCCGCTCCTCGTCGAGCCGGGCGAGGGAGGCGCCGAGCCCGTCGACGTCGATCGCGGCCCACGTGACGTCCACCACGTGCTGGTGTGCGGCGCGCAGCACGTCGAGCGCGGTGAGGTCCTGCGCGACGTCCGTGCGGCGGGCCTCGAGCGTCGCGAGGTCCTGCGCGATCGAGGCGAGCTCCTGCTCGACCGCGGCGACGCGGGCCTCGTTCGTGAAGCCGATGACGTTCGACTGGCGGCGGTCACCGTGCGCGCCACGACGGCCGTCCCGCAGCTGCCCGGACTCGGTGACGCGACGGCCACCACCGCCGAGGTCCGATGCCGAGGCCACGCAGCGGGCGTCCGTGCGGTCGGACTCGATCCGTTCGCGCACCCAGGTGCTGAACGGCGACGGCTTGATGGCGAGCTTGCCTGACACCATCGCCGGGTCGCCGTCGAGGTCCAGGTGCGGGCCGGTCGGCACACCCTCGAACTGCACGCGGACCGGCAGGCGCAGCGCGTCGATCGCCTCGCTGAAGTCGCCGAGACGGTCCTGGTCGACGAGCAGCGTGCGGGCGACGGGCGCAAGGACGGACTCGATGGCCGTGCGCCAGCGCTCCTCGCCGGGCAGCACGTCGAGCAGTTCCGCCACGAAGGGCAGTTCGGCCGGGTCGATGCCGGCGGCGCGGGCCATCGCGAGCCGGGCCTCGTGCATCGGCAGCGGCATGGCCCCCTGCCGGTGCTCGAGCGACTGGCGCTCCTGGCGCAGGGACCGTTCGCGGTCGAGGAGCGGGTACTCCTCGCGGGTCAGGGCGTCGCGCCGCTCGTCGAGGGCGGTGCGCGCGTCGGTGTACGACCCGAGGAACTCGTGCGAGCTGCGCTGCGCGGCGGTGAAGTCGGCCTCGGTCTCGACGGACGTGCCGAGCACCGCGGTGCGGTCGTCGAACGTGGCGCGGGTACGGACCACCGCGTCGCGCTCACGGGTGAGCCGTTCGATGCGGTCCTCGAGCTGGGCGAGCGCGTTGCCGCCCTGGTCGCGGAGCCGGGCCTCGGCGTCGCGCAGCTCGATCTCGACGGCGGCGTGCCGGGCCTCGGCCGCGGCGACCTCGGCGCGCGACGCCGTGCGCTCGCGGGCGTTGCGCGAGACCTCGGCGTCGAGCAGGTCGCGCTTCCGCGAGGCCGTCCAGTGCGCGAACGGCGACACCTCGGCGCCGGTCGCGATGCCGTCCAGGGCCGCTGCGGCTTCGGTCGCGCGCGCGATCTCGTCGTGCAGGTCGGTGATGGGGGAGAGGATGCGGACCTTGCGCTCCTCGGTGTCCATCGCCTCGTACGCCTCGTCGAGGGCGGAGAAGTGCGCGAGGGCCCGGTCGGCCGCCTCGTAGGTGCCGGGGGTCTCGAGCACGAGCGACTTGTACAGCGCGTCGACGGTCGGCAGGTGCTGGCCGGCCTGGATCCGTGCGAGCAGGCGCATCGCCCGGTTGCCGCCGCCGGAGTCACCGATGCCCAGCCGCGTCTGCAGCGTGTACGCGAGCTCCTGGTAGGTGTCGCGGATGACGAGCCCCGGCACGCGGCCGGTCAACTCGAGGTGGTGGAACCGCGACGGCACGAACTCCTCGAGTCGGCGCAGGTCGAAGGTGTCGTCGACCGTCGCCATGGTCATCTGGATGTCGCCGACCCCGCGGGCGCGCTTCGGCACGATGTACGCACGCAGCACCGTGAAGCGCCGCTCGTCGTCGTTCCGGAACGTGACCGCCGCAGCGCCCCAGGTGGTCTGGTCGTCGCCGCGCAGGTTCACGTCGCGCAGGCTGCCGGTCTCCGGGTCGCGCCGGGTGTCGACCTTGCCGCGCAGGTACGTGAGCAGGTTGCGCTGGTCGGCGCTGCGGGCGCGGCCGGTCGTGGCGTCGTTCGAGGCGCCGTTGAACGGCACGTCGGACGGCATCATCACGGCCAGGTAGGCGTCCATCAGCGTGGACTTGCCGGTACCCGATGCGCCGGAGATGAGCGTCGCCGTGCCGGACAACTCGACCTGCCGGTGGCCGTGGAACCCACCCCAGTTGACGACCTGCATCGACTCGGCGCGCCACTGCGCGACCGTGTCGAACAGGGCCGGGATCTCGAACGTGTCGGTCATGCGCTCGCCTCGTCCAGGTTGGTTTCGGTCTCGGGGTCCGTGTCGTCGTCAGCCGGGAGGCCCGGGTCGTCCCCGTCGGTCGGCTCGCCACCCGGGGCGGTCGCGTCACCCTGCGCGGTGGTGGTCCGCAACCAGGCGTCCAGTTCGAGCAAGCGCTCCAGGGGGAGCAGCACCTCGACGACGCTCGCCACCCGGAAGCGGTCCGGGTCGGAGGTGCGGATCAGGATGCGCGCGGTCACGAGGCGCTCGATCGCCTTCGCGACCCGGCCCTCGTCGCGGGTTCGGTCGGTCGCGGTCGCCGGACGGAAGCCCGCCACGTGTCCGAGGACCTCGGACCGGTCGACGACCACCTGGTCGGGCCCCGGTCGGGTGTCAGCACGCAGGCGCATCCGCAGGTAGACGAGGACGATCGTCTCCTCGCGGGTGTACGGCAGGTCGCGGAGCAGGGTCGGGAACGTGCGGCGCTGGCTCTCCGACCGGGCCTGGCGCTTCCAGGCGACCTCGCGGTCACGGTCGACGTGGAGCTCGAGGAACAGGTCGTTCAGCCGGGAGCGCAGCTGGTACTCGGCGTCGAGCACGGCACGCCACTCGTCGGGGTGCGTACGGGAGCTGACGTACGAGTGCCGCAGGAGCGCCGCCAGGGCGCGCCGCTGGTGCTCGTCGAGCCTGCCCTCGTCGCCCTCGAAGAGGGCGAAGCTGGACTCGTCACGCTCGTCGTCGTGCATCACCGATGCGGGGTCGTCGTAGGGGACCGTCTCGTCGACCGGTGCCGGCGTCGTGTCGCTCACCGTGCCTCCTGTGCGTTCTCGTGGTGTGCGTCGCCGACCGGAGTGCGCTCGTCGTCGAGCGCAGCGGTGGGCATGTGGAAGGTGATCGCGGTGCCGTCGGGCCGGACCGTGCGGTGCTCGGCGACGTGGGCGGCCGACTCGAAGTCCTCGCGCCCCGTGAGCAGGTGCGCGAGACCGAAGAGCTCGACCGGCCGGCGCTGCTCGGGCGGCAATCCGTGGAACGCCTCGACGCTGGAGTCGGCCTCGGCGAACCGCAGCGCCGCGCGCAGCTCGGTCAGGAGCGGCCCGCCGTGCTTGCGGAGCATCTCGACGTCGAGGTCCTCGAAGACGTCGTCGTCGGGCTCCTCGATGGGTGGCGGGACGGACTCGGCGTCCGGGTCGTAGAAGCGTTCGCGCAGCGTGCCGACCTCGGCCGCCGCCGGCAGGAGCGGCAGCGGGATCCGGTCGCGCGCCCCGCCCTGGGCCATCAGGGTGGCGAGGCCACGGTTGATCGAGCGGAGCACCGCGTCGAGCTCGCGGTCGCGCACCACGTCGTGGGCCACGATCTGGTCGCGGAGCGTGGCGGTGAGCTGACGGCGCTGGGCGAGGACGTCCTCGATGCCCTGGCGCAGGATCGTCACGGTGTTGCGGAAGGCCCGGCGCTCGCCCGCTCCGAGACCCTGCGCGAACGGGTGCGCCAGGATCGTCGCGATGTCGTCGCGGAGCCGCAGGAGCAGGGCGTCGTCGCGCAGCAGTTCGAAGGCGCCCTCGAAGGCACGGCCCTCGGGCGTCGCTTCCATCAGGTTGTCCGTGCGCGCCAGGTAGTCGTCGAGGATCTCGCCGATGGGGCGGACCTCTTGCCGGAAGTCCTCGACGATCGAGCGGTGCATCGTCGCGACCGCTTCTTCCACGCGCTTGAAGTCGCTCGGCAGCTGCCGGATCAGGTCGGAGATGTTCGTGTACCCGTCGCGCATCCGGTCGTCGTCGACGGCCACGACGTCGTCGCCGTGCTCCAGGCGCTCCCGCTCTGCCTGCAGCTCGGCGATCTGGGCGTCGATCCGGCGGATCTGCACGTCGGGGTCGGGCTCGGCGCGGGCCGCCCACCGGTGGACCGCGTCGACGATCATCGCCAGGCGGCTCTCGCTGATCAGGGCGCGGTCGGCCGACAGGGCGTCGACGAGACTCAGCGCCTCGAGGGCGTGGCTCGTCAGGGAGTACTGCTCGTCGCCGTCGGGGGAGTTCGAGCGGACGAGCCACTGGGCGCCGACCCACTCGCGGCACAGGGCGCGGCCGTTCGGGCGGGTCTCCTGCTCGCCCTCGGGCAGCTCGCCGGCCGTCGGCACGGGCTGCTCGCTCGCGGGCACGCGTGCGCCCGCTGCCTGCAGGCGCGCGACGTGCTCCTCGACCTGCAGGTGCATGCGGTCGGCGGGGACGTACTGCACATCGCGGTCGAAGACGGTGCGGAACACGGCGAGGACCGTGGCGCTGGTCGGCCGGGACATGAGCCGCAGGGTCGGACGGTCGAGGACCGCTCGGACCCGGACGAACTCGAGGTCGACGTCGGTCATGCGCCCCTTCGTCCGATCGTGCTGGTGGTGAGGCCCGCGTGCTGGGGCCTGATGAGATGACAAGAGCCCGACGCTGCTGCGTCGGGCTCTTGTCGGTGGTGTTCGTGTTGCTCCGTGGGCGATACCAGACTCGAACTGATGACCTCTTCGGTGTGAACGAAGCGCGCTACCAACTGCGCCAATCGCCCCCTGCACTGTTCGTGCGAGTCGATACTAGCGGAAGTCCGGCGGTGCATCGAACACATCGCGCGGCCCGGGTGTGGCGCGCTGCCCAGAGGGGGTGTCGAACCGCCCCGATCCGCATGAACTCGGGGGACACGCCCGGTGAACGGGGAGGATTTTGGCGGAAGTGCCCCGGTGCGTATAGAGTTTACGTCGTCGCCGCGACAGCGGAACGACAAGTGCGGATGTGGCGCAGTGGTAGCGCATCACCTTGCCAAGGTGAGGGTCGCGAGTTCGAATCTCGTCATCCGCTCGAGTGTGGGTCTTCTCGAAGGCCCGCGACTCACCAGAGGGTATCCCACCGTTCGGGTACTCACGGAGACGTGAACCTCGATGGTGGGGTGGCCGAGAGGCTAGGCAGCGGCCTGCAAAGCCGTCCACGCGGGTTCGAATCCCGTCCCCACCTCCAGATCCACCCTCCAAAGACCTTGATGGACTCCGGTCCACGCAGGGGCTTGGGCGATTGGCGCAGCGGTAGCGCGCTTCCCTGACACGGAAGAGGTCACTGGTTCGATCCCAGTATCGCCCACCACCACGAAGCCCCCGGCAGGACCACCAGGTCCGGTCGGGGGCTTTCTTCGTCCCGGGAGTCAGACGGCCGGTCGGACCGATCGTCGGTCGACGACGAGGGGCCACGGGGGCCGGTTGCTTTGCTGAGCAGGACGCACGTGGTCCACGGGGTGAACACCGAGCACGACCCCTCGTGAGGGCCCTCGACGGCGCACGGCGCGCGTTCGCGTTACGGATGGTTCACTGCAACGCAGCCTGGCAACTGATGACTGCGCGTCGAACAACCACTCGAGCCGGTCCATCAGCTTCGGTCTCGACTGGACAGCATCGTGGTGATCGCCGGGCGCCAGCGCGTGAGCCACGGGTCGAGTGCGCCGGGCTCGGCGAACCCGCGATCGGACAGATACAACCCCTGCACCGGGACGACCGCACCGAGCTCGACGAGCACGGGCTTGAGCAGCAGTTCGGGGGCGAGGTGGTGGGCCGGTCCGGCTCCGAGCATCAGCGGCACCGCGGTCACCCCCGCCATGCCGTCGCCGGATGCGAACTGGTCGAGGAACAGCTTGAGCACCCCCGAGTACGTGGCCTTGAACGTCGGGGACGCGATGACGACGAGGTCTGACACCGCCACGGCCCGGACCGCCTCGGTCACCGCAGGGTCACCCCAACCGAGCAGACCGGGACCGATGTCGATCACGTCGATGACGGTGGTGGGTGGGGTCCCGGTGATCGCCGTCGCGACCAGCTGAGCGGCCTCGAGCGTCCGAGAGGACGGCTTCGGGTTCCCCGCGACCACGGTCACGGTGGGGCTGTTCATGCGCTGAGCTTCGCGAACGACGACCGGTGCCACACGAGCGGGCTGTGTGTGAAGTCGGAGAGCAGACCGTTGACCCTGAGCACGACGATGTCGTGGTCGCCGGCCGGGTAGGTGTGCTCCACGGAACAGTCGAGCCAGATCGGCGCCCCCTCGAGGAAGACCGATCCGGTGTCCGAGATCATGGTGTCGACGCCGATGAAGCGCACCGACTTGTCCCTGGACGCGAGCTGGCGGGTGACCGGTTCGTGCCGTTCCCCGAGGATCGAGACTCCGATCGACGGGGCGTCGGCGAGGGCCGGCCAGGTCGTGGAGGTGTGCTGCACGGCGAACATGACGAGTGGCGGGTCCTGCGAGACGCCGACCGTGAAGGACGACGCGACGAGGACGGTCGGCTCGTCATCGACGACCGCGGACAGGGCGGCGACGCCGCACGGGAAGCCCGAAAACGCCTGACGGAGCAGGGCAGGGTCGGCGGTGGACGGAGAGGTGAACATCGGTGCTCCTTCGGGAAGGGGTCGAACGGGAGTCGGGTGCGGCGCTCAGTCCGCCAGTACGTGGGCTCGCAGACCGGCGCGGTCGAGCGCGCCGGTCACTGCAGCGACGAACGCATCCGTGGCGAGCGCCGGGAACTGCCCGGTCGACGGCATCGGGACGACGTTCGTGCCGGGGACGACGCCGAACACGATCGGATCGTCGGGAGTGAACTGCGCGGCCGGCGGTTCGAGGACCGTGAGGTGCACGCCGGCCGCGACGAGCGCGTGCATGTCCTCCCACGTCTGCCGGTGGCCGCGGAACACCGCCGGGTAGACCGAGGCGTAGCGGTCGGCGTTCGCGATCGTGTCCGCGACGGCCTCGTAGAGCACCCGTGGGTTGTCGGTGCCGTACAGGCCGACGTTCTTCGCGTAGAGCTTCGTCAGGGTCGACCGGTCCGCCGGGAACGCGATCGGCGGCGCCCAGTCGTTCGCCCAGTGTTCGAACGCGGCATCGTCCGGCTCCTCCTGCGCGTAGAGCACGGCCCCGGGCACCCGGTCCGCTCCGGCCGCGACGGCCATCGCCGTGACGAGGGCCGAGCCGGTCTTCATGCCGACCGGCAGGAACGGTCCGACACCGAGCCCGTCGAGTGCCTGCAGCAGCACGGTCGCGTAGTCGCCGAGGGGTCGGTCGGCCGGTGCGTCGTCGGACTGCCCGAACCCCGGGGTGTCGAACGCGAGCACGGCGACGTCCTCAGGGAAGGCCTCGAGCACGGGGTCGTAGACCGCCGAGGTGCGCGGCGACTCGTGGTACATCGCGATCACGCTCGCAGCCGCCTCGGGAGCGAGGCCCCCGGCCCGGTAGTGCACTTGGCCCCAGTCGGTGTGGATGTATCCGCGCATGTTGGTTCCTTCCAAGAGGAGTCAGAATGCCCGCAGGTTGTCCCGAAGGTGCTCGTGGTCGTACTCGGTGCGGGTCAGCCCGCGTGCCTGGAGTTCGGGGACGAGCCCGTCGCAGACCTCGGCGATGAACCGCCGGGTGACGCCGTTCGTGCCGATCAGGAAGCCGTCCCCACCGGAGACGTCCGCGAACGCCTCGAGCTGGTCGGCGACCTGCTCGACCGAGCCGACGAGCGACGGACCGGCACCGCCGGCCTCCTTCGCGACCGCCTCTCGGAGCGTCAGCGTGGCGTTGCGGTCCCGGTAGAGCGCGAAGTTCTGGGTGCCGTTCGTGGCCAGGTCGAGCTCGCCGAGCGGGGTGTCGAGGGGCACGGTCGAGAAGTCGATGTCCGTGGACTTCGACATGGTCGCGAGCGGGATGTCGATGTTGTCCATCGCCAGTCGCACCCGCTCGTCCGCGCGCTGCCTGGCCTCGGCCTCGCTCGACCCGACGATCGGCCAGACGCCGAAGAGCACCTTCACCTCGTCCGGATCCCGTCCGGCGGCGGCGGCAGCGTCCCGCACGCGGTCCCGGTAGTCGCGCGCCTTCTCCGGCGACGAGTGGATCGCGACGATCGTGTCGGCGTGCTGCGCGGCGAACGCGATGCCGCGCGACGACCCGCCGGCCTGCGAGATGACCGGGCGGCCCTGGGGCGAGGGCCCGGAGTTCAGCGGCCCGCGGGTCGAGAAGTGGGAGCCACGGTGGTCGGCGTACCGGACCTTGGTGTGGTCGGCGAAGGTCGACGTCCTGCGGTCCGCGACCACGGCTCTCGGCTCCCACGTGTCGAAGAGCGCGGTCATCGCCCGGACGAAGTCCTCGGCCACGTCGTACCGGGAATCGTGCTCGTCCATCCCGTCGTGTCCGTAGTTCTGCAGCGCGCGGTCGCTCGTTCCGGTCACCACGTTGACGCCGAACCGGCCCTTTGACAACTGGTCGAGCGTGCCTGCCATGCGAGCGAGCAGGTAGGGGTGGTACGCGAACGTGCCGGCGGTGGCGATGATCCCGAGCCGTTCGGTCGCCTGGGCGAGCAGCGTCGCGACGATCATCGGGTCCTGCCGCGGCGCTTGCATCGCGTACTTCAAGTAGACCTCCATCGAGTCGCCGTAGCGGTCGCCGACGAAGGTGTTGTCCTCGATGAGGACGTAGTCGAACTTCGCGCGCTCCATCGCCCTGGCCAGGTCGACGAAGATCTGGGCGTCCTGCCAGTCGTCGCCGATCGAGCCGGAGAACGGTTGTGCCCATGCGGGCACCGAGGTGCCGTTGCAGAACCACCCGAGGTGGAAGGGTGAAGCGGTCATGAATACTCCTGTCGTCCGCGGACGTCGTCCGCGGATCTGGTCCGGATCAGAACGCGGCGAGGTTCGCCTTGAACGTGGACTCGGGGTAGTCGCTCCGGATCAGTCCCCGCCTGCGGAGCTCCGGCGCCAGGCCGGACGCGATCTCGTCGATGTACCGGCGGGAGTGGGTGCGCACCGGTTCACCGCGGATCAGGAACCCGTCGCCGCCGACGGCTTCCATGACCTCGTCCATCTGCGCCGCGACCGATGCCGGCGTCCCGACGAGCTCGACGGCTTCGGTCTGCTGCCCCATCAGGGCCTCGCGGATCGTCTTGCCCTTGGTGCGCTTCCGGAACTGCTCAAGTCCGGACTGGTGCCCGTTGGTGGTGACGTCGTCCGGAAGCGGGGCGTCGAGGTCGAACTGCTTGAAGTCGACCTCCGTGGTGATCGACATGATGCCGAGGATCGTCTCGATCTGGTCCTGGGTGAGCTCGTTCCGGCGCCGAGCGATCTCCTCGGCGTCCGCCTGCGTCTCGCCGAGGACGGGCTGGACGATGAACATCACCTTGACGTCGTCGGCGTCCCGGCCGTGCCCGACGGCCCGGGCGCGGATGTCGTCGCGGTACTCCCGCATCTGGTCGACGCCCTTCGGGGCCGAGAGCAGCACGTTGGCGTGCCGGGATGCGAAGTCGCGGCCCTTGGGTGAGCCGCCGGCCTGGCAGATGACGGGGTGGCCCTGCGGTCCGGCCGGCAGGTTGAGTGGTCCGCGGACCTTGAAGTACTTCCCGTCGTGGTGGATCGGGTGGACCTTCGTGTGGTCGGCGAGGTACCCGGTCTCGCGGTCGGCGACGATCGCGCCCGGCTCCCAGGAGTCCCAGAGCTCCTTGACCACGGTGATGAACTCGTCCGCCATCTCGTAGCGCTCGTCGTGCGGGAGCAGGTGATCGAGGCCGTAGTTCTGCCCGGCGAGGTCCTCCGAGCTGGTGACGACGTTCCAGCCGACTCGCCCCCTCGTGAGGTGGTCCATGGTCGCCATCACGCGGGCGACGAGGAACGGCGGGTAGAACGACGTCGACATCGTCGCGATGAACCCCATGTGCTGGGTGACCTGCGCGAGCATCGGCAGGAGCGGTACCGGGTCGCCCTTGGGGGAGTGCAGCCCGTGCTTCAGGTCGTTCTCGGTGCTGCCGCCGTAGGTGTCGCTGACGAGCGTGGAGTCCTCGAACATCATGAAGTCGAAACCGGCGCGCTCGAGCGAGCGGGCCATGTCCATGTAGTACTCACCGTTGAGCCAGGTGAGCGGGGTGTCGGCGGCCCAGGGGGACTTCCACGCGGGCGTCTTGAACGGGGTGAACCACGCGAGGTGGAAGGGGTCGGCTGCCATTCGTGCTCCAGAGGGGACTGAGGTGGTGGTGTGACCATTCGAGCAGGGCGCGATTTCGCCGCGACCACTGCTCCGTGAGGATTCGATTACGCGTGCAATCGGTCGCCGGTACCGCGGCTTGAACAGGGGTTTCAGGTGGTGGTGGGGATTTCCGCCTGCGGCTCGGGCGTACTGGTGGTCCGGTCCGCCACCGTTCCCGCCAATACGCCGGAGCGGTGTCCGGCGAGCACCGCTTCGGCCGACGGCACCGGGATCCGGTAGGCCGAGGTGATGGTCGTGTAGAGCGCGCCGCCGAGCCGGCCGACGGGGCGGTAGCGCTCGATGTCGATCCGCCCTCGGTCGTCGAGGACGCCGTCGTCGGTGTGCACGCCGACCACCTCGGCGAACACGAGCGTCGCGCCGGGCATCTCCTTCTCCTCGGTCGCCCGGCACTCCAGGGCGACCTTCGCACCGGCCAGGCGCTGCGGGGTGACGACTGTGCTCGGGGTGGTGTCGAGTCCGAGCAGGGCCGCTTCGTCGACGTCGGCGTCGAACAGCGCGGCGGTGTCCGTCTGGTCCGCCTCGAAGCCCTCCGTGACCAGGTTCACGACGAAGTCCCCGGTGTGCCGGATGTTGTCGAGCGTGTCCTTGCTGCCCGTGAAGGACACCATGAGCATCGGCGGGTCCATCGTGACGAGCTGGAAGTAGCTGTACGGGGCGAGGTTGTACCCGCCGTCGGGTGCAACCGACCCGATCCAGGCGATCGGCCGCGGCACGACCGCGTTCTTGATCATCCAGATGAAGTCGACGTGCTCGGACGAGGTGTCGAGGTACATGCGGTGGCCTCCTGGGGTGCGTTCGTGGGACGGGTCGGCCGGGAGGCTCGGTGTGGGTCCGGTGGGTCGGTGCGCCTCCCGGGGGCAGCCGGTCACAGTGCCCGGCTCAGGCCGCGCGGTCGTCGTCCAGCACGCGTGCTCCGGGGATCGCTCGGAGCAGTGTCCGCGTGTACTCGTGTTGCGGGGCGCCGAAGATCTCGTCGGGTGTGCCCGACTCGACGACGTGGCCGTGGTCCATGACATGCACACGGTGCGACACCATCCGGACGACGGCCAGGTCGTGACTGATGAACAGGTACGCCAGCCCGAGCTCCCGCTGCAGTTCGACGAGCAGCTCGAGGATCTGTTCCTGCACCACGACGTCGAGCGCGGAGACGGCCTCGTCGAGGACCACGAGGTCGGTCTGGAGTGCGAGGGCGCGGGCGATGGCGACGCGCTGGAGCTGCCCTCCGGACATCTCGTTCGGGAGCTTGTCGGCCGTCGCCGCCGGCAGGGCGACCCGGTCGAGCAGGTCGAGCGCGCGGGACCTCCGGCTCGCTGCGTCGCCGATGCCGTGCAGGACCATCGGTTCCTCGATGCTCCGACGGACGGTCCAACGGGCGTCGAGCGAGCCGTACGGGTTTTGGAACACCGGCTGCACGCGACTGCGGAACCGCATCAGGTCCGCTCCGCGCAGCCCGGAGACCTCGGCGCCGGCGAACGTGATCGAGCCGCTCGTCTGCTGTTCGAGCGCCAGGACCATCTTCGCGGTCGTCGACTTGCCGGACCCGGAGCCGCCGACGACCGCGACGGTCTCGCCGCGGGCGATGTCGAAGGTCGAGCCGGCCACGGCGACGAAGGGGTCCTGCCGTCGCCAGCCGCCGGAGCGGATCGGGTACTCCTTGCGGACGTCGGTGAGCCGGACGAGCGGCTCGGCAGCCGCCACCGCGATGTCGGGGCCGGTCGAGCGTGTAGCCGTCGTGACGGGGCCGTCGCCGACGAGCCGCACGGAACCGAAGTCCGGGGCGGCCGCGAGGAGCCGCTGGGTGTAATCGTGTTCCGGTCGTGCGAGTATCCCGGCGGCACGGCCCTGCTCGACGACCTCCCCGCGGTACATCACGAGGATCGTGTCGGCACGTTCGGCGGCGAGCGGCAGGTCGTGGGTGATCAGGAGCACGGCGGTGCCGAGCTCGCTCGTCAACCGGTCGAGCTCGTCGAGGATGGTCCGCTGCACGGTGACGTCGAGGGCACTCGTCGGCTCGTCGGCGATGAGGAGCTTCGGGCGGCAGGCGAGCCCCATCGCGATGAGCACGCGCTGCCGCATGCCACCGGAGAGCTCGTGCGGGTACTGGCGGGCGCGGCGCTCCGGCTCGGGGATGCCGACCATCTCGAGCAACTCGACGACCCGGGTCCGTGCGGCCGCGCCCTTGGCGATGCCGTGCACCTCGAGCGCCTCGCGGATCTGGGTGCCGACGCGGTGGATCGGGTCGAGGTTCGACATCGGGTCCTGCGGCACCAGGCCGATGCCCTTGCCGCGGATGCCGGTCATGGTGCGCTCGGGGGCGTCGTGGACCGGAACGCCGTCGAAGGTGATGCTGCCGTCCGAGATCCGGCCGTTGTCGGCGAGCAGGCGGTTGACGCTGGCGGCGGTCGTCGACTTGCCCGAGCCGGACTCGCCGACGATCGCCAGGGTCTCCCCGGCGGCCAGGTCGAACGACACCCGGCGGATCGCCTCGAAGTCACCGGACGGTGTCGTGAACGTCACGGCCAGGTCGCGGACGGACAGGAGCGGCTGCTGCGTCATGGGGCTGCCTTCGGGACGGGAGCGGAGGGTGCGGGGCGAGGGGCGCACGGGCCGGCCGATCGACCGGCCCCGACATCGCGGTGGCGGCTGCCGAGCCGCTCGTCCGGCTCACCGACGTCCGCAAGGAGTACC